>NZ_CP012036.1:3542720-3873405 GCF_001298445.1 Nostoc piscinale CENA21 | reverse complement strand
ATTCTTGGATTAAAACTAAAAGTGTTTCAACATCATTATTTTCTCCTGCTTTAAAGTTAATGTTCATATAACAATCCGATTTGATTTCTGAACTTACTCGTGAAGGTAGGGAATGAGATTTTCTTGGTTCCTTTCTTTTACTTCTAATGCAGGTAATTTCAAGATAAAACTACTACCATTCCCAAGTTCTGAGCGGAGTTCAACTGTACCGCCAATACACTCTACAAGGCGTTTGACGATACATAAACCCATACCAGTACCGCCTGTAGCACGGGTGCGAGAAGAATCTAAGCGATAAAATGGTTCAAAAATGCGGGACTGTTCTAATAAGGGAATACCACATCCTTTGTCGCTGACTTGAATCATTGCCACATCTTCCGTTTGGGTGAGATGTAAAATAATTGGCTCACCAGTAGCAGAATATTTCACGGCATTAGTAATCAAATTGTTTAATATCTGCATTAGCTGTTGGCGTTCGGCTTTGACTTGAACAGGAAAAGGAGCGATTTCTAGCTGAATTTCCCGATGATGGAATTTTTCTGTCATCTCGGCGACGGCTACAACTACATCATTAAGTAAGAGTGGTTCAGTTTCGCGGGGACAGGGAATCGCGCTGTTATCCGCCCGTGCTAAGTCTAGCAAGTCTTGGAGGATATGATTCATTCTTGCCGCGTCAGAAACAGCCATTTCGAGCGTTTCTTTTTGGGAAGCAGCTAAATTATGACTGCGTTGGAGACTTCTTTGCAGATATCCATACACCACACTCAAAGGTGTGCGTAACTCGTGGGCTAAATCGCTGAATAACTGGCGTTGCTGTTCTTTGGCTTCAGAAAGTTTGCTTAAAAATTCTATCCATGTCTGGGCTAATTCTTGAATTTCGCTTGGTGTTTGATGCAAGCCTAATTGGTGGGGAGTGAGTTCAGTTGTGCAGGTTTCTGCCCATTGATTAATCTGTTGTAATGGTAAGAGCGATCGCTTAATAAATAAAGTAGTCAAAACTGTGGTGATAATCAGAGAAAAAATACTCATCATTCCCAAACTTTGAATCACAGTCCACAGTTGATAATTATCAGCCATACCATAATTTTGATGAGCAGGCATCAAACATTGTTTGATTTCCCATCCAGCCCAGAGCGTAAAGCTACTTATTCCAAATGTCACAATTAAGATAATGCCAACAGTCAACCGAAAATGTAGTGAAGCAGTGTCAATTCTGGCAACAAAAAATTCGGCTAATTTTCTTTTAAAATTTTCCCCAAAATTTATTGGCATATCTTGTATATGAACAAAAGAGACAAGGTAGACTAGGCGGACAAGCAAGACAAGGTAGATTTACATCTTGCACTTTCCACAGTTCAAATCTAATCGATGTTTCCTCCAGAAAAATTAGTTTTTCCTGAATAGAGTTAAAGCTTTTGCTGAAAGCTTATTCAGAACGATTTGGCATTATTTTATTATCAATACATAAATTATTGGATTTCTCCCGTTCTTAAGTAGGGATTGAATCTCTAAAACACCCTCTATTAACGGGTGTTTATAACTCTGTATAGAGCCAGTAAAAGTTAGGTGTTGTATGGTGTACAACCCTTGTTTTGTAAGCATTATGAGCTTTGGCAATTATTTTTTCTGTGAAAATTAAAGCAGATTCTTTATAAAATTTAATTTCTTATTCAGTCTTTTTTCATATTAATAAACTAATGTATTGATGTAGATGGATTGCACAACACCAAGATATTATTTCACCCCAAAGTGAGGTTTGATTATGAAAGCTTTAATATTTGGTAGTTTGTCTGCTTTAATACTCACTACCGCCTCTACGGCTATAGCTACCCCAACTAAATCTCAACAGCTAGATTCTGCATCATCGGCTCAAGTTGCGTATACAGTTAATGTTCCGACTATTACTAACTCTGGAGTGAAAAATGATACACACTTCATTAAAGTTGCAGTACTGGGGATGTCCGTACAAGACTTAATGATTTCTCTACCAAACCAAATGGAACGTTTTTCTAATGTTCGAGTGGTAGATGATTCGGGTAAAGAAATTGCAGCGAAAACAGAAATCACGAAAGAACGGTTGTCAATTACGTTTGATCAACCAATAGCTGCTGGTAAGTCTGTAGAAGTGCAATTTACAGGTGTACAAACAAAAATTTTAGATGGGAGAATATTACTCTACGGAGTAACAGCTAGACGAACTGGTTTACAAGGGGAAATTCCTGTAGGTACAGCGAGAATTGACCTTCCTTATAAAAATACCAATTGATGTTTAAGCTAGAATCTCCGCCCTAAAAGTGTGGAGAGTATGTTAATCAGTGATATCGTGTATTTTAAAGTGCAGAGGTGCAGGAAAAATTAGTGCGATCGCTACATCTTGCACCAACTGTTTTATGATTTATGGATAGTCCAATCATCGGGAATCCTTTCTAATAGTCCAGAACTAAAAATTTGATTCATATTTAAGTAATCAAGATGGACATAACCAATGTGACAATGACAAGTCTGGTTGGTACAAGGTTGCTCATATAAGGCTGTTTCCCAATCAGAATCATAAATATTACCAATTGGAGATTTAATAAAATGACAACGGCGTATTGTCCCGTCGCCATCAACAGAAATTACTGATTTTCCTGCCCGACAAGAATGCCCAAAGCTAGGATAATGTTTGGTATTCAATTCATATAATGGGTCGATAGATTGGAAAAACTCTCTGTCTGCTGGTGACAAATTCGGGAGTTCAGCTTTGACAGCATTAATCCACAGATAAATTTGGTTTGGTAATTCTTGACGTAAAGCGGCTATTTCTGATTTAAACTTGGGAAAGCCTACAACTCCGACGCTAAATTTAACATTTTGGTGGTTTAATTGAAGACATTTAGATAAAAAGCGATCGCATGATACCCATTCAGAATGAAAAGTAGCCCAAATTGCCAATTTATCTTTGTTACATTCCTCTACCCAATCTAGTTGACAAGAGAGATTAGTTTGAATTGCAGCCTTATTAACGTTGGGTAAATGGGTTAATTTTACCAAGGCTTGCTGATACCAAGAATGGATTAAGGCTTCTCCCCAAGGGGTGAATAGAATTGAAAATTGATGTTGGGGATGTTGGGAAATCCAATTGACAAACTTTTCTAAAGATTGTTTATCTATAGCTAATTCTGCGGCTGTTTGTTGGCGTTTCGCAAAGGGGCAATATTCACAACCGTAGTTGCAACTAATTAAAGAACCGCGATAAAGGATGGTAAGGTACATATTAGTTGAAAGATGAAAAATACCCATTTTGAATTTTTAAATTATTCGGCTACTGTGCAGTAGCGGTCTTCTGTATGTTTTTGTGGATTATCAGAAATAACTTCAATATCTAACTGTTTTAACCTTGCAAGCATATTATCAGTTAGACAATTATCAGAGACATTCAGTGTATCTAGTTGTTGTATTGCTGGACAATTCAGCAAAGCCTCTGCGCCTTCATCACCCAAAGTTCCCATAGAAAAGTCTAACTCTACTAAATTCTCAAGAATAGGAGAATCTACTATTACCAAGGCAATATCATCAGAATATTCACTGTTCCGCAATCCTAAATATTTCAGTTTAGGAAATACCCCAGAAAGTATTGGCATCAAGTCATTAATAGATGATGTACCACCATATCCCTCACTACCCAACCATAATTCTAGATATTCTAACGCTGGTAATTCAAGTTCACAGATTTGATTAATTACTTGATGGCGAAGTCCGCCAGATTCGATAATTAAAGCTTTTAATTTTTCGTGTCTTAATGATGGATTAAAAGCTAGTCCTGCGTTTATTGGTTCATATCCATAGCTATAACCACCATCACCGCGAATTTTTAATACTTCTAGATGGGGATAAGCTTGCAAAATCGGGCTGACATTACTTTGTGGAATTGAAGAAATCATACATTCAGAGTCCTCAATATCTCCAATAAAAACAGCTTTGAGATTAGTCAGATGTGCTTGCAGTGCAACTAGTGAATCCACAACATGGCGCGAACTAAAATCAGTTGCTTCTCTGTCAAACCAAACGCCAAATACTAAAGCTTCAATTTGATTTACCAGATGACTTTGTTGCAATAATTGAAGTTTATTTGCGATTGTTATCTCAGGTTTATTACTATATCTCTCCGTATTTCTCAAAGCGTATGCAATATCAACAGTCTCCTTAATATTAGTTGTTGGCTCAAATTCTATAACTTGCCGATTAGCAAAGGTGCTTACATACTGATGTGGTAGTCTATTTAATTTTTCAAAACCACTCCAAAATTTATAATTATGCAATGCCAGCTTAACTTGAGCTTCTTTTCTATTTTGCAAACAATTAACCGCAGCTTGACGTACTTTTCTAAACTTATCTTCTAAAGCTTCAATTACCAAACCCAATCCTATATCACCATGATTTAGTGCTTCACTTAAAGCCGCAACTCTCGCTTCAATATTTGAACTCGATAAACGTATTTTAACACCTTCAATTCCACCTAAAACAGCACCTTGTACTGGTGGCGGTGCTTCTCCGCCGAGTACAGCGTCAAATTCTCTCGGTTTATTTTGATTGTTTGTCATATTTTCTTCCACGGTAGATGTTATGTAAAATTTTGTATAAAAGTAATTTATTACTTTTATACAAATCTGGTTTAACCTCTACTATTTCAACTCGTAACCCTGCATTAATTCCTGAACTTTCTCAGAAAATAAACACGCGCCGATAGTATCAGAACGTTCAATACCAAATTCAGTTAAGTGTAAACTATCTTCATCTTTCATCGCCAAATTTAAAGTTAGCAATTCTGCAAGTTCGGGAAAATCAGCGTCTACTTCACTAGCAAATCGCTGGCGATAACTAACGAAATTTAATCCTTCATCAGAAAGTAAAGATAATAAGATATATCGCCGACGTTGTTCTTCTGCATCTAATTGAAAACCATAGTGCGCGTATTCAAATAACTCATCGGCTGTTTGAATATATGCTTGCAAAATCTCGCTGATTCCCTTTGCACCTACCGCATACTCATTAGAATAGTGCAGAGTATTCGTGTAAGAACGTGCGCCGCAACCTAAACCAATCATACCGTCGGCTTGACAGCAGTAGATGGGGGAGGGGAAGGGGAAAGTGTGGGGAGTGTGGGGAGATGGGGGAGAAAAATTGCTACCTTGTCCACCTTGTCGAAACATCCGCATAGATACTTGAGTATAACCTTGAGATAACAGGAGCGATCGCCCTTCGCGGTAACAAGCTAAACGAATATCGTCCCATTCTTTTTCTGTGCGTCCCAAACCTGTTAACGGCCGTACATACAAGGGATACAGATAAATTTCTTCTGGTTGAAAGCGCAAAGCACTATGTATTGATTGCAACAAAGTATCGACGGTTTGACCGGGTAAACCGTAAATCAGGTCAATATTCAAAGTGGGAAATCCAGCTTGTTTTATCCTTGTCAAAGCTGCTTCTACTTGAGTATTAGATTGACGCCGCTGGGTGGCTAAGACTTCCGACTCGATGAAACTTTGGACACCAATGCTAACACGATCGATAGAGTGCGATCGCAACAACTTTAACTTCTCCTCAGTCGCAGTTTCTGGTGAAACTTCCACAGAAATCGGAATTTCTTGCAACTTTGCACCCATCGTATTTTCAGCGATATCGAGAATAGTTTCGAGGTGTCCAATGGGTAACTGAGTCGGAGTTCCGCCACCAATAGCGAACCTCGCAAATGACGCATCACCCAACACCGCTTTCATCCGTTGCGCCTGTCGCTGTAACGTGCGGACATATTGACTCATAAAATCTTCATTGTGGCTGACTGTGGTAAACAAGTTGCAGAAACCACAACGCATTTCACAAAAAGGTATGTGTATGTAAAGAAATAGTGCTTGTCTATCTTGCTGCGTCCAAAGTTCCGGAAGATATATAGGTGGGTTGAAAGGACGATAAGCTGTTTTGTGGGGATAAGAATAAACGTATGCTTGATAAGGAGACTGAGAAATTTTAGATTTTAGATTTTGGATTTTAGATTGAGGATTTTGGATTTTAATCATAAATTTTCAAGGTTTTCATAAAATAAACTCTGCATAAGGAACAGTCCAAACAACGGGATGGCTGAGCCGATGTCCAGTGTAACCATCTTCACCATAAGTTGTCCCGTGGTCGGAACAGAGAATGCAAAAAGTAGAATGTCTTTGGCGTATAATATTCCAGAGTTTGGCTAATTGACCATCTACATATTCCAAAGCTGCGGCGTGAGATTCAATGGTGTCGATTTTATCCTTTGGGTTGGGAAGGTAAAAGTAATTTGGTTGATGCAAAGCCGAAATATTTATAAATAAAAATATCCGTTGGTTATGTGGCGTTTTTTCTAAAATTTTCCCCGCCAGATTTACCTGATTTTCTGTAGATTTTGGGTTAGTAACACCTAACTCTGGACTCCAGTAACTTTCAGCAAACATTGAAGGAAATACATTACCTATAGGATTGCGTTTGTTAAAAAAACCAACTCCACCAATGCAAACTGTGTGATATCCCTTAGCAGCTAATCCACTAACAATATTTGAGGTATCTAACACACAAGTTTTATCAGTTGTGGTCGTACTTCCTTGAAATCCTAATGCAAAAAGTCGGGGGTGAATTCCTGGCGTTACAGGTGTGGGTAAAAAGCCGGCAAAAAAAGCATGATGCGCCGCGTAAGTGAAATTTCCAGGTGAGTGGCGTTCTTCCCAAGCTGTTTTGGGTAGAACTTTTTCTAAATTAGGAGTCCGTTTTTGAATAAGTAAGTTTTTGGCTATGTCATAACGTAGAGTATCTAAGGTAATAAATAAGATATCGTGAGTTCCCACGATTTGATTCATATTAAACATATTAAAAATTTTTCTTCATTGTCTGTGTTCTCTGCGCCTCTGCGGTTCGTTCCAAAATCGCCTTAACTTCACTCGTATAAGTATCGATTCCATTCCATAAAATACCCGGTAGTAAATCGCCAAAAGCATTAATTTCTAAAATTGCATGAGTTTTCCAATCAGGTAAAATCAATAAATCAACTCCACAATACAAACTATTAGGAAATAAGCTGGCTGCTTGTTCGCAAGTTCGCTTCATCATCTCCCAATTTTCCGCACCAACTTTTGCTAAAAATTCTTCTGTATCTCCTCGTTCATTCCCTAAATGTAAATTTGTCATCGGACTTTTACCAAGGCGAACAACGATATGCTGTGCTTTCCCATTGATAACCACCACGCGCACATCAAAACCGCATCCTTGTAAATGTGCTTTGGGTAACCATTCTTCAACTTGTACGCCTTCTGCTGTTAAGATATTGATGATATCGGCGATTTCTTCGCGGCGGGTGTAGTGGCTAATTTTTCGGGAGTTGTAAAGTAGAGTTTCCCCATTTTCCCGCACTCGTTCGACGGTGGTAATAGCTGATTCAAAACGGGAATTTGCGCGATAAGCCACAACTCCAGAAGCGGCGGAACCGTGGGAAAGTTTGACAAATACTCGTTCTATTCCCTGGGTTTGCATTTGTTCGCGCAAGTGTTCATAATTGTGAATTTTTCCTAGGGAACGAGGAACGGGTATATTGTTACGGCTGAATCTTTCGTGACAAGCTGGTTTGTCAAACATCACTGCGATGTCTTGGGGATGGTTCATGAAGTACCCCACCCCCAACCCCTCCCCGCAAGCGAGGAGGGGAGTAAAGAGTGTTTCCCATTTTTGCAGGAGATATCGCCAGCCTAAATACCACTGTCGCGGGTAGAGGATGCGTCCTTTATCGAATTCTAATTCCATAGCTTCGCCAGGACTGATGCTTTGATGTTGTCCGTTATCTGATACATTAAAACCTGCGGCGATTATGGCTTTATCAATATCAAAGTTTTTTTCTGGAGAGTCGAAGCGGATAATGGTATTGGGTGCGTTGAATTGTTCCAGGGTTTGTTTACCTGAGATTAAATCTGCGTAATCTATTACGGTAGCTGGTGGTAAGTTGAGATGAGTTAGTGCTTGTTGGAGGAAACCGACACGGCGATTTTCAGGGTTAGCGATGAGGATGAAGTTGAGCATTTTCTGATATATTTTTTATTCGTATAACGCCGAATAACGAGAAGGTATATGTCCGTAACTTCTGTTTTCTTGAGAATGAGCAATTAATAAACAATCAATCAAAGATAATTCTTTTATCTCCTGAATAAACTCTTCCGATATGTAGTTGTGAGCAATATTCAGGGTATGTAAATTAATAATCGCCTCGGATTCAATCAAAGCGTTCAAACCTTTGTCTGTCAAATTTCCCATTGATAAATCTAGTACATCAAGGGTTGCAAGAAGGGGAGATTCAGCCATGAAAGAAGATTGTGCGATCGCATCGGCTATTGCATCAGCATAATCGCTATGTAAACCTAAATATTGTAAATTCGGAAATGATTCACTAAAAAGAATTGGTCTGAGACTATCAATCGTATCATCACAACTATTTTCAGACGTTCTACCCATCCATAATTCAAAATACTCTAAGGCTGGTAAATCGAGAGAACAAAGACGATAAATTGCTACATCACTGAGATTTGCTGTTTCAATAATTAAAGTTTTCAAACTTTTATGTTGTAGTTTTTCACATTCAAGTTCATTGCAGCAAGCACGAATATGTAGTACTTCTAGGTTAGGATAAGCTTGCAATATTAAAGTTATATCTCCAACGCCTATATATGATTTTTTGTATTGATTGTCTCGACTATCACCAATAAATAAAGCTTTCAGCTTAGTTAACTGCTGACGTGCTTCATAAAGGGTATCAACATAACTATCAAAATCAGGACTGACTTCGTAATAACAATCGTACCCAGATAAATGACAAATTAAAGCTTCAACTTGATTAGCCTGGGGGTCTTGCAATAATAACTTTAATTGTTCGATATTTACTATGTAGGCTGTCTCAGATGGATTAGCGATTCCAGTATTAGGATTAAACTTTTCTGCTTTCCAATCCTCCAAAGTTGTAAAAAATAACCCAGGCTGACATCCTAAACGTGCTTGCTTTACTTTACCTTCTGTTTGTTGCAATAGTTCAACAGCAATCTTATGAATTTTAGTTGAGGAATTTTGCAAGGCTTCAATTATTAAATCTAAACCTGCATTTCCATAATTTAGTGCATCAGTCAGTGCTGCAAGCTGCACTTCAAAAACTCCACTTTTTAGGCGACTTCTGACTCCTGCAATCCCTCCTAGCACTGCACGGTTATCGGGTGCATCGCCACCAATTACTGCGTCAAATTCTCTGGGTTGATTTGGATTATTGTTCATCTTGGATTTTACTGATTTTTAAAATATCTACGACGCATCAAATTTATATATAACCTCTGTATTCTTGTACTACTTTGAGGTATAGCTTATTCCCAGACTGAGTAATAGCGATCGCTAAACTGAGAATCTGCAATTAGTCGACATTTCAACTCAGAAAGTTGCTCAATTATATCTTTATGTAAACGATTTCCTGAAACATTGAGAGTATGCAGGCGATTCACTGCTGGAGAATTTAATAAAATATCCCCATTACTCAGATTTCCATCTGTTAATTCAAGTATCTTCAAATTTTCCATAATTGGAGAATTAACGATAGCTTGAGCCACTTCACTCAGATTTCCACATTGTCTTATTGCTAAGTACGCTAAGTTAGGGAAAGATTCACCTGAAAGTATAGGGGCTAAACTATCAATATTAATTTTGCTTAAGTTGCTTCTATTGAGCCATAACTCAAAGTATTCTAAAGACGGTAAATCTAAATTGCAAACTTTAGCTAAATTAGCATCAGATATACCATCAGCATCAACAATCAGAGTTTTTAAACTTTCATGTTTCAATGATTTGATAGGAATATTAGAATTATTTTGATGATTCCGAACTTGTACTATCTTTAGTTCAGGTTTTAAAATATCTTCCTTCACCATACACCCACGTATGTGCAGTAACTCTAAATTATGATAAGCTTTTAATAAGGGATGAATACTACATACATTGATATTTGATTCTTGATATTTAATATTAATTAAATCACAGTAATCACCAATTAATAAGGCTTTCAGGTTTGTGAGTAATTCACAAGCATTAACAAGTATGTCAGTGAAATCTTTAAAAGCGGTTTTAATCTCTGGATTTCTGTAATAAACTTCGCATTTGATTGCTTCTATATCCTTAGCTTTGGAGTCTTTAAGCAAACGCGATAATCTATCTGTACTCTGCACACAATATGCTCTACCTATGGGGTCATATATTCTATCTTCATAATAACGGTCTCCCCAATTTTTAAATATAGTAAACACTAACCAAGGGTCATAATCAAGTAATGCCTGTTTTCCTTTAATACCCGCTTTGCCTAGTAAATAAACAGCACAATCATGTATTGCTTCTGAAGAGTCATATAATGCTTCAATAATCAAATCTACTCCTGGATCACCATATTGCAACGCATCTTCAAGGGCTGCAAATATTACTTCATAATCTTCACTATTGAGACGATTTTTGACTCCCTCAATTCCTCCTAAAACTACAGCATAGTTTTGATTTTTCGCCTCTCCACCAAGTACCGCGTCAAATTCTCCAGGTTGATTTGAATTGTTATTCATCTAAGATTTCCTGACATTTATTAATGTTGACTATTGACTGACTGTTTAACTTAACTTATTCCCAAGTGAGGAAATAACAATGCTATGGTTCTTGTGACTTAGTATTTAATTGGTGCTTAGGTTTAAATAACTAATCACAAATGACAAATGAAAATTATCAATTACTCAGCCACAGAACAATAGCGGCTGTGAATGTAACTATCATCCTCTTCTTCTTTCTGGTCATTTGCTATGACACGCACATTTAAACCAGATAATTTATCAATCATTTCCTCAGATAAAAAAGTTCTCTGACACATTGAGAATATCTAGATAATTAATCGCCTCACAATTAAGTAATTCTTCCGCACCTGCATCACTTAAGGTTCCCAGTGAAAAGTCAAGGACGCTGATAGAGTTAAGAATTGGGGAATTTACAATAGCACTGGCTATTTCATCGCTAAATTGACTATTACATAATCCTAAATAAGTTAATTTGGGAAACTTGTCTGCAAAAATAATTGGGTGTATATCTTCAACCCAACAGGTTCCGCCATAATCTTCACAGCCAAACCATAATTCTAAATGTTCTAATGCTGGCAGATTTAAATTACAAATCTGTGCGACGGTATCCCGACTTAAGCCCCCTGTTTCTACAATTAATGCTTTGAGATTATCGTGTTTGATTGGTGGGCTAAATTGTAAACCGTCTCCACCACGAACTTGTAAAACTTCTAACTGGGGATATGCTTGTAAAATAGGACTAATATCACTTTGTTGAATCCAGGAAATTTCACATTCTTCACTCAGAATATCGCCCAGAAAAATAGCCTTGAGGTTGGGGAAATATTGCTTGACATTAACTAAAGCTTGGATAATTAAACTTGCATTATTTTCATAAGTTTCTGTCCATAAACCTAATACTAAAGCTTCCAATTTTTCGGCGTTGGGTGCTTGAGCAAGTTTACTAAGTTTATCTGCTAAATCCTCTTCATAGTCATCATAAGTACATCGTAGGGCATAAGCTTGATTAACAGGTTCAACAATACCTCTATTTGCATTAAATTCTACCACTGGCCGATTAGCAAATTGAGCGGTATGACAACCTAAATACCGAGTCAATCTTTCTTCCAACTTCCAAGGTTTATATGTTTGCAAAGCTTGTTTAACTTGCGATTCTGTTCTTGACTTTAATAGTCGATAAGCAAAACGTTCTACTAATCTTGATTCATCTTGCAAACCTTGAATTAAAACATCCAACCCAGCGTCACCATATTTCAAGGCTTCGCTAAGTGCTGCTATTCGCACATTCACCACAGGATTTGATAAACAACGTTTAATTCCCTCAATTCCTCCCAGCACCACCCCATCTAGAGGCGGTGGTGATTGTCCTCCCAATACAGCATCATAATCCTGGGGTTGATTTTGATTGTTTGTCATGTTGCTTTACCTGTTGAGTTTTATGAGGGGTATACAAAGTTTGTCTATTGGAGCTGGGTGTAGGGGTTTAAGGGTGTATGTATTCAATTTCCATTGCTTTGTTCTGCCTATACATTTATATGCTGGACATACTGTTCTTGAGAATTGTGCAATCTTATTTAAAGTAGTATATTTGTTCTAGTATAATTGATTTGTGCTGATTGACAATTGCCGTTTACAGGCAAAAGTGATACAACGAAGTAGTTACGTATTGCTGTAAAACCTAGAAAATATTAATATTTGAGTTATGGCAGAGTATCAAAAAATCGAGTATCGCATTGGTAAAGACGGCAAAATTACTGAGACTGTAATTAATGGTTCTGGTGTAAGTTGTACCAATGCAACATCGGGAATTGAAGGTGCTTTAGGAGAGGTAGAAAGCCAAGAACTGCTGCCTGAATATTACGAAGGAGAAGAAAACGCTACAGGAACAGAACAACAGTCTCTCAAGCAAAAATAGGAGGGGCGGAAATGATTGCAGATATCTTATTAGATATCCAAGATATAGGAATGTTTTCTGTAGAAAGCTTGGTTGTGATAGCGATCGCAATTTGTTCGCCACTGTTGATAATTCTAATGATCAATGGTGCGAAAATCCTGCAACTCAACAAGCAATCTCAAATTCAACTCCTAGAAGCTGAAATCCTGACCTGGCAAGAAAAAAACTTAGAATTAGCCCAAAAACTCACCCAAATTACTGCTGAAAAAGAAGCACTACACCAAGAAGGCTTGCGACTGCATCAAGAATTGCAACAGCAGCAAATTCAACTCACCGCAGAATTTCGCGTCGCCACCTTTGAACAATTGCAGACATTACTAACCAACTATCCCAGCATTCATCAAATGGTGAGTGTGAAACCCGAATTACCTGCCAAAAATCTGCTTTCTATGTTTACCCCTCTAGATAACCTCCTTAGTAAATGGGGTTACGAACTCATTGGTAAACCTTGGGAACAAGTACCTTATAATTCCCAACTTCATCAACCAGACAAAGCTGATATGACGCAAGGTGAATTGGTTTACATCCGATTTGTCGGTTATCAGCATCAAGGGAAAATTCTTTGTCCAGCTAAAGTGAGTCGGACTTTACCTGGGGGGAGGTGAGGGGGATGAGGGAGACAAGGGGGACAAGGGGGACAAGGGAGATTAGTCTGTAACAATAACCAATGACAAATGACAAATGACCAATGACAAATGACTAATAACTAATGACTACAGTAATAATTGATTTTGGTACGAGTAATACTGTTGTTTGTACCACGGATTTGATTACGCAAAAGCCGCGGACTTTGCGATTTGAGGGAATGTCGCGGCGGTTTGAGGTGGGGACGGAACAGGTAAGCGTTGTACCAAGTTTGGTGTTTGTTGAGGGACAAAATAGCATTTTGTTTGGTGAAGAGGTACGCGCTAAACGCTTGGGGTTTGCCCAGCCAGAACGATGTTTTCGGGCTTTTAAACGAGATTTAGCGGCGGATTTTGTTCCACCTGCGCGACTGTTGGATGGTAATAGTTATAGTGCAGAGATTATTTCAGAACTGTTTTTGAAAGAGATTTGGCAACAAGTTGAACAGCAATTGCAACCAAGTCACGTTATCTTTACCGTTCCTGTGGGTGCGTTTGAAAGGTATCTTGACTGGTTTCGGGATTTGGGCGATAAACTCAATATGCCCACAGTGCAAATTGTGGATGAATCAACAGCCGCCGCCCTTGGTTATGCCGTCAAGCGTCCTGGTAGTGTGGTTTTGGTAGTGGATTTTGGTGGCGGAACTCTGGATTTAAGTTTAGTGCGGACTGTGAGTGTTGCAGCCGAACAGCAAGCCATACGCGCGGAAGTTCTCGCCAAGTCGGATGCTTTTATTGGCGGTGTCGATATTGATACTTGGATTGTAGAACATTATTTACACAAAATCGGTTCTTCCCGTGAGGAAGTGGGGGAAATCGGTTTTATGAATTTATTGGAAGTAGCAGAAAGGGTAAAAATTCAACTTTCCACCACAGATTTAGCCAAGGAAGCTTGGTTTGATGATGAAAATTTCATGTCTCATGAATTGCAGTTACATCGAGACGAGTTAGGCGAAATTTTAGAAAATCAACAATTATTAGAACAGTTAAGACAAGCCATCGATGAAGTATTCGCGATCGCACTTGCTAAAGGCATTAGCAAATCATCCATAGAACAAGTGTTACTTGTCGGCGGTACTTGTCAAATCCCTGCGATTCAACAATTAGTAATTTCTTATTTTGGTAGACAAAAAGTCAAATTAGATAAACCCTTTGAAGCTGTCGCACATGGGGCATTAGCATTAAGCGAAATGACAGCCATTGATGATTATCTACGCCACAGTTACGCGATTCGCCTTTGGGAACCCCACAGTAAAACTTATTCTTATTTCACCTTAATTGAAAAAGGAGCAAAATATCCAGGGGCGCGTTCTGAAGCTTTAACTTTGCAAGTAGCTATTGAAGGACAGCGAGAAATTCGCCTTGATATTGGCGAAGTTGCCGAAGTTTCCCAAGCGGAAGTTGCTTATGATGAACAAGGCAGAATGACGAGTAGTCACTTAATAAAACAAGATAGCTATCGTTCTCTAGAAACCCATCATCAACAAGTATGCGTCGCCTATCTGGAACCACCAGGACAAACCGGAATCGACAGAATCCAAGCACAATTTGAAGTCAACGAACAACGGGTTTTAGTAGTAACAGTCAAAGATTTATTGACAGGAAAAATGTTAGTAAATAGAGGTGCGATCGCCAACCTCAAATAATCTTCTCTCTGCGCCTTGGCAGTTCGTTTAAAAAATAAAGATCATTTGATATTAATGCGATCGCCTGACCTCAGTGATTGGGAATACTAAGTAGTAGGCTCAATAGTAAAAACCTGATGAAAGAAAATCATAATCGCCCCAGAGTGTATGATGCTGTGCTTGGTGGTCAAGAAAATGCACCTCCTGGTGCTGTAGTCTTAGGGGGACTAGAAGGTGTTAAAAGACGCTTGGCAAATCCGATAATTGAACAAAAAATTGCAGCACTAGAAGAAGCACTCAAGTATGGCGAAGCAGGTTTAGAACTGGTAATCTGGGCATTAGAAGATAGATTATGGAAAGTACGCCATACAGCTTATTCCCTACTCGCTTCTCGACCAGAACCTATAGTACAAGAAATACTACAGCAATATAGCCATAAAATTGACAGATATGATGCTTTTGTGGCGATGGCGCGTGCTGGCGGCATGTCTGATATCGATACACTAATGGATAATTTAGAACATGACCGTAATAGCGCCACTTGCAAGTTAATTGACTTTACACTTGGCTTAGTTAATACTCATGAGGGTCAAGACAGAATCCGACATTACCTGTTCAACGGTACGCACATACAACGTAACTATGCAGCACTTTACTTTAAACGACGAGGTATTACAGATATTTTACGAGAAGCAGTAAACCGGGGCTGTATTGATAGAGTGCAAGCCTTCTCCAAATAACAACCGCAATGTCAGAAAATTTCAATCAACCGCGAGAATATGATGCAGTTCTGGGTGGAAAAATACCACCGCCAAAAGATGGAGTAGTTTTAGGTGGTATTGCAGGTGTGAAACGGCGTTTGACTAGTGCTATCTCTGTAGAAGAACAAGTTCTAGCTGTTGCGGAAGCTTTAAAATATGGTGAAGTGGGAATCAGGTTGGTGTTTGAAATTATCAATCCCGAATCGGAAAAACTGCAATTCACAATATCATCACTACTAGGACAACAAGCATTAGCAAAATTACAATCCTCTCTAGACACCGAACCAGCCTTAATCTCTGCGGTTGGCGCAAACTACAGTAATTTACAAAAATTACTAACTGCGGGAAAATGGCGGGATGCAGATCAAGAAACTGCGGCTATGATGCTGCAAATTAGCGATCGCAAACCACAAGGATTTTTAGACTCGTCAGACGTTGAAAATTTCCCTTGTGCAGACTTAAACACAATTGAAAGTCTCTGGCAAAAATATAGCAACGGACGCTTTGGCTTTGTTGTCCAAACGCATATCTGGCAAAGTGTAGGCGGTACATCCAATCCCGACTGGGAAGCGTGGTGTCGCTTTGGTAAAGGTGTGGGATGGTTTTCTCAAGGTGCTTGGCGTTATTGGAATGACTTGAAATTCGATTTAAGTGCGCCTGTGGGACACCTACCCCGTGGCGGTGCATTTATAGGTTGGGGGTTAGGGGACTTTTGGACAGGTTGCAGAACCCTGTCTGCGGTTGCAGAGAAATTAGCTAACTGCAAAATAGCCTGAATTTGGGAACACTGGTATGAGTCAGAGGTAAAAAGCGATGCCAGATAATCCTAATCAACCCAGAGAATATGATGCTGTACTTGGTGGACAAGCACCACCTCCTATAGATGGTTTAGTGCTAGGTGGAATTGAAGGCGTTAAGCGTTGTCTTGATAGCAATTCGCAGGAAATTAAAATTGCTGCTTTATCAGATGCTCTCAAATATGGTAGAGAAGGTCAAGAACTTTTGAACCAGATTGTTTTAACTGAAACGGGAGTATTACAGTGGGTGGCTTACGATTTACTATTTCAGTCTTCTACAGAAGATGAAAAACAAAATTTACTACAACATATTCCTTTACAGTCAGAAGCAGGAGTAGACTACAGCAATTTACGTAACTTATTGGCATCTGGAGAATGGCTACAAGCTAACTTAGAAACTAATGAAAAAATTCAGGAAGCTGTAGGGAAGAAATCTCAAACGTATTTCCATTACCTCGATTTGATTGATTTATCACAAACGGATCTGCGAACAATTGATCAACTTTGGGTAAAATTTAGCAATAATCATTTTGGATATAGTGTACAAAAACGCATACTACTAGAGAAAGGCTGGCTTTTTGATGAAAAAAGAAATCATCTCTCCCATCTTTATAAGCCTAACTTGAAGGATAGAAAGGATAGAGTTTTTGATATTTACAAGCAATTTGGATGGATTGCATCAACATTTGAATCATCTCAATTTACTTTTGAGGCATCACCTATGGGTTCTCTACCCATGATTCCTGGTAAAGAAATTAGACGTAGATGGTACTATCAAATTCCGCTAATTATTCGTTCAGATTTGTAATAACTAACGTAAGTTCGGTATAAGCTGAAACCATGATTCAATCGCTGGCTGAAACTTCTATTCTTTCGTACAACTAGCAACGAAATCGTCTTAACCCGAACTGACGTTAACTACAAATAGGTTCAGATCCCCGAATTCTTAAAGAATTCGGGGATCTCGTTTCTTACAAATAAATTACACCCAACGCCCTACTACAACTCGCACTGTTCCATCTGCTAATACTTCTTCGTCCTCAACATTAAAGCCTTGTTCTTGCACTGTTGCCATCAAGGTTTTATGTGCATATTTTTGGCTGATGGAGTTAACAAACTTTTGTTCATTAATTTTTGCTCCCCAAAAGTCAGCAACTATTTCGTAATTTTCACCATTGCGGCGAAAACCTAAGTCATAACCATTTTTTTGGCGAATTACATACTCGGCTTGAGTTTTATCGCCTCGATATCCGCGTACATCTGTGTTGCATTCAACTTGATAGCCTAGTTCTTGCAACACTTCATGGAGAATTTCACCGCGTTTTATTTGAACTTTGATAGTTGTAAAATGAGACATAATTGATGTTAGATTCTAGGTTAAAAAACAGAACCGCCAAGACGCGGAGGGCGCAGAGTTTTTTTTTATTTTAATCAACTTCTAATGGCCCTATTCCTTGTTGGGTTGAGTAGTGCTTTAATTCCTCCACTAACTGAATATCGTTGGAAGCTGGCCTTGCACCTGCTTCTGCTGCCCATTGCTTTAAGGCTTCTATTTGATTGCGGGCGATCGCAGCTAAAGGTACAGTCTGTGCTACAGCCTGTAAAATATCTTCTGTATTGAAGTCTCGCCGTTGTCCTTCTATTCTTGTTGAAAATGCTTGGTGCATAGCATCAATAATTACTTGCTCAATTTCCGCACCACTGAAGTTTGCAGTTTGTTTAGCTAATGAAGCTAAATTAAATTCTCGCAGGCGGTTGGGGCGTAACCGTTGCAAATGAACTTTAAAAATTTCTTGACGTTCGGTTTCTGTGGGTAGATTCAAAAAGAAAATCTCATCAAATCTTCCTTTGCGTAACAACTCTGCTGGTAATATCTGCACGTTATTGGCGGTGGCGACAATAAAAACTGGGCTGGTTTTCTCCTGCATCCAAGTAATTAAGCTGCCAAATACCCGCCGCGATGTCCCGGAATCACCATCAACCCCACTGGTAATATTGCCAAAGGCTTTGTCAATTTCATCAATCCACAAAACGCAAGGTGCCATTGCTTCGGTTAGCTGAATCATTTGGCGTACACGGCTTTCGCTTTCACCCACAATTCCGCCAAATAACCGCCCGGAATCTAATCTCAGTAGAGGTAAACGCCATTCATGGGCGATGGTTTTGGCAGAGAGGGATTTACCCGTTCCCTGTATCCCTACCAGCAACATACCTTTGGGATTAGGAATACCGTAGCGTCTGGCTTCTTCTGTAAAAGCATCTTGGCGCATCAATACCCATTGTTTGAGTTGATCTAATCCCCCAACGCGCTTGAGTGATTCTTGGGGTGTGAAAAACTCTAAAATCCCAGTTTGGCGAATTGCTTGTTTTTTCTCTTCCAACACACCATCAATATCAGACTCATTTACCTGCTGTTTGGCGGCTAAAGCTTTTGCCAAAACCCTAGAAATGCGAGTGCGGCTTAAACCTTGACAAGCTTTGATTAATTGTTCTCGCGCCAAGCCAGCAATATTTAATTTATCTGGAACTACTAACTGGGTAATTAAATAATCGATTTCGCTGACACTGGGCAAGGGAAAATCAACAACTGTCACCTCTTGTAGTAGTTCATCGGGAAGTTCTAAAGTGTGACTGGTGGTGATGATAGTTTTACGCGATCGCTTTAACTCCCGCGCTAAGTTGCGTAATTCCCTGACAATGGGTGCATTCTTCTCAGTGGTAGGATTTTTCACAAACGGATGCAAATCTCGCAGCACAAACATCGCTGCTGTTTGCGAGTCAGCTTTGGCAATGCGTAATAAAGCCGCCATCACAGAACCTTTATCTGCACCATTGTCACTCCAACCCCGCACAATATCCCAAAATAACACCTGTCGCTGAGGCGCAGAACGCGCTGCAACTTGCAACAGCACTTCCTCTACAGGTTCTTCTTCCACAGAAATCACATACAGTAAGGGATACCGCGCCCGAATCATCAAATCAAGTTGTTCTATCAAAGAAGCGTATTGCTGATTCTCGCTGCTATGAGTTCCCGATTGTTGAAAATTGCTCATCTCTCTTTAGGGGTGTGCGGGTGTGGGGTGTAAGGGTGATGAAATGCTAATTACTTAACGCCGTATGCAATTTTCTCTCAAACTCTGATAACTTCGTGTCCTTTGCGTCCTTTGCGGTTCGTTCTTTAATACATTATAACACCGCATTTGTGTCTGATTATACAATCAAAAACATCAAACAGCTTGATCAGGATATTCCAATCTCTCCCTTCCCTTGTCCCCCTCGTCCCCCACATCCCCTACCCCTCCGTCGCCAACCAAGCACGTAAAACCTCCGCCACCGTCCAAGCCTGGGCAGTACAGCCGCGCGGAGTCATTGGTGCATCGCCATCAAAAATTTCGCTGAGACTGCCAACACCGGATGCGGTGAGATGATTTGCCATTGGTTCTAAGAATTGCCGCGCCTGTTGTGGATTTTTGTAAACACGTAAATGGGCGAGGACGAATGGCCCCAACAACCAACCCCAAACAGTCCCCTGATGGTAAGCACCATCACGAAGATACTGATTACCACCGTATATTCCCTGATATTGGGGATGTTCAGGGGAGAGCGATCGCAATCCATGAGAAGTCAGCAGCATTCTGCCACAAACATCTACCACACTCTTTTGTTGGGCAGAGGTAAGGGGGCTTTCTGGTAACGATACAGCAAAAATTTGATTTGGACGCAACGCCCCATCATCTCCATCAGGACTATCAATCACGTCATAGCAGTAACCCAACGCCTCATTCCAAAAGCGGGAAAATCTCGCTAAGGCGCGGTCTGCCATTGCTTCATATTCTTGATGGGGTTTACCTAATTGACGGGCAAACTTAGCCATTGTGCGTAGGGAATTATACCACAGTGCATTGACTTCTACTGGTTTACCAATTCGCGGTGTCACTACCCAATCTCCGACTTTGGCATCCATCCAAGTGAGTTGGGTACCTGTCTCACCTGCATAAAGTAAACCATCGGTGGGATCAAGGTGTATACCATAGCGTGTGCCGCGACAGTGCCAATAAATAATATCTGCCAGTACGGGAAACAGTTCACTTAGTAAATGATCGTCGTTGGTGGCATTGTCGTAGGCGCGAATTGCTTCAAAATACCACAGTGTCGCATCGACTGTATTGTATTCTGGCTCTTCACCAACATCAGGAAAGCGATTGGGTAGCATTCCCTGATTGACATACTTGGCAAAAGTGCGGAGAATTGCCCGTGCTACTTCTGGTCGACCAGTGGCAATTGTCAACCCAGGTAAACTAATCATGGTGTCCCTTCCCCAATCACTAAACCAGGGATAACCAGCGATGATAGTTTTGCCGTGAGATTCTTCTGGTACAGAACGGTCAACAATAAACTGGTCAGCCGCCAGTACCAAATGTTTAATCCAGGCGGGAGACTCTTGTGCTGTAATGGGTCGATTACTCTGCCAAATTCCTAATAGTTTCTGTTCTTGAGTGCGCCGTAATTTCAGTGCTGTTTCACCATGTAAATCAATTTGTTTTTCGGTGCTGGCAACAAAGGTGACTGCTTCCCCAGGATGGAGAGTCACAGCGAAGGTGGCAGCGTGGAGATGGTCTTCTTTGTCGTTTAAACCGCGATAACGTTCTACTGCCAAGTCAAAGTCATAATACCAGTTGTGAACAAGTGTGGCACTGCCTTTGTCACTCAACAAATAAAATGGTTTAGTACCGGGATCAGCCGTCACACAAATTCCTTGTTCGACTGCTTCCACCGACATTTGCCAACCATTGCAGTGGGTGTCGCTGTGATAATCGCGGTAATTTACCATTGCTTTGAGGGTTAGTTGCACAGGTTGGGTAGCACGCCGCAGAGTGTATTGGATATATGTGGTGTTTGCGCCTAACTGCATCCAGATGCGCTTTTCTAGCAAAGCATCAGCCACAGCCAATCGCCACAGGGGAATTGTCCCTTCCAAGGCAAAAGATTCAATGTGTTGATAACCTTGGGGACTCACAGTTTGATTTGCCCAGCGATTTGTGTGTAGAGGATAAGTGCGATCGCCATACAATACAGTTTCATCTAGTTTTGCCAACAGTAAAGTACGACCTAAAGGCGGGTGTAAAGCCGCAATGAGTAAGCCGTGATACCGCCGAGTCAGTAACCCTGCCACCGTCCCAGAAGCATAACCACCTATGCCATTGGTCACTAACCATTCCCGTGTTTCTGCGATGTCGAGATTGCCGCAGATTTCCCGCCCAAATTCCATACACATAAGGCAAACTGAGTGATTTTTTAGGTGATCACCAAAATCTATTGACTACAAATTTGTTTTATAGCAAGCAGGTGATAGGTGATAGAGTTACAAGCCTCAACTATATAGCAACCTTATTTGATATGTGAACAAAAGAGACAAGGGATAGATGTTTGTCAATCATTGAAGATTGCTATATTTCTGGTCTTTTCGGATTCTCGATTCAGTTGTTAGTACTTTTTCTCTAGTATCCCATTGTTATTTTGTCATATTAAATTTACTGAGACAGTTGCATCATAAATTTAAATGTTGATTTGTGGCAAGTTGACCTTTTTAAGAGATACTCAAACTATGTCTTGTATTTTTTGAATGCTAAGTAACAGCATTCTTTCTTTTAGATTGCCAAATCCCTTCCTTTCCTAGCTAGAGAAATTCTTCCTAACTATTCCAAACAGTGTATCTACTGTCGTCAAAACGACTGTAGTATTTTCATCATTTGTTGCAAAATATAACATTCATCAAACTATAAGTATTTATTCACGGTGTTTAAAGTTACCTTTATCAAAAAAAAAAATGTTGTTTGCAATACTTGAATTTAGATTTAACTTATTTTTATGTTGAGATATTTAGCTTACCAAATCAGGATATTCAGTTAAGATTAAGCATGTTTTACTATTTAGTTGCTGGTTCTGGACTGCTAGACTCCCTGGATTAATTTCATCTTGTTATTCAATAGCTGTTAGCCCATACTGCTCCCATGCTGACCTATCATCGCAAGCCTGTGTGCTTATCACTAGTTTCCACTGACCTGCCGTTCTGGTCAGTGGTCGAAACTGCCGGAACATTGTATCAGAAAGATACAGAACGATTTCACTTACTTTTAACTGCACCGCCTCTCATTACTTGTGAAGTAGAAACTTCTCTGAATACAGAAGAAATTTTGCCTCAGAGAAAAAACGCTGCCTACATTCCCAGTAGTCCCAGAGTTTTGTGGCTGGAAATTTCTCCATATCGGGTGATTATGACTATGCAAGGTAATGGCCAAGTAAGTTACCGCCACTTCTGGGAACAAGGGATATACGGTGTCAGCCGTTATTGGTTGCCCACGGAATCTTTACAACCAAATAATCCCATTCGCTTACGAAATTTTACAAAAACATTGAAACTTACGGGTAAACAATTCCCGGAACACTTGCGCCTAGAGTATGAATTGTGGGCAGAAAAAGTCCAAATAGGATGTTACATCCTAAATTTAGAAATTAAACACTGATAATTTCACCTTTTTTCCGATGCCTTTCCCAAGCCGTAGTTTGGGGAAGGCATAATTTTGTTCTCCTACTGTTCCCTTGTCTCCATAAGAAAACTTTCTTCACTAAACCGTATTGGACGATATGACACAAACAGCGCAATTTGTGAATTTCCCGGTATATTTTTAGTTAGGCTCATTACGGATTCATCCACATCTTTTATTTGAATCCTTAGCCTATGCTGTGGCTTTTCGTTTACTATTGTGCAATGTCCGCAAAGATGCGATCGCTCCTCGTCAACGCAGTTCGGTGATCCTGGGTGGGATGCTGGGTGCTTTGATTGGTGCTCAGGTGTTAGTTGCTTTACAACATCTAGATTTAATTTGGCAAAATTCCCAGCAATTCAGCTTACTACTGTATCGCAGTGGTGAGTTGTTTAAATTTTATTTAATTTCCTACGTAATTTTTCGGTTTTTTATTGATTTTCTCAAACCAGATTTTCATACTTTATTTGGGTTAAGTGCAATTCAAATTGCCTGTGTATTGGCTATCCTATATTATTTGCCCAGCATTCCGCAGGTGTTTTATAAGCCCGCCCAAAAATAAAAATTAATTTTTATCTTAAATATCTTTATTAATTTTTAACTCATTTAGATTTACAAAACTCAGCACTCAGCACTTTCAACTCAGCACTCTTGATTAAGGCTGTTTAAGATTTCATGGTCACAGGTTCATATCCCGCCTCATAAGGTGTCACCACAGAGATAAATATCAAAGGTTCATCACCATGATTGAACACACCATGAACACATTGGAGTGGTGCTACAACCACATCTCCGGTGGTAATTATTTTGCGAGAACCGTCTATATCTAAATAATATTCACCACTACCGGATAATATTGTCCAAGTATCCTGACCATTAGGATGAATGTGCGCTCCAATTTCTTGTCCGGGTTTGACATACCATGCAACTACAACAGCATTTGGTGATGCCGTGACAACTGAACGAATTGGTTCACTATCTGTAGGTTGAAAAAAATCAGTACTCTTGAAAATCCTCTCTATATTCATTTTCTGATTAATCTATAGTTGAACAATATACTAGGCTGACTGATAACAAAATTTATAATACGATTAAACAGGTTTTATGAGAGATGTATATTGGTAAATATTCTATAAGTTATTGAGTAAATAAATATTATTTTATATTGATAAATATAGCGCAAATTATTAATTTTAAATTAGTTTTAATAGATTCTTAATTTTGTGTTTTTCGGGATTTTATCTAGTCATATTTTAAAATTCAATCGAGTTGATTAGTGGCAATGTATGATTGTAATGGCATATCAAAACCAAAAAATTAGGACTTACGTAAGAACCCTCTCGAATCTCTTAACTTCGTGTCCTACCCTGCGGGAAGCCCTTCGGGTTCAGCAGTCGCTCATGGGGAAAACCCCCAAGACCGCGCTGCTTCACCGCTATCGCGTCTATGCGCCCTTTACAGTTCGTTTTTTCATGATTTTGCGTAAGTCTTGAAAACAAAGAGTCAGAAGCTGATATTCTGACTCTGAAATGATAAATTATTCTGACTCAAACTTTGCTAGTACAGATCGGCGGAAATAAACAGACCACACTTCGACCATGCTCAGTGACCATCTGGAATTGCTAAAAGGCTTGTGCTATGACTATTCTTTCTTTTTCCTTTTGACCTTTTACTTTTGCTTTGTTGTGCTAGTAGCCACCGTTGCTACGCTGACTTTTAAGCGTTTGAACATGGCTTCTCGCGCTTGTATAGCCAAGTCATCATCTAAGGGTTTGAGTGTGATGGATTGTTGATACTTCACCCGCAACGCAGTTTGAATTAACCAGTCAGCGACAAAAGGATTTTTGGGTAACAGGGGGCCGTGGGAATAAGTGGCGATCGCATTCTGATAAAATGCTCCTTCTGTACCATCTTCGCCATTATTGCCTAAGCCATACACCACACGTCCCAAGGCTTCCACTTTACCTAACTTGGTACGTCCGCCATGATTTTCAAACCCGACGAGATAAGGTTTGCTACCAGTCATCTCTTCTAATTCTTTGGCGAGGCGGGAAGCTGTAACTTCAATTACCAAGTTACCAATGCAACGTTTGGTATTTTCCCCAGGATGGATAGATACTAAATCAAGGATTCCTAAACCTTCGATTCGTTGTCCAAGTCCTGGTTCATAATAATGTCCTAGCAGTTGGGGTGAACCGCAGGTAAAAACTCCTGGTGTCCCATTAGCGATTTTTTCGCGCATTGCGTCAGCTTTTGCGCCTTGCAAATCACGCATCACAATTTCTTGCTGACGGTCTTGTGCGCCACCACCCACAATTACATCTACAGCTTTAATATCTTCGGCGGTGGAATTTTGGTCTAGAGGTAAAACTTTGACGTTGTATCTCCGCCATTGAGCGCGGCGTTCTATAGTGATGACATTACCGCGATCGCCATAGGTACTCATCAAAGTTGGATACAACCAACCAATTGTTAATTCTAATTGTTCAGAAGTCATAACTTTTTACTCATAACTGATAATTTATAACTTTTTTCTTTCTATAGTTGCAGAATCAGGTGTGTATCCAGAACCAAAGATACTGGGGTCAGCATATCGTAAATCTGTCCTCGGTAATGAGTTTGGTAGTTAAAATTTTTAGATGGACATATAGCAATTGTTATCAGACTTCAGTATTTTAGGTCACAGTTTTGTAATTGTCAGACAGCCATAATCTCCACAGGTAACTGTAAATTTACTAAATATTTGGGTAAACAGTTACACTCTTTTTGTGCAAATTTCCCAAAAAGTTAACTTTGTTTAACTAAGCAATAAATTGTGAATATCTCAATGGAGATTATATGCAAGCGATTGAAGCTCCCAATTTGACGGTAATTGCGTATGAAAATGCAGTTCCTGTATCTCAACTACCTTCTATATGGCAAGATATTGCTAACGGAATAGCAGATGTAGGCATCCCTGAACCCCAAAGTTATGTTGAGATGGCACAGTTATTTCAATATAAGTTAGAACAGGGTGATGTTGACTTATTTAACGAAAGTCCAGAATTAGAATATCTCAAATCGTCATTCTCCCAACTATTTGGCAAGTTAGCTTGGGAAACCCTAGAATTTTACGGTTATGACTTTATAAAAACTAACTATCCCGACTTTGCTACACTGCTTCAAGATTTAGAATCAAAGGGCGAAGAATTTGCCAATGAATTAAAAGTAGCGCGGATAGGAATAGAACTTTTTCAAGCGTTTGGCTATGAACTACCAGCGAGTTTTTATCATGTGCATTTAGCACCAATTTACCGCGATCATGTATTTGAAGAACGTGCCTTAAGATTTGATAAGCGAGATATCAAACATAAGCGTTCTTGGGATGCGATATTACACGCAGGTAAGGTTTTTGCGATGCAAATGAAGGTGCAAAGTATCGCCTCTAAATATGGCTTTACTTATCAACATGGTTGTGGTTGTAATTCTCACCTATCTTCGATTGATACATCTAGTGGGGTATTTGAGTATGAATTTAATCCCGAAAAGCGTCAACGGTGGTTGAGAAGTTTTGTTTGGACTGCTTGGTATGAATATGCTTTCTTTCCTATTGTGCCGAATACCAGTTATTTAGTTTAGGAAGCGATAAAGATTTTGAAGAAGTCGTCTTTAATTAGTAGAGGATTCAAACCCACTACTAATTAAAGACGACTAGATTGAAGATTTAATGTGGTGTTTCATCACTTATTCATCCACTAGTGAGGTACTCAGGTAAATTCAGAATTCTGACTCCTGAATTCTATTTTGATTCAAAAAGCTTCCCAATTCCCCATTGCTAAAGAATTTTTCTTCCAGTCAAAACTTCGCGCACTTCTAACATGGCGGAATATGTAGGAAGAATGTGTAAGGTTTCGTTGTCTGGTGTATGCTTGAGGGCAGTTGCGATCGCTTGGCGTAAATCTTCCTCGACAATTAAGTTTAAATTACTCTCCAGAGACTTTTCGCTATAACGCAGACGTAACGCCATATCATAAACGCGATCGCCACTTACTACAATCGTTCCGCCGCGTTCGACTAATTTTTCTGTATCAACATCCCAAATCCAGGATACATCAGTACCATCGGGGGTGCGATCGTTCAACACCATTAATGTAGTTTTATCAGTACTTTGATTCACTACTCGAATAGTTTCATTTGTCCCCACAGGATTTTTTGATAATAAAATCCTGACTTTTTTCCCATCAATTACTAAATCTTCTGCACGACCGAAAGCAGCTTGGAAGTTGTTAATAGTATCTCTAATTGTGGCTTCATCAACACCCAATTCGATAGCCGCAGTCGCAGCCGCTAAAGTATTATATTTGTTGTACAAACCAACTAAAATTTGTCCCCATTCGCTACTTTCTAGAGTTGGTTTACTCTTGCTAAAACCACAACTTGGACAAGTAAAATCTCCCAAGTGAGATAAATAAACGCCTTTGTAATCTAAAGAATGTCCGCAATTAGGACAATAAATAGAATCAACAGCGTGTTGAATAGCTTCAAGATATTGTTCTGGTTCATTCAAACCAAAGAATAACACTCGTTGCGGTAACTGCTGACCGAGGTGAGATAAAGTCGGGTCATCCGCATTGGGAATTACGACTGTTTCTTTGGGGAGAGTCGAAATCACCTTTGTCCAGCGTTTACTGATGGTATCTACTTCCCCGTATCTGTCGAGTTGGTCACGGAACAAGTTTAAACACAAAATAATACGCGGCTGGAGTGGTGTTAACACCTTGGGAACGATATTCTCATCTACTTCCAAAATGGCGTAGTCAGCATCTAGCGTCCCCACCAAGTTAGTATTTTCTAGTAAAGCTGTCATCAAGCCATTTTCTAGGTTTGCACCTGTAGAGTTATGGGCGATGTGGTAGCCTTTACGTTCCAAAATTGTTTTTAACAGCAGCGACGTAGTTGTTTTACCATTTGTCCCAGCAATGATAATTACGCCATTTTTTACCTGTTGACTCAACAATTGCAACAGTCGAGGTTCAATTCGACGCGCAATCGACCCTGGTAATACACTAGCAGCACCTAACCGCAGCGAGCGCACCGCAAATGTTACAGTTTTCGCCACTGATACCGCCAAACCAAGCCGTAGTTTATCTATCAGTTTAATTTTCTTGCCCACTTCTTTACCTTAATCTGCTCGTGTTTGCTAATTAATCTAGTTGCAAATTTAATCCTGTGAGTTTAGCGAATCCTGACTCAAAAAGCCAGCACTTAGCAAATATGAAGTGTGAAAAAGAAATTTCAGACTTCATACTTCATACTTCATCCGTAAGACGTTATCTTAAAAAATAGTGTGCGGGTGTAATTACTTATCCATCCCAGGTTGCCGAATTCAGCACAAACTTACGACAAATCGTAGCTTGCAAGGTTCCTTTTGATGAATATTACAAAATTGATTTTTTTACAAGAACGCATGGCTGACTGGCGACGGTTGGTATCCAAATGCCTGTTGTTGCTTGTGTGTTTACTGATGTTCAGTATTAAACCGGCTTATGCTGGTATTAATGATGATAATTATGATGGCAATATGTTTGTCGTTTATGCTGGCAATGGTTCCTTAGTTCCGCCAAGACAGACACTAGCACAGACTTTAGCAGAAAATAAACCTGCATTTTTAGCATTTTATGTGGATGACAGTAGCGATTGCAAAAAATATGCCATTGTAATCTCTCGTATCCAAGAGTTCTACGGACGCGCCGCCGAGATCATCCCGATTGATGTTGATACAATTCCCATCAAAGAGAAATACAATCCCACCGAACCAGGATATTACTACACTGGTGCTGTTCCACAAGTTGTAGTGTTTAATCAGTCAGGCAAGGTTGTATTAAACAAAAAAGGTCAAGTACCCTTTGAGGAAATAGACGATAAATTCCGAGAAGTGTTTGATTTATTACCCCGCTCTGAATCAGTAGAATTAAAGCGCCGTTCCTTTAATGAATTTAGTAGTGAGTTAGCCAAATAACTGCCAGGGTAGACTGAGATGGTCTACCCTAATTTTTAGTACTGTGGGCTACTGCATCACCAATCAAGCAAAGGATAATGTTTAAATAACCGATTTTCACAACTGCGGAAATTCATAGTCTCAAGTTCAAAACTATTGACCATTGACCCTTGACTAATAACTAATGTCAAAAGTTTACACTACCGAAGAGCTAATCCAAATTTTGGCAGCCGAACGCCAAGCTTGTCTGAAAGGAGAGCGTCTGAAGTTAAAGGTAACAGTCTCTGGCAATCCTGTAATAGACCAGTTTATCAGAACCGAGGGGTTCCAAAAGTTCACTGCCTATCAAGATTTCAAAGCGGCTATTCACAACTATCAAAGAGAACATCAAGTTTCCGGTATTGTCTGGCGCGAAATGACAGTCAAAGGCAAAACCTTGCGCTATCCAGAAGTAGATACCGAATTAGTAGGACTGACTAGTGACATCGCCATATTACAATCTGCCAAAGATTCGATATTGAAGTTTTGGTATGAAGTAACTAGCGATATGGATTTATATTTAAGTTTTAATAACAGTAAGCAATATCAACAAATTACCACCGATGATGTCCAAAGAATTGCTCACAGAACCGAATGGGCAAGTTTATGGAAGTGGGAAAATCCTAACTTTTTAGAGATGATTTTACAACTAGGATGGGGTAATACCGAAGAAGCTAGATATAAACGCGGTAGACCACATTCTGGTAGTGAATATATTCACGCAGTCAACCCAGGCAATTTACCTATTGGTTAATCAAGCCATTTTATATCTTGGATTGAGTTTTATCACAACTACAAAAAATTTCTGAAATTGGTAAACTTTGCTAAATGATAAAATTTCCCTAAATCAGGAAAATCCCTGAAATCGGGAAATCTTATTGACTTGATACTTCTCAATCAAGCACTCTATCTATATCTAAAGTTTACATTTTACAGATAAGTAGTGGTATGAAAGTCCGAGAAGTGATTAAAATGCTAGAAGCAGATGGCTGGTATCTTGTAAGAACGAAAGGTAGCCATCGTCAATTTAAACATCCTGATAAAGCTGGTACAGTAACAGTGTCTGGTAAGTCGAGTGTTGACGTACCAATTGGTACTCTAAAAAGTATCTGGAGACAGGCTCAATTGGAGGTAGATTGATGCGTTATACAGTAGTAATTGAGAAAGGAGACACTAGCTACGGCGCTTATGTACCAGATTTACCGGGTTGTGTCGCTGTGGGTGAAACTTTAGAAGAAGTTAAAACACTGATTGCTGAGGCTATAGAGTTTCATCTAGAAGGAATGCTAGAAGATGGTTTGCCTATCCCTCAACCTACAAGCATTGCCCATGAGGTTGAAGTATTAAATTAAGTTTTATTGAACTAAAAACAGTATGCACTGCCAAAAATAAATCCTAAATTTACGAAAGTTAAAAGGTAGGCTTTTTATCCTACCCTAACGACTAACTAAACTTTTTTAAAATATACTAATCCTAAATGATGTACAAACATCTCTGCCTTGTCTACCTTGTCTCCCTTGCCTCTTTTGTTCCCATATCAAATAGGACTGCTATATAGGCGATCGCTACAGGTCGATACTGCTAAATTTAAAATTAACACCTACCCTTTCAAAGCTTTTCTAAAATTGCGGCGATAGGACGGATTAACGATAAATAAAACAGGCCATAACAAAGATAAAGCAATCCGATTCGGTAAGGATGGTGTAAAGTTAGTCCTGGTAAATCCATTCCAAAACTTCCAACCTAAACCAACATAACCTACTAGCAAAATAAATCCAATTAAGCTGCCATCCATTGTAATCAACTCCGTTTGCTGCTAACCAAAGTAAGTTAAGAATTGTCAAAATCTCTCAACAATTATTAATTTATACTGACAAGCGAGAATTTAGTATTGATTTTCTGACCAGTTGAGGATGCGATCGCATATTTTCTGATTCCAGTGTAAATTAGCATAGCGCACAAGTTCATAAAGCTAAATTATAAAGATAAAAAGAATATACTATTCTAGATTTTTATGTTGTTTTTTCTACTTTCTTGCTACCTCAACAGCATGAGAAACTGTCATAATAAATAAACTCGATTTTTAGAAACATTTCTTCATTTTTCTAGACAGGCTACTGTGTTGAGTAAATATGCTTAACACTTATTAGATGTCTCTTGTGGAAGTTCCTGATTTCAGAACATCTATAAGACACTAAAGATAAAACCGACATATTTTCATAGCTTTACAAATAGCGGAAGCTGCAAATAATTTAGGAGGACTTATGCGTGCAGTACTGATGGCAGGCGGTTCGGGGACAAGGCTTCGTCCTTTAACTTGCGATTTACCTAAACCGATGGTGCCGATTCTTAATCGACCCATTGCCGAACATATTATTAATCTACTCAAAAGACATCAAATCACCGAAGTCATTGCCACATTACATTATTTACCCGATGTTTTGCGCGACTACTTTCAAGATGGTAGTGATTTTGGCGTACAAATGACCTACGCTGTAGAAGAAGATCAGCCTTTAGGTACGGCAGGCTGTGTGAAAAATATTGCCGAACTACTAGATGAAACTTTTTTAGTAATTAGTGGTGATAGCATCACAGATTTTGATTTAACAGCAGCAATTGAATTTCATAAACAAAAACAATCCAAAGCTACTTTGATTTTAACTAGGGTTCCTAACCCGATTGAATTTGGGGTAGTAATTACCGACGAAGAAGGTAAAATTAAACGATTTTTAGAAAAACCATCTACAAGCGAAATTTTTTCAGATACAGTCAACACTGGGACATACATTCTTGAACCCGAAGTTTTAGATTATTTACCTGCTAATACCGAAACTGACTTTTCTAAAGATTTATTTCCGTTACTTTTAGCCAAAAATGAGCCGATGTATGGCTATATTGCCCAAGGTTACTGGTGCGATGTCGGCCATTTAGATGCTTATCGGGAAGCACAATATGATGCTTTAGATACAAAGGTAAAACTTGAATTTGCTTATGAAGAAATTTCCCCCGGCGTTTGGGTAGGAGAGAATACTTTTATCGATGCGACGGCTAAAATTGAAACTCCAGCCATGATTGGCGATAATTGCCGCATCGGGGCGAGAGTTCAAATTGAAGGGGGAACAGTTATTGGTGATAACGTTACCGTTGGTGCTGATGCTAATCTGAAGCGTCCAATTGTGTGGAATGGGGCGTTTGTTGGTGAAGAAGCCCAATTAAGTGCCTGTGTAATTTCCCGTGGTAGCCGCGTAGACCGTCGCGCTCATGTATTAGAAGCTGCCGTGGTAGGTTCGTTATCTACGGTCGGTGAAGAAGCACAAATTAGTACTAGTGTGCGTGTTTGGCCGAGTAAGAAAATTGAGTCTGGTGCAATTTTAAACATCAACTTGATTTGGGGTAATACTGCCCAAAGAAACTTGTTTGGTCAACGTGGTGTGCAAGGTTTGGCAAATATCGACATCACCCCAGAATTTGCAGTGCGCTTAGGTTCGGCTTACGGTTCGATTTTAAAACCTGGTTCTAAAGTAACAGTGTCGAGAGACCAACGGAACATTTCGCGGATGGTGACGCGATCGCTAATTGCCGGTTTAATGTCTGTAGGCGTTGATATTCAAAACCTCGATGCTACCGCTATCCCTATCGCCCGGACGGTTATTCCTATGATGTCGGTGGCTGGCGGTATTCATGTCAGAGTCCATCCCGACCGCCCCGACTACATCTTGATTGAATTTATGGATGGCAAAGGGATTAACATTTCCAAAGCCCAAGAAAAGAAAATTGAAGGGGCATATTTTAAAGAAGATATGCGTCGGGCGTTGATTCATGAAGTTGGCGATGTCGCCTATCCCAGTCAAGTTATTGACAGTTACTGCACAGCCTTTGAGAAACTTCTGCACGTTTCTACCCTTACCAACAGTCGCGCCAAAATCGTGATTGATTATGTTTATGCTGTGTCTGGGGCAGTTTTACCCCAAATGCTGGATAAATTCGGCGCGGATGCAGTGGTACTGAACGCCAGCCTAAATAAACACGCCGTCACCACGGCTGACCGCGAAGCCCTGTTAACCCAGTTAGGTCATGTGGTGGAAGCCTTGAAAGCTAACTTTGGCGTGCAAGTCTCGGCGAATGGCGAACAGCTAATTTTAGTTGATGAATCTGGCTTTCCCATTCGTGGGGAAATGTTAACCGCCTTAATGGTGGATATGATATTAACCTCTAACCCCAGAGGTACGGTAGTTGTGCCAGTTCACGCCTCTAGTGCGGTGGAACAAGTCGCCCGTCGCCACGATGGGAGAGTAATTCGGACGAAAGCTAACCCAACCGCCTTAATGGAAGCTTGCCAAAAGAATTCTAATGTAGTTCTGGGCGGTAGTGGCGACACAGGTTTCATTTTCCCGCAACTGCATCCGGGTTTTGATTCCATGTTCTGCATTGCCAAGATCATTGAAATGTTAACAATTCAAGAGCGATCGCTGGCTACTGCACGTTCAGAATTACCCCGTGTTATTCACAGAAGTCAAACAATTCGCTGTCCTTGGACTGCTAAAGGTGCATTGATGCGCTACTTAGTAGAAACCCACCCAGCCCAAAACCTCGAACTCATCGATGGCGTGAAAATTGGTCAACCATTCGATGACAATTGGCTGTTAGTTTTACCCGATGCCAGCGAGCCATTAGTACATTTATATGCTAATAGTAGCGATCGCGATTGGGTAGACGACACCATCCGCAACTACCGCCATCGTGTGCAAACTTTCGTCGAAAGACAACAAGAATATCACCCAGCCGAAGTTTGAAAATTTCTTTGCTTTGCAAGGGTGTAAGGAAGTTGAAAATCTATATCCTTACACCTTCCGCCTCTAGTAACAAAAGACCTTTAATTCTGTTACCTCTCACCTACTACATTTCATACTTCAGACTTCATGCTTCAGACTTTTTCCTATTTCCTAGGAAGATGTCAGCATCAAGGGTAATCATCTAGCTTGAGGAAGTCTGGTAATTTAAGAACTACCCATGATTAATATCCAAGCTATTTCGATTCCCGACCCCCAAATTCCAACACCGCAACCGAACCCCCTACCAACTCCCGAACCAAAAATCCCCCAACCAGTACCAGAACCCGTACCTGCACCGATCCCACAACCAATACCGGGGCCTATACCAGAAACTGTACCTGCACCAATTCCCCAAACTGTTCCTGGGCCAATTCCCCAAACCATACCTGAACCTGTTTGAATTATCTTAGTAGTTTGAGCCAAAATTTAAAATCTAAAACCCAAAATGCTAAGAGCCGGAATTGTCGGACTTCCCAACGTCGGAAAATCTACTTTGTTTAACGCCTTAGTAGCCAATGCTAAAGCAGAGGCTGCTAACTTTCCCTTCTGCACGATTGAACCGAATGTCGGCGTTGTCTCAGTACCGGATGAGCGGTTAAACGTGCTTTCGCAAATTGCTGGTTCTGCACAAATTATCCCAGCCCGTGTTGAGTTTGTGGATATTGCCGGTTTAGTCAAAGGTGCGAGTCAAGGTGAAGGGTTGGGAAACCAATTTTTATCCCACATTCGAGAAGTAGATGCGATCGTTCATGTGGTACGTTGTTTCGAGAATGATGATATTATCCACGTTGCTGGTTCTGTTGATCCAGCGCGGGATATTGAGATTATCAATTTAGAACTCGGTTTATCCGACTTAGCCCAAATTGAACGCCGCATTGAACGTACCCGCAAACAAGCCCGCACCAGCAAAGACGCTCAGTTTGAAATTACAGTTCTCGAAAAATTAGTAGCAGCCTTAAACGAAGGTAAATCTGTCCGTCAAGTCAGTTTAAATGAAGAAGAAGCAGCCATTATTCAAGGGCTAGGATTGCTTACTAGTAAACCGATTATTTACGCTGCTAATGTTTCAGAAGATGACTTAGCTACAGGTAACGAATTTGTCGAAAGAGTCCGACAAATTGCCTCACAAGAAAATGCTCAAGTCGTCATCGTTTCTGCTCAAGTAGAAGCAGAATTAGTGGAATTAGCTGAAGAAGACAAAGCAGATTTCTTAGAATCTTTAGGTGTGAAAGAAGGCGGGTTAAAATCCTTAATTCGCGCCACTTACACCTTATTAGGTTTGCGGACATATTTCACTAGCGGCCCCAAAGAAACCCGCGCTTGGACAATTAACGCAGGTATGTCTGCACCCCAAGCCGCAGGTGTGATTCACTCTGATTTTGAACGCGGATTTATTCGCGCCGAAACTGTTGCTTATGATGATTTAGTCGCAAGTGGTTCAATGAAAAGTGCAAAAGAGAAAGGCTTAGTCAGAAGTGAAGGAAAAGAGTACATCGTCCAAGAAGGAGATGTGATGTTATTCCTATTTAATGTGTAGGTTAATTAAGGGTATGAGGGTTTAGGGGTGAAGGGGTGTAAGGGAAAAGCCAGAGGTATAAAAGTTGAAGATACCTTAACTCTTACACCCAGCCTCAAAAGTTAATGGTTGTGCGTAAGTTCAATTCATTACTCCTAACCATATACACATAGGAACCTCTGTTATTTGATGCTCAATTATTTCTAATCTCGGCGATCGCAACGTCAACGCAAATTAGCTAAGTAATATTTTTGAGTTTCGTCAAACTAGGTTTGTACTAGGTAATCTGTATCTTATTCCCCACTCCCTAAAGATTGTGTCATAATAAGCCGACGCATATTTTAGTCAGTCATCCACCGTGCAAGATACCGACGCTATTAATGACCTTGCTGCTGCCCTACAACAGCCCACTGATCTTAGTTTTGAATTACCAGACCCAGAAGATGAACAGATTCCTGAGTCTGATTTTTTACAGCAGTTAGATATAGCTTGGCAAGTATGCGATCGCTTTGACCTGCAAACAGAAATTTGGCGGGGACGAATTTTAAGGGCTGTACGTGATAGAGAAAAAAAAAGGCGGCGACGGGCGGGGTACAGGCTTTCTCAAATGGTTAAAGGAACGCGAAATTAGTAAGAGTCAAGCTTATTCTTGGATTCAACTAGCCAACAGTGCCGATACACTTTTAGAAGAAGGTAGACTAGAACCAGCCGCAGTCAACAACTTTAGCAAACGCGCCTTTGTGGAAACGGCGAAATCTGCCCCAGAAGTGCAACAAATGGTGAGTGAAGCCGCCCAAAAAGGCGATCGCATCACACGCCGCGAAGTCCGCCAACTCACCGATGAATGGATGGCGATGTCTTCCGATTTAATCCCGGAACCAGTCAAGGTAAAAGCCGCAGACAATTCCTTACCACCCCGCTACATCGCCCCATTGGTAAAGGAAATGGAAAAGTTACCAGAACAGCACCAAAAGTTTATTCAAAAAGAAATTATTGCCAACCCAGACGTAGACACCATCAAGCAAGTAACTACAGAAGCCCGTCAATTAGCCAAGTATCTCAAATCTGCGGCACAAGTCCAAGCTCTAGTTAAAGAAGATGTCGATATAGAAACCGCCTTAGAAGAAGCCCACAGAGTCGGCTGTTTAAGCGTTGCGGCTGATTTAGTCAATCAAGCTTCTCAAATGGAACAAATGATTGGCAAGTTATACATGACATGGAAACGCATCAGCAGTTTAGCCGATAGATTGTATGTAGATACAGGTGCAAGTACACCAAACCTGCGCTCTCTTCTCAGTTCCATTGAACCCCTCGGTACAGAAATTATGGAGCTGCAACTGAGTGGAACAACTGATCACACTATCCGCCTACAAATTCAAGAAACAAATTGAAAATAAGCAGTATTACGGACTCTTAATTAAATTAGTAGCTGTGTCACAAACAAGCTACAAATGTATGAATCAGCTGAAGGGGTGAAAAGGGAGCTACCGTGTACACACAAGTGGTATCTGCAAGGGTTTCAGGTGTTATAGACTCCTTAAATTGTCATTACGAGCGCAGTGATAACGGAGCGAAGTAATCACATAATCCCGTAGTTTTGGCGATCGCTTCGTCGTTCCTCCTTTCTGCGAGACGCTACGCGAACGCAATGACAGGTTTTCAAAGCGATCGCCAAACCGAAAGCTAGACGACGAAACTAAACTTTAGGTAGGATTTCAAGACTTGTCTGTACACCGTAGCTTGCCTACCAGGGGAGCATCCCAATTTTGCACAAAATATAATGCCGAACGACTAGAAGTCGCGGCTACAAGAACAAAGCCTGCCTAGCCTATCGGCAACGGCAAAGCCGAACGCAGGCTATTTGCATATATTAGTCCGCGCAGGCGGACTTCGTTTGTGTAGCCCCAGACTTCCAGTCTGAGGGGCATTTTGCTGTGGTATAGTGATGCTTTATCTGCGTGCAGATGCGTGCAGATGCGGTTTTTTATTTAAAAACCACGATCACTAATCACAAAATATCAAGGTGCGCTGGCGTAGTCCGCACTTCGACAAAGCTCAGTGACCACCGCAGGAATCGTTACAAAGCATGGTATAGAGTTTTTCCCTGATCCGCTAAAATCATCTTCAACAGTCTTCTTTCCTTTTACCCTTTGGCTTGGAATTATGACGCAGGATGAGTTGTTAGCACTGATAGAGCAAGCGGCGGCTGAGGGTTGGCGACAGTTAGACTTGTCAGGGCAAAATTTAGCTGAGTTACCTGGGGAAATTGGTAAGTTGCAGCAGCTTGAGTCTTTGATTTTGGGAAAGAAGGTTGAAGGGTATGAATTCGTAGAAACCCGTTATATCCAAAAAGTTTCAGGCAATAATTTAAAAACTCTGCCGCTTGAACTATTAGATTTGCCTAATTTGCGTAGGTTGGATATTAGTGGTAATCCTTTAAAGAAAATTCCCGGTGTGGTAACTCGAATACCACATTTAGAGAAACTTATTTTAATTCGAGCAGAGTTAACTGAAATACCTGAAGATATAACTAAATTAACCAATCTGACGCAGCTTGACCTCAGTTCCAACCAAATTACAGAGATACCAGAGGCGCTGGCGCAATTAACCAATCTGACGCAGCTTTACCTCAGTTCCAACAAAATTACCGAGATACCAGAGGCGCTGACTAAATTAACCAATCTCACGCAGCTTGACCTCAGTTCCAACCAAATCTCCGAGATACCAGAGGCGCTGGCTAAATTAACCAATCTCACGCAGCTTGACCTCAGTTCCAACCAAATCTCCGAGATTCCCTTAGAAATTCTTGATTCAAAAGATCCACAAAAGATTTTTAATTACTTGAGGCAAATTCGCACAAGTAAAACTCGACCATTACATGAAGCTAAAATCCTGCTTGTCGGACAAGGTAGCGTCGGCAAAACATCCCTCATCGAGCGACTAATCCGCAATCAATATGATAAAAATCAACCCCAAACTGACGGATTGAATGTAGAAACTTGGAATGTGCAGGTTAATACCAAAGACATCCGCCTGAATGTTTGGGACTTTGGCGGACAGGAAATTTATCATGCTACCCATCAGTTTTTTTTTGACTAAGCGCAGCCTCTATCTCTTAGTTTGTAATTGTCGCACCAGCGAAGAAGAAAACCGCATTGAATATTGGCTGAAATTAATTGAAAGCTTTGGCGGACAGTCCCCCGTGATTATTGTTGGCAACAAAAGAGACGAACAACCCCTCGACATCAACCGCAAAGCATTACGCGAGAAATATGCCAATATTCAAGCCATTATCGAAACTTCTTGCCAAGACAATATCGGCATTGATGAACTCCGCACCGCTATTTTTCAGCAAATTGCCAACCTCAAAGAAGTCTACGACCTTTTACCCCTCTCATGGTTTGAGGTGAAACAACAACTCGAATCAATGCCCCAAGACTTCATCAGCTACAGCAACTATATCGGCATCTGCTACAAAAACAAAATTCCCGAAGAACAAAACCAAGAGCAACTCATCGACTTGCTGCATCGACTCGGCTTAGTTCTCAACTTCCGCGAGCATCCCATTCTCAAAGATACTAACGTCCTCAAACCCAACTGGGTGACAGAAGGTATTTACACGCTCCTGAGCGATGAAATCCTTAAAACTCAAACCAAAGGCATTTTCACACCCGCCGACCTCAGCCGTATTCTCAATCCACAACGTTACCCCATTCAGCGCCACAATTATTTGATTGGGTTGATGAAAGAATTTGAGCTTTGCTTTGCCCTAGAATGTCACCCGCCACAATTCTTGATTGCTGGACTTCTACCCAAAGACCAACCAGAACAAACAGAATTAGAAGGGGAAACCCTCGAATTTCAATACCATTACAAAGTTCTCCCAGAAAGCATTATCTCTCGTTTTATCGTCAACACCCACGAAAAAATCTATAACAAAATCTATTGGCGCAGTGGTGTAATGCTGCAATATCAAGAAAACAACGAAATTTATAACATTGCGCGGATAAAAGCCGACCCCGAAGACAAAAAAATCTTCATCGCCATTAGCAGACGTAAAGAAACCCGCCGCTTATTTCTCGGTATCCTCCGCGATGTGTTTAACAAAATCCACAAAAGTCTACCTAACCTCGAAATAACTGAATGGGTTCCCGTCCCCGGCTATCCCAATCATCCCCCCCTCGACTATCAGGAACTCTTGGGACTTGAGGCAATGGGTGAAAGCACAGTTACTATCGGCAAATTAAAATTAAAACTCAATTTACGTCAACTTTTAGACGGCTACGAATCATTAGAATCGCGTCAGAAATTACAAAGAGATGAGTTAGAGCGCGATCGCCTCACAATTGTTAACCAGATTTACAATAACAACCAAGCAGAACATAAACCTATGACACAAAACACAAACAACTTTCACAACTCAAACATCACCAACGTTGCTAACGAAGTTAAAGACAAAGCCAGTCAGCAAGCCTCAGATTTCACTCAAACCAGTGGTGCAAACATCACCGAAATACTGCTACTAATCAGCAACCTACGCCAAACCGTCGCCCAATTTCCGCCAGAAATCCGCGACGACATCACTATCGATATTGATGATGTAGAAGCAGAAATTCAAAAGCCAGAACCAGAACGCAACAAACCCAAACTCAAAAAGCGTCTCATTGCTTTACTCACTGCTGCTAGTTTAATTGCTGGCCACATTGCAGGTATCACAGATTTTACAAACAATGTTCTAGAAATAGGCGACAAATTGGGGATAGAACTACAACTTCCTGCTGGGAAATAAGCTTTTCTAACTCCCTGTTGTGTACAGAAAAGTAGAATTACCCCCTTCTACGGTATACACACAAGTCTTTTAGAGGATGTTTTAAAAGTCCTCTTGTTGGTAGCAAAATATTTTAGATCCCCCTAAATCCCCCTTTTTAAGGGGGACTTTAAGAGGCTCTTAGCCCCCCTTTTTAAGGGGGGTTGGGGGGATCTGTAAGTGTCGATATACACAACAAACCACTTTTAAAACATCCTCTTAGAGTGAGTCGATACATTCACAACGTCAGGCGATACATTCACAATGTCAGGCGATACATTGGCAATGTTAGGCGATACATTGCCAATGTCGATGCAGCAACTTGTGTGTACACCGTAGCCTTTACAAAGGGAGGGTTAGGGTGGGGTAATTTATTTGTGCGTAAGTCCTGTTAATGTAAATTAACCAAAATTTGGGCGATCGCACCTATTAATTGTTCTTGTTGGACTGGTTTAACTAAGTGGATTTGAAAACCTGCTTCTAGAGCCTGTTTTTGGTTGATTTCTCCAGCATAAGCTGTCAGCGCGATCGCAGGTATGTTACTGCCTTGTTCTGGTGGTAAGGCGCGAATCAAACGTATAAGAGTATAACCGTCAATTCCCGGCATCCCGATATCACTTAACAGTAAGTCTGCTGTGTTGTTGGCTAAAAATTCTAAGGCTCGGCTACCAGATGCGATCGCTGTGACTTTAGCACCAAATTGTTCTAATATCACAGTCAAAAACTTTCCTGTATCTAAATCATCATCTACTACCAAAACATGTAAACCTGCTAAATTTATCACCTCATCTATTGTTGAAATAGGTTGATTTTTCGGCATAAAATCCAGCATTAGTGGCAATCTCACAGTGAATGTTGCCCCCATGCCTTCCCCTCGGCTTTCTACTTCTACTATTCCTCCATGCAGTTCTGTGAGATGGCGTACAATTGCTAACCCTAATCCCAAGCCACCAAATTGACGAGTAATTGTGCCATCAGCTTGCCGAAAAGAATCAAATACGAATGGCAGAAACTCTGGACTAATACCTTGACCATTATCTTGAATTTGAATTTGAGCAAAGGTATCAACTCTTTCTAAAATAATTTCCACTTTAGCCCCACTGTTTGGGGTAAATTTAATCGCATTGGAAAGCAAATTACAAACTATTTGTTGGAGGCGTTCTGCATCTCCTTTTACCCATGCTGTATCCACACAAATCATTTTTTGAATTTGCATCCTTTTAGCTTCCACAGCTAGATATACAGTATCGAGAGAGGCGTGCAGAATATCAATTAGATTTACAGGCTGAAGATTTAAAATTATTTTTCTCTGTTGAATCCGAGAAACATCTAATAAATCTTCTATGAGTTGAATTTGTAATTTAGCATTCCGCTCAATGGTTTCTAAGCCATGTGTGAGTTTTTCATCATCATATTTGCGTCTTCTCAGCAATGTCACCCACCCCAAAATCGGATTCAAAGGAGTTCTTAATTCATGGGAAAGTACGGCAATAAACTCGTCTTTAATTCTATTCGCCTTTTCCGCTTCACTCCGCGCCGATTGTTCCCTAAATAAGAGATTTTCTAGTTCAACTTCTGCTTGTTTCCGTGCAGTAATATCCCGAAAAAATATCCCCAAACCGTCTTCAAAAGGATAAGCATGAATTTCTAGCCACATATTCTGCGACGGATATAATGCTTCAAAATGCACAGGAATTAATTGCGCGATCGCCCGCAAATATTCTCGCTCAAATTCTGTACCTTGCATTCCTGGCCATTGCTGCCAATAATTTTGAGCCAGCATGCTTTCTGGGGTGACACCTTTGATTTTAGCTGCTTGTTGGTTGGCATAAGTTATTTGCCAATCTTGATTAACGGCAATAAAAGCATCTGTCATGCTCTCCAAAATATTACTCAAGCGATTTCGCAGAGCTTTTTCAGCTTTTAATAATTTATCTTTCTCTCGATTTGATTCTTCTAAACGAATATTTGTTTCTCTTAAGGAATCATTCAGTTTAATTAATTTTTCCGACATTTCAGCCCGTTCTTGATACTCGCCAATTCTAAATTTTTCAATAGCTAGTTCTACTTGAATTTTAGCCCTTTCGGTAATGGCAACCCCAACCAATAAAGTCACAATCGATTGCACTAATAAACTTAATTTATGAACATGCAAAACCTCTGGCTGTACAGGAAAATTCGGCAATAAGATAGCATTAGGATAAACTACTAAATAAGAGAAAAGTGTGATTAAAATGGAAAATGTCGAAACAAGCATTCCTGTAGAAACTCCGAAGCGAGTAGCCGCCCACATTACAGGAATAAAGCTCAAAAAAGATAACTGTTGAAACCTAAAATCTGTGTTAGTATTTATAGAAACTTCTGATACAGTGACCGAAGCAATACTAATACACAAAAATAAAATAGTAGTAACTTCTAATAACAAAGGACGACAAGTTGGCAGTCTAAAAGTTGGGGATGCAGAATTTGCTGTCGGACAGCGAGATAACCAACCCCAAGATTGCAGATAAGGCGTTAATACTAATAAAATTGTGGGGGTAAAACCCATAATACCGATCGCATTACCTAACCACCAGTGAGTAATGCTATCAGTAAGGTGAGCAGCAGGCATTTTGCCTATAGCCACCCAACCTAAACTACCAAACACAGCTAAACTACTGCTGGCAAACAAAGGTACAGTTAAGGTAAAAATAGCAGCATCTTTGAGACTATGAAACGTCAGCGAACCCTTCCAAAAACGACGGTAGAGTAACCAAGCAACCAGGGGTTCAACAATATCGATAACGCCAATAAATCGCTCCCAACCATGCAATCCCCAAACAGGAGCCATCAAGAAAGAAGCAATACCTGTGAGGATGATACCATCAAGGCCAAACCAAAAACTCAGAGCGATCGCTACCCCAGAAGGTGGAAACCACAAAGAAACCCCTGGCTGAATACGGTAGATCAGCGCCATTCCATGAGCAGCAACCAAAGCTAATAGCCCCAGTGATAAAATCAAAAGCCGTTGATGTCTGGCACTCACCCTAACAAATTGCGACAAACGCTGCATAATTGCCAATAAATTTTAGATTGTTCAGCCTACCCATCTTAGTGCTAATAAATATTCATAGCACCAGATATCCTTCAGCTGTGATCGGTGCAAAGGTAGACATTTTTGGTGTACCAAATATTGTTTTAACTATGGAAGTTCCCAAAAAATATTACAAATTATTTTTGATCAGATCATCTGTCCCAGTTGACGACTTACTCTAGGCGTGATTTTAATGTAGCGATCGCCTAGCTCAACAAAACGTTTATCTAGTAGCAGCCAAGGTGCTTAAGAAATCGGTAAATAATCAGACAACAAAAAGTAATAAAGGTTTGAGGATGTATGTAGATATTCAAAACCCTTACACCCCCAAACCCATTTTCCACAAAAAAAACTTTATGCGTCAGGTCTGACAAATGAGCCTGCCTAGACAGAGTATATCTTTATTAGTTGAAGTCTCTAAGCTCTTGTCCAAGGCCCCCAAATGGCAAAAGTAATACCAGGAGTTTGGATGTTAACAAACAAAGTTCTACCATCAGGCGAGAAGCAAGCACCTGCAAACTCACTATCATTTAAGGCATTACGGGCAAAATTATAGATTTCACCTTGGGGATTCACACCTCTTAAGAAATTATCGCCGTCTCCATCTTCACAAAGAATGAGATCACCAAAAGGTGCCACAACTATGTTGTCAGGCATATCCAGCACATTTCTAGATTGAGACTCGACAAACAAATCAAGGCTTTCAGGGGTTCCGTCAACTGGTGGAATGTAGCGCCAAACTTGACCAGCCTGAGCAGCGCCACCACTTGTACAACAAAAATAAAATTCTCCGTTACCATACCAGATACCTTCCCCACGAGCAAAGGTAGCTGCGCCTAATTCTTGACCTTGGAATCTGACAGTATCACCATCTAGTGGGTTGGGATTAGGAATAGTCACCCACTCTACAGCCAACTTCTGTCCTGGTCTGAAACCACTGTTAGAGGTATTAACTCTAGGTTGACCGACAATTTTCAATGCTTGCAGAGTACCACCAGCTTTTAAATTGCCGCGCTCTGTGGGAATAAAACGATAAAAAAGGCTATCTCCTCTATCTTCAGTTTCATAGACAATTCCGGTTCTGGGGTCTACAGCTACAGCTTCATGATTAAATCTTCCCATTGCAACTAGAGGCTCTGGTGTAACCCCAGAGGTAGCACTAGCTGGAACTTCAAAGTTGTAACCGTGTGGTTTTGTGACTCCGTTAGTTGCACTTGGTAAAGTCACATCTTCTTCACAACTAATCCAAGAACCCCAAGGAGTCAGGCCACCAGCACAGTTACGGATGGTTCCACTCAAAGACACAAAGTGTTTGATTAACTGGCGATTAGCGCCGACAACTAAGGTTGTTGTACCACCTCTAGCAATTGGATCATAAGGTTTTGTCCCTTGTGTACGTGAACCACTGAAACCAGTGCTAAGTTCGTGATTGCGAACCAAAATAACTGTATTTCTTGGGCCAGGGAAAGCAGCCATCCCATCATGAGCGCCTGGTACTAAAGTACCATCGGTCATGAGTTCGCCTGTACGGGAGAAAGTGCGATATTGAAATCCAGGCGGTAAATCTAACAAACCATTAGGATCAGGAACCAGCGCACCATAACCTGTGCCGAAAATAGGTTGACCGTTGGCTTGTCTGGCGTAAAGAGCTTCTAAAGGCGAGGCTAATAATGTACCAGCGGCACTTGCCCCAGCTAATGTAAAAAATCTACGTCTTGATAATTTCATTTGGTCACAAATAGAAATGCTTGGAAGAAGTTATGGGAATTAGATTAAGCTTGGGTAATGCTTTATTTAAAGTACAGTTATAAAAAACTCCTAAAATATCTTTTTAAATACTGCGAATAAATATCTCAAATAGCCTCTGCATTAACCGATTTAAGCAAGATATTTTGCCTATAAATTTTATATAAATGAGTAACAAATAATTTATAAACAACTTAAGTGCGCTTTCCGCATATCAGAAAAAATGAACAATAAATTAATAGATTTAGATAATTTATTTTGATGATTTATTGACAAGATAGCCAGAGATACTTAACAGACAACAATTGACAAAGTGAAAATTTTTATCGCTATCTAATTTTCATTATTTACCGATTTCACAACTAACTTATCATCGTTATAAACGCTTATTTAATGACGATTATAGCTAATAATCTCTGCCATAAAATTATTTGCTTTCAGATATACAGACCATCTTTAAGCAAAGGTTAATAAGTGATTAATTATTGAAATAAATATAATTTTTTTTTATAAAATCTTACTTTTTTTTGAATGCTATGAAAAAATAAATTATTAAACATTTAAATAAAAATAAATCTAATGATAAAATTCCATCTGGAATGTTTTAGGTACTGCACAGAAGCAAACAACATAAATCATGATTATAACAACCAGATATCAAACAGTCTGGTGAATATTTTGTTTGACTTTTATTACCGAATATTCCACCCATTAACTCTGTGAGCAGAGTTCGCATATTTCAGGAAAATTGATTATTTTCAAAAAAAAATGAACAGATTTTTTACCCAAATTAAAGCTACAGTAGCTGTAGTTACTGTCACATCTTTAGCGACTGTCATCAATGTTCCCCAAGCTGATGCAGCTTCTTTTGACTTATCTTGGTTGGGAGGACAAGGTTATTCAGCTAGCGGTAGATTTTCCTTTGACGATAGTTTCTTAGGCAGCGTTGTCACCAGAGATCAGCTGAGTGATTTCACAATCTCCTTTTTTGACCCAGCCGGAACTTTATTACAAAGTTTCGATTATGATTTTCCCAATCCCAACAGTAGCTTTAACTTCAACTTTGATACTGTTTCTCGCACTGTTTTGCAAACAGGTAACTTTGATACGCCCAACGGCTTTGATTTAGGAATTGACTTTGCTACAGAAGTGACTGGGTTATCTTTTTATACATTTTTAGATCCTGACCAGGGATTACCAAACGCTACGATATTTTTAAAGGATGACCTGTCACCAGAAGTCTGTAGTACATTCCCCAACTGTCGAGTAGATGTTGGTGGTCAGTTAACAGCCACAGCCGTTCCAGAACCAAGTGCAATTTTAGGCTTGTTAGTGGCAGGTTCTTTAGGCCGATTTTTAAAGAAAAAGCAAGCATCTATCTAAACAGCAAACTGAATAGTTGATGCCAGCTTGATAAAAACCGTAATTGACCAATATTGTATCTTTCATTCCCCAGGTATTGCCTAAACAACAAATCTGAAGCTCTCTTTACAAGAGAGCTTTGAGATTTTCATATTTTCATGTTCCGGGCGATCGCACTTTTGCCTAGAACAGAGATAATGGCAAGGCTGCTAAACAACAGCAGTATTTTGGTGTTCTAACCATTGCAAAATCCGATTCCAAGCCCACCAAGGATCAGGGTCTTGCGCCTGGGACTGACACTCTTTGCTACTTAAATAGCCGACATGACCTCCATAACGGGTGAGTAGCAAATCTAGGGCGGAATTCTGCTTACAGGCGGCTTTTAATTCGGGGACGATATCTGGATGAAATAAAGGATCATCGGCAGCGTAGATAATTAAAGTTGGTTTTTGGAGTTCTGGTAACAGTTGGAGGGCGCTGCTGGCTTTGTAGTATGCCTCTACACTAGGAAAACCCAGCCTTTCAATTACTAGTTCGTGGTCAAAATCCCAAATGGTGTTTGTTCTTTCTATGGCTTGGGGGTCAATAGTTCCAGGATGAGCATCATGGATTCGCCAAGCGAGTTTCTTTAACTCACGCACAATACTAGCTTCTATGAGTCTACCAAAACGGTCTTTGGTGAGATAGGTGAGCGATCGCAACGAATCCAAACTCGGACAAATCACTGCACCGCCACCAATATCGCTGTATTCGATACCCAAATTTTCATTACCCTGGGTTAACTCCGCAGCTGTTTTGATTCCCCACAGGGCTAATTGTCCCCCCAAAGAAAACCCCATAAACCAAAATTTCCTGGGACATCCCATCGCCGCCGCCGCCGCCGCCAAGCGTACAAAATCTTCGCCCTCATACAATCCATCAGAGGTTAAAGTTGGTGATAATTCTGCCGTTTTACCGTGCGCCCGCCAATCAAATAACACCACAGCGTAGCCTTGAGAGTATGCTTTGCGTCCTAATAACCGCAAAGACCATTCTTGGTCTAATTCGCCTGTAATTCCATAGGTGGCAATGATTGTACTGTGGGCATTTTCGGGAATAGCTACCCAAGTAAAAATCGGCACACCTTGTCCACCCATCAATATTGTTTTATGATAGGGCGGCTCTGGTTGAGAAACTGTACTTTCCCAGTAACGTTTTCCCCAAAAAGCAGTGTAAACAGTCATTGCTACACCATTTTGTAAAAACTTAGCTGGATTGTAGGGCGGGTAACACATCATTTTGCAAATTTCGTGTATCTTAAGTTTTGTTTTTCATGAATTAGTTTTAATATTTATGTTAGATTTAAAATCTTTTTTATAATCAAGACAGAAATCTTTGTATCCACCAAAGATTCTTATTTTTCCTTAAAAAGTAGCAATAATTTTTTTCATAATGCCGAGGATTCTAGTCATAGACGATGACCCAGCAATTTCCGAGCTTGTTGCCGTCAATTTAGAAATGGCTGGCTACGATGTCAGTCAAGCTGAAGATGGCATCAAAGGTCAAGCGTTAGCTCTCCAGCTACAACCAGACTTGATCATGCTCGATCTCATGCTGCCCAGAGTAGATGGATTTACAGTTTGTCAACGCCTTCGTCGGGATGAACGCACTGCGGAAATTCCCGTTTTGATGCTGACCGCCTTAAGTCAGACTCAAGACAAAGTGGAAGGCTTTAACGCCGGCGCAGACGACTATCTCACCAAACCTTTTGAAGTTGAAGAAATGCTGGCGCGGGTAAGAGCTTTGTTGCGGCGCACTGACCGCATTCCCCAAGCCGCCAAGCACAGCGAAATTCTCAACTACGGCCCCTTAACCTTGGTTCCTGAGAGGTTTGAGGCGATATGGTTCAGTGAGACAGTGAAACTCACCCATTTGGAATTTGAGTTACTCCACTGTTTGTTGCAACGCCACGGACAGACAGTTTCTCCTAGCGAAATTCTGCGCGAAGTTTGGGGTTACGATCCTGACGATGACATTGAGACAATTCGAGTTCATATTCGTCATTTAAGAACTAAACTCGAACCCGATCCTCGTCATCCTCGCTACATCAAAACTGTATACGGTGCAGGATATTGTCTAGAATTACCCAGTCTGCCTGCATCAGCTGAAGGCGCTTCTGCATAATGCGGTAGACTAACACAATCTATTCCTTGACCTCAGCCCTAAATTTGCCGAATCCATCATGTTGTGTGTCATGCTGTGGGGAATGAGGTTTAGTGGTTTTACCAAGGAAAACTCTAATTTCGCCTGCTTGACTCTACAGAAAGCTACCTTCCAATAGACATCCTTTTGTGGGGGTTGGTGCTTAGTAGGCGAATGCTACCCTATTAGTACTACAGTGCTAATTAATCGCCACGAGTCCAATAGCACTGCAATTAGTCAAAAATTGGCATTCTCTTGAAACAATTTTGAGAGAATGCCAATCAATTTAAGATTTTGTCGCAAAATATCTACGTCACTATTCACAATTCATAAGTAAGTTGGTGGAAAAAACAAAACTAGATTAATAAAGATTCTAGATTAATAAAGATTAATTAACCTAAAACCCTCTTCCCTCCTGCCTTCTGCCTTCTGCCTCCTGCCTTCTCTAATAACCAAAAATTACAGAGGAGCCGAGGTACAAATTAACTCACAATGGATTAATTGCCATTGAAATTATCTGCACTTCTTCTCCTCTGCTATGTTTTTCACCTTCGATTTTGATACCAAATGGCTAATCTAAAATCCAATATGGTATTAGGGAGCGAGGGCGTTACCGCGAATTAAGCTACCAATAGTTTTGGCAGTAATTTTCAGTTGGGTAATGGGGTTGGCGGGGACAACTGTTTTGTATAGATAGCTGTCGAAGGTGAGGCGCTGTACATCCATGTCAGCACACATTTCGACGAATGCTTCACGGGTTGCATCAGAACGATAGAACACAGTCTGCAAAATGTCTAACACTTTGTAGGTGAGTCCGTATTTCTTATCCCAACGCTTGATATACTGCTTCAGATCGTTTTCTGTGGGAATGCGGCTACCGTTGTTAGAGGTTTCCACAATGGTTTCAGCGCACATTCTTCCAGATTTAGCCGCAAAGTAAATTCCTTCACCAGAAGATTTGGTAACGTAGCCAGCAGCATCTCCAACTAGGGCGATGCGACCAACGACGCGACGAGGACGAGGATGTTCGGGAATGGGATGCGCTTCGACTTTGATGATTTTACCGCCTTCTAGTTTCTTGGCAGCACGGGCGCGAATACCAGCTTGTAACTGTTTAATACTGGCTTTATTGACGTGCATTGTGCCAGTACCGACGGCTACGTGGTCGTATTTGGGGAATACCCAAGCATAAAAGTCGGTGGAAACGTCATCGCCGACGTACATTTCGGCTAGGTCGTTGTAGAACGCCATTTTGTCTTGGGGTAAGCGAATTCGCTCTTGAAAAGCGATCGCATAATTATAATCCCCAGCATCCATTTCTTTGGCAATGCGGGAATTTGCCCCATCCGCCCCAATAATTAAATCTACTTTCAGGGTTTTTGTAACGCCCTGTACGCCGCCTTCAGTATGGTCAACGTAATGAATTGTATAGGGGTCGGTATTATTTGTGGGTATATCGACTTTATGAACAGTGGCGTTAATTAAATTTGCACCTAATTTTGCCGCGCGATTCCGCAAAAAGCCATCTAAAACTTCACGGCGGCACATTCCAATATATTCTTCTTCATTTACCAGATTAATATCAACCTCACGATTGGAAGGTGAAATCATTTTCATCTTCCGCACCCGGCGATCAATAATCTCTGGTGGTAGGTCAAATTCACCCACCATACAAAGGGGAATAGCGCCCCCGCAGGGCTTGGCATTGTCTAGCTTGCGCTCAAACAGGTAGGTTTCAATCCCTGCTTTTGCCAGTGTTTCGGCGGCAGATGAACCAGCAGGGCCTGACCCCACAACAGCAACCCGTAGTGTCAAAGGTCTTCTCCCAATCTTGACATTTACCGAAAGCATCGTACCACGGTCTTTTGGCTGATTTTGCGCTCTACCTCCCAGTTTTGACAGAAATGCAATATTCCTTAATATTCCGATACAAATGGAAAGTGTGAAGTCTTAAGTGTGAATTGGGAATACTCACTCAATAATCTCATCCCTAGACTCTAGCCCCTAGCCTCTCATCATGGAAATTTCTTTACTAGACTCTCTCACTCGAAGAGTTAGCGTTAGCGTGATTACTGGATATCAAAAGCATATTTCCCCCCATAAAGGTTTTGCTTGCGCCCATAGGATTTTATATGGTGGTGAATCTTGTTCCCAGTACATCAAGCGTGTGATTGCCAAAGAAGGTTTAAGAGTGGCGTTCATCAAGTCCCGCACAAGATTTCAAGCTTGCAAACAAGCTAACTTAATTCTGCGTTCCCAATTGGATGATTCTGAAGATTTAGAATCAAAAGATGAAGCAAATACACGGCAACCAAAAAAAGATAATGGCAGTAATAATTGTCAATCTTCCAATACAAGCTGTAGCAGTAGTGATAGTACTTACTGTGTAGATTGTGCAGATTTAAGTTGCAATTGTGCTGATATGGCTAATATCTTGAGTGATTGTGATTTCTTTCATTGTCATGCTGTAGATTGTAGTGGGACTGATTGTGGCTTTCTTGATTGTGGTAGTTGTGGTAATTAAATAATCTTCAGAATTCAGAATCTAAAAGTCAGTATTGATTCAGAGTTGCAATTATCAAGATTGAAATTCCGCTCAAAAGTATTTGAGTTAAAAATCTATGTATGGTATATATAAAGCACGGTAAATCTAGCAACATACCGGGGTTAGACTAGCAAGGGGATAACGGCGGTGGGCATAGTAGTTGAGAATGTATCCAAAAATTTTGGCAGTTTTAAGGCAGTTGACCAAGTTGATTTGACAGTTAAGAGTGGTTCACTGGTGGCGTTGCTTGGGCCATCTGGTTCTGGTAAATCTACTTTACTGAGGCTAATTGCTGGTTTAGAAATGCCAGATAGTGGCAAAATCCTGCTCACTGGAAAAGATGCTACTTATCAAAGTGTACAAGAACGAAATATTGGGTTTGTATTTCAGCATTATGCTTTGTTCAAGCACATGACTGTGCGGCAAAATATTGCTTTTGGTTTAGAAATTCGCAACGCCCCAGCCAAAAAAATTAAAGGGCGGGTAGAACAGTTACTAGAGCTAGTACAATTGGGTGGATTAGGCGATCGCTATCCTTCACAGTTATCTGGTGGTCAAAGACAACGGGTAGCATTAGCGAGAGCTTTGGCAGTCGAACCAGAGGTGTTATTGTTAGATGAACCCTTTGGTGCATTAGATGCCAAAGTGCGGAAAGATTTACGGGCATGGTTACGCCGCCTCCATGATGAAGTGCATGTTACCACTGTTTTTGTCACCCACGACCAAGAAGAAGCAATGGAAGTGTCGGATGAGGTCGTAGTCATGAACAAAGGACGGGTGGAACAGGTAGGTACACCAGCAGAGATTTACGACAATCCCGCTTCCGCATTTGTGATGAGTTTTATCGGCCCAGTGAATGTTTTACCCAACACTTCCAGAATTTTCCAAAGTGTTGGGTTTGATGCTGCATACCCAGAAGTATTTTTGCGTCCCCAAGATGTAATTATCGAAAAACAAGCCAACGGTGCAACGGCATCTGCCAAAGTTAGCCGCTTAATTCATCTGGGTTGGGAAATTCAGGTAGAATTGACTTTGGATGATGGACAAGTGGTAACAGCTCATCTCACACGCGATCGCTTCAACGAATTAGAGTTAGAACCACAACAACGAGTTTACGTCAAGCCCAAAGATGCCAAATCCTTTCCTGTATATTACTCAATATAAAGATAAAAATTAAATAATTACTCATAAAAGAAGGATGAAGTACATTTATCCTTCTTTTTTCGCTGTTAGAACTTACACCAGAAAATAAATCATCCTCTGTCCGCCTTGTCTTCTTGGCCCACCTTCTCTCCCTTACTTCCCTAAGCGCAGTGTATAGGTGTTCCAAACCTCCACACCCTCTTTATGCGTAACTCTTACGTGTATAAGTTTTTCTTTATTTTTCTTTATACTTTTATAAGTATATACTTACGTTTCTTAATGTTTGCTTAAAATTTAGAGATAAAACGTCTCTAAACTTCAAGTTGCAGTGTTCAGTTTTCTAAACTTGCCTACAATTAGGCATAGACGACCTCTACCCAATGGTAGAATTCTTGAGCGAAATAATCGCGCATAATTTTTGTTTGTTTAAATAAAAATATGAATGAAAAAATTACATCAGGGTATTAGACATCTACCAGCTAAAATACCTAATCAAAAGTTAAAAACATAACAAGAGCTTGACATTAGACATGCAACTCTCTGTTACTGTGACAATGCCAGTTCAGAATCCCAAAAGTTAAGTTGCAATAGATACAACTTTTTTTTTGCATAAAATCACATAGATGATTATCACTAATCATGCTTTCTCAAATTACCAAAAGTTAAAAAAAGAAAAATCTCAAAAAATCTTGCTTAGATGTTCACTGCTGTTTTTATCTGCAAAAATTTTAAATTTTTGTGATTAAAAAAGCTGGATTAAACTCAGTAGCAGATAGATATAATGTATACATTTTAAATTATTAGTTAAGTTCTGCAAATACAGCACTGAGAAAAATTGCTACCAAAGATCAACTTTATGAAATCTTATAAATTGCTACAATGAAACCCCGTAAAAACCGTAAAAACTTCAAACAAATAAAACTTACTTTGGCTCTATGATTTAAGAACTCAACCTATATCTATTAAAAATCCCTATTATTGACACCCCAAGCAAAAATAAAAGGTAAAAATATGAAGATAATTCCAGGTTTATTTAGGTCATTTATGCTGCAACTACTAACATTTGCAGCAATAGCTACTGCGGCAACCTTAAAGCATAATTCGCTACCTGCTTACGCCCAAGAGACTCCCACTGAACCCCAACCGACAACAGAGCGAATTTGTTCTTTAGATCCTGTGGAATCTTTATTACCACCACCCCAAGCTAAAACCAGCAACTCCTTATTGTCATACCTAGCTGCTGAGGGATTTACTCAGAGCAAAGATGGTTCCTGGGTATGTTATGTGAACGACCCCAAAAAAGAAGGACGTTATTACACCTTATTTAAAGTTCAAGAGGTAAATGGGAAGCTAATTGGCAGTTCTTTTTTAGACGGTGGGAATTTGATTGAAGGTCAAGACAACCGCACCTTAGATTTTTTTATGAAGCTGATTGAGCATCATCTTGATGGTGATCAAGAAAATCGCCAAAGCATACGTAGATATTTAGAATCCTTTATATCTTTAGTCAAAGAAGGCAAAATCAAAGCCTCCCGTCGCGGATTTTTGTTTGACCAACCCAATCGTGCTTTAGTTGTGTACCACACCATTGGTAACGGTACAGGAGAACTCAAAGGAACAGCAATTACCCTCAACATTCAAATATCTGATAAAGTCAATGCCAACTCAACCAAGAGTGCAGTACCAACTTCTGTAGGAGAGAATATCCAACCGAAGCAAAAATAATCCTGATGATTGAATGGCTTGTGAGTGGTGTTTCGTTTATTGACCAGGAGATGTATCTTGTTGAAATTAACTGTCAAAAGCATAGGAATTTCGTTAACGTCTTTGGCAGTATTGTTGTCTGTTTGCCAATCTGCTAACGCACAACTAAATATAGGAAAGCGTAAAATCCAAAGAGGACTGGAGCGAGAGTACCTCCAATATCAGCTAGAAAATCGTAATCTCAGTGATGCGTTCGTCATCCCTAGCTGTACTGTGGGTAGTGGTACTGGCTGTAATAAAACCGGCACAGTCCTGCAACAATTACTGGCAATTAATGGTGGCCCTAGTTACTACGATTTAGTAATTCGAGCCGCTGGGGGACAACAAAACTACCAGAATTTCGCAGCTTTTTACGGCAACAATGAAAGACTGCCAGAAATTCCTTTCGCATCGTTTTGGAAAAAACAATCTCCATCAATTGTGGATGGTTATCAATACGTCCTCGGCCAGCCTGTTAGCCGCAGTCCTGTGGCTGGTTTGGGTGCAGTAACTAAAAACTTTGCTTGGTCGCCAATATCCAGAGGTGATAATTCTCTGAGTCCCCGACAAGGACTATTAGATTTTAAATATTCTGTTGGGCATGAACTCTTAGTTGAGGTATCGAAAATTCCGAATCTCCGACAGCAGATTCGTGATTTAGATTTGCCTCCTGAGATGACGCAGTTTTATTTAAATAACCTCTCTCAAGGGTTAAATGCCTTGAAGACTGGAAATGAAGAGGCATTACAAGAAAACATTTTAAGAATCTTTTCTTTTCCCTATTCATCCGACTCGACAACAAGCCCTAACTATGGACGGGTATCTCTTGATACACCAAAAGAGTTAGACAACATTGCAGGTATTCCTATAGTTGGTGAAGAAATCAGCCCTAACATCGCATTATTAGAACCAGACTTATTGTTGTTAGAGTCAGATACTGGACTAGCTTTCGATGTTGGTACTATAACTGGAAGTGCTTTTAACCCTTTCTACTTATCACCTCTGGCTTTGCTTCCGCTGTTATTCCTATTTGGTGGAGGAGATGATGGTAGTTCTTCTCCCCCGGTCACAGTTCCTCCAGTGGTTCCACCAGTTCCACCTGTTATCAACCCAACCCCAACCCCAACCACACCGCCACCACCGGTCAGTGGATGAACCATCAACACTGACCGCTATACTATTGCTGACACCTTTATTGGGCGTACTCAGCTATAAAAAGCGCATAACCAGAACAAAAACTTTTGTGAAATCTTAAGAGTCATCTTTGATTTTTGAAAAAAAAATTCAATATCTGTCAGGTGGGCATTTACCAGTATGTTTTAGCTTGGTTGAGAGTTGGGCTGCAAATTACCATCCCAGCTATCCTTGATCAATAAAAATCCCTCGGTAGCTTGCCGAGGGATGATATTAATTAGTACTTTTCACCTAAAAATATCCCACTTCCATAGAATACCTATTCGTTTTAATATGAGTGTGCCAAAATGCCAAATCATTGTTACTTATGACTAAGCTCATCGAATATGAAGAAGCTAGCGCAGAAGTTCGCGCAGTCTATGATGATATTCGTGCAACACGAAAAACAGATTACATTAATAATTTTTGGAAAGCTTTAGCTAATCATCCGCCGACTCTGCAACGCACTTGGCAAACAATTAAGGAAGTGATGACTGGCCCTGGTGAACTTGATCCACTTGTGCGGGAGTTGATTTATATTGCTGTGAGTGTGACGAATGGCTGTGATTACTGTATATCGTCCCATACAGCTGCTGCCCGTGCTAAAGGGATGAATGATGCTATGTTTGGCGAACTGCTGGCGATTGTTGGAACTGCAAATATGACTAATCGTTTGGCTAATGGTTATAAAATTCCAGTGGATGAGCAATTTCAGTCATAATACTAGTACAACAAGGCAAAAGTAAAAAGGCAAAAGTAAAAAGAAATAATAACGATAACACAAGCCTTTAAGAAATTTTTTATAGTCTGTTTATTTACGCCGACCTGTACTAGTTTTGTAGTTCGATGCACAAAACCAAATAACAAACTACAGAAGAATTCTCCAATAAAGCCCATGTTATGCTGTAATCACGTCTAGGAAAGAGACTATGACTGCTTTAGTTCAAGAACTTCTCAATAGTTTTGACCGCTTGTCAGATTCAGAGCAATTGGAGTTGGTATTAGAAATTTTAAAGCGGACGGTTGATTTAGAGTTTCCGGCGTTATCTGATGAAGATTTAGTTCTTAATGCGGAAGGGCTTTTTCTAGAGTTAGACAAACAAGAAGCTATGTATGAGTGGTCTTGAGAATTCATGGCTACCAGCACCCGCAGATTTAACTTTATTGGCGAATGAAGTTCATATCTGGCGAATTGATCTTGATATAGCAGACTCACTGCTAGAAAATTTCTCTGCAACTTTATCTAGTGATGAACTGGCTCGTGCTAACCGATTTCGCTTTGTGGAACATCGCCAGCGTTTCATTGCGGGTCGTGGTAGCCTGAGACATATATTGAGTCGTTACTTAAATATTGCGCCGAACCAAGTAAGATTTGACTATGAACCTCGTGGTAAACCACTGTTGGCTGATGGTTTAGCAGCCAGTGATTTGTTGTTTAATTTGTCGCATTCTCAAGATTTGGCTTTGTGTGCAGTGAACTACACACGCAAAATTGGTATTGATTTAGAGTATATGCGCTCTGTGTCTGATTTGGAGGCGCTTGCTCAAAGGTTCTTTTTACCGAGAGAATATGAGTTAGTGCGATCGCTTCCTCCTCATCAACAACAAGAAGCATTTTTTTCGTTATTGGACTTGTAAGGAAGCTTATTTAAAAGCTACAGGTGATGGAATTTCGCAGTTAGAGCAAGTAGAAATATCTCTCACAACTACACAAGGCGCTAAATTACTCACATCTGAAGACTGGAGTCTTGTGGAGTTTACACCTGCTGATAATTATCGTGCGGCTGTGGCTGTGGCTGGTTCTGCTTTGGATTTCAAATATTGGCAGTTCACGGCTATTTTGCCATGAATCATTATTTGTCTTTCTGCATACTTCTGCACAAGTTTGCGTAGTCGCAGATGGCTACTTATACTAAAGTTTTTTGCTTACGTAAACTTTGAATGGTAGCGATCGCAGATTTTGCTACTATATCAATTTCTTCAGTAGTGTTAAATCTGCCAATACCAAACCGCACGGAAGCGTAAGCTAGTTGTTCAGAATTGCCCAAGGCTGTGAGAACATGGGAAGGTGCGATAACAGCCGATGAACAAGCAGAACCAGAAGATACCGCCATCACAGGTTGCAGTCCTAGAGAAAGTGCAGCACCATCGACTCCCTCAACGCTGATATTTAAGTTTCCCGCTAGTCGCTGCGTCTGGTGTCCGTTGAGGTGTATTCCTTCTAACTGTGATAATTGTGTCCACAAACTTTGTCTGAGTTGAGTCAGACGTGCAGTTTCCGTTGCTTGTTCTGCTAAAGCCAGTTCTATAGCTTTGCCAAAACCAACTATTTGCGGTGTGTACAAAGTTCCTGAACGCATTCCCCGTTCATGCCCACCGCCATGCTGTTGGGGTGCAAGTTGCACTCTGGGGTTGCGCCTACGGACATATAATGCACCGATACCCTTTGGCCCGTATACTTTATGAGCAGTCAACGACATTAAATCGATGTTCATTGCCTGCACATCTAAGGGGATTTTACCAATAGCTTGGGCAGCATCAGTATGAAAAATAATATTGCGATCGCGGCATATTTTCCCAATCTCTGCTAGTGGCTGCAACACGCCAATTTCGTTATTCGCCGCCATCACCGATACTAAAATTGTTTCTGGACGACAGGCTGTTTCTAATTGGTTTAAATCAATCAGTCCATCTTGTTGTACTGGCAAGATTGTAATTTCAAACCCCAGACTTTTCAGATACTCACAAGGGTCTAAAACTGCTTTATGTTCGGTCGCTACAGTAATAATATGCTGACCTTTTTGAAAATAAGCCTCAGCAATACCTTTAATGGCTAAATTATTCGCTTCTGTTGCACCACTAGTAAATACAATTTCTTCGGGTGTGGCGTTAATTGCTGCTGCTAAACTTTCTCGCGTTTGTTTCACAGCCGCTTCTGCTTCCCAACCATAAACATGGTTAATACTAGCAGGATTGCCAAACTTTTCGGTGAAATAAGGCAACATTGCTGCTAACACTCTTTCATCTACTGGTGTAGTCGCATGACAATCAAGATAAATCGGACGATGAGACATAAATTAATGTAAAACTTGACTGATTTTTTTTTAATATTTGCAGGACTTTTTTAATAAAGTAAATTCATCAGAGAGAGCATAAATTGGCTTATCTGATTTCAGTAGTTTCAAAAAGATAAAGTTACTCCCATTAGTTAATAACCCAAATACTGGTTTATCTTGGTTAGGTTTAGCGAGCATATAGGAAAGTGCTTGAAGAATATTCTCTAAAAGGGAAAAGCTGGCTCTTTTTGATTCGATTACCAACAACCAAAACTGCTCTTGAATCACCAAGAAATCGATTCTGCCTCTGACAATTTCTTCTGCATCTTCGACTGTAATTTCTACAGATTCTTCGGTGGCGATCGCATAAGGCTCTTGATAAAATCCCGCCAAGTCTAATAGAGGTGATACTATCACCATTTTGACGGCATTTTCTAAAATTGGCGGACGCTTAACTAAACTTAAAAAATTAGCTTTGACTCTATCCAAATATTGTTGATCTAAAGTTGTCACTGACGGTAAATTTTCCAGCAATTCTGTGAAAAATCTTGCATCTTCTGAAATTTGGAGACTAAATCTTTCCTCTAAATAGGCAAGTCCGATATTTTGCACTTGGACGACTTGAACCATATTAAATATCATGAATTTGGATGAATTCTGCCCAAATTAACTTTTAATCAAGAGTATCTGGATCTATACCCAAAGCTCTCAATTGTTCCGCCAATTTTTGGGCGCGTTGTGCTTCTTGCTGGGCGCGTTGTGCTTCTTGTCGAACTTGTTGTTCTGCTAACTCAGCCCGTAGTTGTGCTTGTTTAATTTGTTCTGCGGGTGTGGGATATCTGTTTCCAGCTTCGTCATACCAATAAAGCCATTCTCTAGTGACACCGCAGTAATTTCCTCTTTCACAACCAATTCCCAAGCCAATTTCTGCTAACCACACAGGATTGCCTGATTGTAATTCATATTTACCATTTACTAACTTATGCACTTCTAAGCGAGGTTTGCGGCGACGACGAGAAGAATAAATCACATAATAAAGTACACCTAAAGCCTCATATTCTTTTAACTTGTCGCTGTATTCTTTGCGATAGTTCGGCGAAACTACTTCTAACACCAAAGTTGGCAGAACATTTTCATCCCACAACACATAACTCGGACGTAATTCTTCATCATAGAACCGTTCTACGCCCAAACTTAAAAAACCATCAGGGACAATTGGCGGTTCATCAGGGTGATAATAAATACCCATATCTACGCCAAAAAACCAGTCCATGCGTTCTGACCAAAGTATTAACAGCATGGCTTTGAGTAACCCTGGTATTAATTCTTGCAGTTCATTATCCACTGGTGTCTCATCAGAGTCTGGTAGTTCCTCAGCAGAAGGCAAATACCTCGGCAAGTTGTACTCTAACATGGCTGATTTTCCCAAAACTTACGGATACTGGGCTTTAGTCTATGAATCCAAACCAATATCCTCACCAGAATTATAGCGATTTCGGATGAACAGGTTACAGGTTATAGGTGACAGGTTACAGGAGAAAAATTTTATACTCCCTAATCCCTAGTCTCTAGCCTCTAGCCCCTACTACGATGATTAATAAATATATTAGTTTTTTGGATCTCTGATTGGTTTATATTTACGAAAGGGTGTATTAACAGCCACTCTTTTTCCGAGGTTAGGAGGCAGCATCAGAAAATTTTAAATTTTGATTTGAGATTTTAGATTGCCCTAAAGATGTTGTTTGCAGAGGATGTCACAGAAGTATCAAATATTTATTGTGCTTTCCCCAGACTATCCTGGTCGCTGCTTTGCTTAAAATGACACTCTCATATATCTAAATTGATGGCAATCTAAGTTGATAGTGAAACGAATATTTTTGCTGAATTGTAACCGATAAAGACTAAACTAAAAAGTCTTGTGCAGCAAAACCTCTAGCTTTAAATGAAGTAATCATGTCCAAGGTTCTCGTCTCTGATCCTATTGATCAAGCTGGGATTGACATTTTATCCCAAGTTGCCACAGTTGATATCAAAACTGGTTTAAAACCCGCAGAATTAATCGAAATTATTGGTGATTACGATGCGCTAATGATTCGTTCTGGTACCAGGGTAACAGAAGAAATTATTGAGGCTGGCACACAGTTAAAAATTATTGGTCGTGCTGGTGTAGGCGTAGATAATGTTGACGTGCCTGCTGCTACACGTAAAGGCATCGTTGTAGTTAATTCCCCGGAAGGAAATACGATCGCAGCAGCAGAACACGCATTAGCAATGATGTTGGCTTTGTCCCGCCACATTCCTGATGCTAATGTTTCGGTGAAAAGTGGAGAGTGGGATCGGAAAACTTTTGTCGGTGCGGAAGTTTACAAAAAAACACTCGGTATTGTGGGGTTAGGAAAAATTGGTTCCCACGTTGCGAGTGTGGCTAAAGCAATGGGAATGAAATTACTCGCCTATGATCCTTTCATCTCCAACGAAAGAGCAGAACAAATTGGCTGTCAGTTAGTAGAGTTGGATTTACTGTTCCAACAAGCAGACTACATCACACTCCACATTCCCAAAACCCCAGAAACTACCCATTTAATCAACGCCGCCACTTTGGCAAAAATGAAGCCGACAACGCGGATTATTAACTGTGCGCGTGGTGGGATTATTGATGAAGCAGCTTTAGCCGCAGCCATCAAAGAAGGTAAAATAGCTGGGGCAGCCTTGGATGTGTTCGAGTCAGAACCTTTAGGTGAATCGGAATTGCGATCGCTCGGTAAAGATATCATCCTCACCCCCCACTTGGGAGCCTCCACCACAGAAGCGCAAGTTAACGTCGCCATTGATGTTGCAGAACAAATCCGCGATGTTTTATTAGGACTCCCCGCCCGTTCCGCCGTCAACATTCCAGGACTCGGCCCCGATGTTTTAGAAGAACTCAAGCCTTACATGCAACTGGCTGAAACCTTGGGTAACTTGGTTGGTCAGTTAGCTGGCGGTCGCGTCGAAACACTCACAGTCAGACTCCAAGGAGAACTAGCAACGAATAAGAGTCAGCCCTTAGTAGTTGCATCCCTCAAAGGTCTACTTTATCAAGCTCTGCGGGAACGAGTGAATTACGTCAACGCCAACATCGAAGCCAAAGAACGGGGAATTCGCGTCATTGAAACCAGGGATGCTTCAGTGCGCGACTATGCTGGTTCTTTACGTTTAGAAGCCACAGGTACTTTAGGGACTCACTCAGTGACAGGTGCTTTGTTGGGTGAAAAAGAAATTCACTTAACAGACGTTGATGGTTTTCCCATTAACGTCCCCCCCAGCAAACACATGCTGTTTACCCTACACCGCGATATGCCAGGAATTATCGGTAAACTCGGTTCTCTCCTGGGCAGTTTTAACGTCAACATTGCTAGTATGCAGGTAGGGCGGAAAATTGTCCGTGGTGACGCGGTAATGGCTTTGAGTATCGATGATCCCTTACCCGATGGCATTTTGGCGGAAATCACCAAAGTACCAGGGATTCGTGACGCATATACAGTAACTTTATAAGGCAAAAGTAAAAGGGCAAAAGTAAAAAGAACTCTCTTTCTTTTGCCTTTTGCCTTTTAATTTTTAACTTTTTTTATGGCAAACACTTGGTGGGAACTGCAAATTTTATGTGAACCAGAGCTAGAAGATTCGATCTTTTGGCGACTGGAAGATTTTGGTAGCAGGGGAACAGCGAGCGAACGCAAAGGAAATTCTTCGTTAGTTAAGGCTTACTTACCGCAATTTCAAGCGCAGTTACTCGATTTGGCAGCATTGGCGCTGCGGTTGCGTCAAGATGCTTTGTGTGTGGGCATGTCTGCACCGAGCTTGCATTGGCAATTAATTGATGAAGAAGATTGGGCAAGTAGCTGGAAGCAATATTGGCAACCCCAGGAAATTGGCGATCGCTTTTTGATTAATCCCGCATGGCTACCAACACCAGAAAACTCAGACAGGTTAATAATTCTCCTTGATCCTGGTGTCGCGTTTGGGACAGGAAACCATGCCACAACTCAACTGTGCTTAGAAGCATTAGAAATGCGCTTGAGTGAAGTGCCGCAATCATTTGTGGGCAATGCAGAAAAAGAACCAGTCACAATTGCAGATATCGGTTGCGGTTCCGGTATTTTATCGGTCGGTGCAGTTTTGCTGGGAGCCGAAAAAGTTTATGCTGTGGATAATGATCCCTTGGCAGTGCAATCAACTTTTAGCAATCGTACCCTAAATAAGATTAGTCCAGAACGCTTGATTCCCGCCGAAGGTAGCGTAGATGTTTTAAGCACAATCATCGACAAGCCAGTAGACGGTATCGTTTGTAATATCTTGGCTGACGTAATTATTCAGTTGGTTCCCGAAATGACTGCGATCGCTAAACCCAGCACTTGGGCAATCTTTAGCGGCATTTTAATCGAACAATCTAAATCCGTAGCCGATGCCTTAGAAAAAAATGGTTGGGTAGTTGCAGCTTTATGGAAAAAGAAAGAATGGTGCTGTTTAAATGCACGGCGTTCTTGATTTGATGAGTATCCCAGGTTATCAAAGGTTTTCCCTCCTAGCTTCTACTTAAATTTGTAAATTTACACCAAGTACACACAAGTGATCCTCTATAACTTCCTGACCTAAGTGCATTGGGTATGACAAAACGATATTTCCCATAGACCAAGCAGGTGAGCATCTTAAATAGTGAGGAACGCGACATAGTGCTTTTAAAGCTTCTTCTTGTTGAAAATCTGGGCGTACAAAGAACGGTACAATTTCCACCAGATGTTGATGTTTGAATGGGAAGTTAGCACCGAATTTATCCTCTTGATAACCGAGTTTATAAAGTTCGGGTATTGGCATTTCATCTTGCTTCTTTTGTGTTTTTGGCAGTTTTCCCACAGAAAAGTAATGCAGTAGTTCTGGCACAGACTTATCGTAAAAACCGCTTAGATTTTGGAAATCTCGCGCTGGAAAATCTTTGTTCCAAGTTTCTCGATTGGTGATGTACTGTGGTGTTTCTTTACCAGTGCGAACCCGAATTACTGCTAGCAAGTTCTCTAGTTGCTTATTCTCACGGCTGTACTCGCAAGTGTGACCAGGAACATGGCGAAAGTCTAGAACGTTGCGTTTTGCCAGCAGGTACTCATTTTTCAACTGAAACCAGACTGAGCCATCATTATCTTCGCCACGTTCGTTACGCCACCCGTCGGCTTCGATTAAAACAATAGTTGGTCGGTCTAAATGTTTGGTTACTATGCGTGCAACAAACTGTACTAATTCCGTGCCGCTCAACTTGATTTTACTTTGAGTGCGTTTTGTATTTTCTTGGCGATCGCTCAATTATAGTACATAAGTATCAATACAACAGATAATAGAAAGGTATTGCTGAAATTAGTAACACTCCCTTATGCCTCGTAAGCCTAAGCCGAAGTTAGCATTAGATTTACAGTATAATCCTGATGGTTCGCCTATTGCAGGTGTCGGCCCTGGTGTTGGATTAGAGTTTATCAAAGCCTATTTTCCAGAAGCTCAAAATATAATTCGTATTGCTAGTGCTTACTTTAGCCTGCTTGGATACAAGTTGGGTCGTAAGTATGTGGCATCAGATGTACAATTTCAAATCTTAGTGGGTCGGGAAGAAGGAAGGCATGTCCGAGCCACTGTCATTGATGAGATTATGGCAGATTTGGCGCAGTGTGATACAGACCTGTGGAAAACAGTTTTTGAATTAGTTGAACGCATGAAATCCGGACGCTTCATTATTCGAGATGCCCGCGAAATGCAAGTGCCTTTTCACTGTAAATTTTACATCTGTGATTCAAAGTTAATATGGCATGGTTCATCAAACTACAGTCGTAAGGGACTTTGCGAATCAGCAGAGCAAGTGAGCGTTAGCCACGATTCTGAGCAGATCCGTTTGTTCACAAATTGGTATGATAGTGTTGCTCAAAATGCCCAAGATTTACTGGCTGAACTGATCAAAAAATTAGAGGATTGGCTGAATCTCGCCACCCCATTCGAGGTTTATCTTAAAACACTTTTTCTGCTCAATAACTTAGCTGAATATCCTTTGTGTTCAGGTGCGTATTCTCCTGTGTATTATCAGAAGGGTGTAATTGCACGCGCTCTTCGTCAAGCTAATGAGTATGGTGGTGCACTTATCATAGCTGCTACTGGTCTGGGTAAGACTGTTATAGGTGCTGAAATTGCTTTGCGTTTGCAACCGATAGGCAGAACCAGTCAAGTTATTTTAATTGCTCCTGGTGGAGTACGCGAAAATTGGGAACAGCAGCTTGAAAATCGCAATGTTTACTTTAAGTTTTTTAATATTGATCTGCTGTTTCGCAAAGCTTCTGAGGAATCTCGCCATCTAACAACCCAGCTAGAGAAGCGGCTTCAACGAGCTAATGATAATACTGTGATTATTATTGATGAGGCTCACTTCTATCGAAATGAACTTTTACGGAAAAAGTCCAAGCGTGGTAAGAGTCTGGTTTATGAACGTATAGTACCAGCAGTCAAAGCAGGTGCAAAAATCTTTCTTCTCACGGCTACGGCGTACGGCACGGATTACTTAAATCTTAATAGTTTGCTATATCTTCTACCTCATCGGTTTTACAAACCTAATCTATTGGAAGAGCAAATTCCTTGGGAAATTAGTGATGCCGAAGAATTTTCTCGCTTACCAATCGTGACCATTTTGGGGTTACCTCACGTTTTACAAATGGCTCGAAACAGAGGTGATATTGATACAAACGGACGAACTTTTATTCAGTTTGGTGATGAACGACGTTATCTACCAAAAAGCCTCAAGCTATATTCATTACGCTACCAGTTGTTCTTGCAGCCTGAACTACAAGCTGCTTTTGATCGCCGTTGTTTTGATCAAGCTTTTAAGTCTCCACATGAATGGTTTGATGACGAGAAAATGGCTCTATGCGAAAGTGCGATCGATACAGTGTATAATTCTTCACTTACGAACTGGCTTAGTTCACCTGTAGCAATGGCATACAGTATTGAACAAAACCTTGCGACATTAAGCTCTTGTGAGCAAACAGAAGACTCCTCTCAACTCACTCTAAACCTATGGGAACAGTCTGTTACTGATATTCATAATCAAGAACATCGTTCTTTTAACGTGTTTGATACACAAAATCGGTCTCATAAAACACCGATGTATCTAAGCTTGGAAGAGCGTAGCAATACTCTGATGCCACTATTGGCACGGCTTAGGCAGAGTAACTACACAGATGACAAGTTTCTGAAATTGCAGAACATTATTCAGGAGCATTGCCTAGATACAAAGGGTAAAGTCATCATATTTGTCAAGAGATATCTTACTGCCCAGTATTTACTAAGTATGTTGGAGAGAACATTTAGTGACGCACTTAAGATTGGTTGTACAGTTGAAACGGATGAAGGTAATCCGCGATTAAAAGCTGGATTAGAGCGTTCTGAAGTACTAAAACAGTTTTCACCACGTTCTCATAATTACAATGCCAGCCGAGAGTATGACGTACTAATTTGTACTGATGCAGATGGTGTAGGTGTGAATTTACAAGATGCCGATACTGTTGTGAATTATGATCCACCCGAAGGAGCGGATGAGCTATTTCAAAGAGCAGGTAGAGTGCTGAGAATAACTGCCAATTCTGAACGAGTCATACAGTTCTATAGACTTGTACCGTTAATCATAGATCAAACAGACAGCCTCTCCCGCGTACAAAACGATATCTGTAAGAGATTTACTCGCATCGTTCATCGCCACGATAAATCGAAACGCATTTTGGGATCTGGTGTCATATCAGAAGAAGAACACTCTGAAATAACGCTTGATAGAGATTTAGATGTGGAGCAACTTACACGAGATAGTCAATTTTTAAAAGATATTGGTGGACTTGGTGCTGAATCCATGCTGTCTCATGTAGCAGTGCTTGAACAATACCGGAGCCGCGCAGAAGATCTGCCAGAATATTTACTAAGTGCAAGGGGCTATTCCAAGCCTCAACCCCGTATCTTTGTACTGCTTAAGTATGAAAGCAAATATTGTCCCATACTTTTCAACTTGTCAAGCCAAAAGCTTGAAAAGCAAGATGAACTTGCTTTTCTTGACTTAATTGCTTGTATAGAATCAGAACCTTGTGCCGCAATTCAAGCTGCTGAGATTGAGAAGATAGCTAATCAAGCTGCTCGTGCTTGGTGCGATTTTGAGAATATTTCCGTAGATCAGGTAAGCAAAATTTGTGGTCTTTATCTCGTACCTCGTGACAAGACAGCAGAAATAAATCGGTTGCTAGATGACATTTCTAACTATGAAAAATAAAACATGGAAATACAGAGTTAATATATTTCAGATTCCCCGACGGGGTTTACTCTGGGCTGTTCAGCGTCAAATGACACAGACACAAATAGCATTGCATTTTAATGCAAGTGAGGAAATGTTACGATTACGTAGCAACGTTACAGGAATAAATATTAGGTGAAAGTTATGTAAAAAGTTTTGGAATTTCTGAAACTTTTCGTTAGATGGATATAATGATGCTTTTAAGTCCACGGATTTTAATTACTAATTAGGCTGTAATAAACATTACATCCAGTGATGTGTGCGATCGCTACCTTTACCCCAATTGCTAAAATAGAACTGCAACAAATAGTATAAGTATCCCAGCAGTGCGAAGATATCAATTCTTTTATTTAATATTTTTTCTCACCTTAGCTGCTATTGTTAGCTTTTGTTTATTCACTGATGTTTCACCGTTGGTTAGTTGCGATAAGTGGAAATCTTCTCATAGTTCCTCACAAGAAAAATCTTATGCCCATCCTGTAGATTTGGTAGTTATGCCTTGGCGGGGGCAACATAATGTTTATGGGACATTTATTATTCCCAATGGTTATAAAAATGATGGCTTTTTTACTCTCACATTGCCAGGAGATAAAACTTACTGCGGACAACTTTTAAATGTGAGTGGTTTTGTCATTCCTGGACTCTCCCCAAAGCCGACAAATCGGGTTCTTCGAGGATATTTAAATACTCGTATTGCTTTTTGGCTGATTTTGCAAGGACATATGAATGATTTAAAACAACCAAATAATTGGAAACTAGGTTATTTCGAGAGCAGAAAAGTTAAGAAAAAGAGAGATAATGTTTATCATCCTAGTAATACCAAATCGATATGAAGAAGCATGTAATTATAACTTCTTTTTTTGCCTTTTAAATTTTTACTTTTGCCTTGTTCAGTCATTTTTCAAACTAATATTCCCGCAATACAAGCAGTAATAAAACCAGCTAATAATCCTCCAATCATTGTCCTCACGCCCAAGCGAGCAAATTCATGTTGGCGCTGAGGAGCCATACCTGTAAGTCCACCAATTGTAATTCCAATTGAGCCAATATTAGCAAAGTTGCATAATGCGTAAGTCGCAATAATTACGGCACGTTGAGAAATTTTGCCGTCTTGAATTAGCTGTTTTAAATCTAAGAAAGCAATAAATTCATTTAAAATTGTTTTTGTTCCTAATAGCGCCCCGACTTGTTGGCAATCATTCCACGGTACACCCATCAACCATGCTACAGGAGCCATGACAAAAGATAATATCAATTGCAAAGATAATTGCGGCAAATTTACAAGCGAACCAACCCAGGCAAATAAAGCATTTAAAGCCGCTAGTAATCCTAAAAAAGCAATAATCATTACCCCCACATTCACAGCTAATTTTACGCCATCAATAGCACCTGTTGTAGCTGCATCAATGACGTTTACATAATTTGTTTCGACATCAATTTTGGCTTTTCCTGCTGTTTGAGAAACTTCTGTTTCTGGGTACATTAATTTTGATACAACTAATGATGTAGGCGCAGTCATAAAAAAAAGCCGCAATTAAATGTTCTGGAGGAATACCAAAGGAAAGATAAGCGCCTAAAACTCCACCAGCAATTGTCGCAAAGCCTCCCGTCATCACAGCATGAAGTTCAGATAAAGTCATACTGCCTATATATGGTTTAACCATCAGTGCAGATTCTGTTGGCCCTAAAAAGATGTTACCTGCACAAGATAAAGATTCTGAACCTGATGTTTTCATAGTTTTAATCATTACCCAAGCCAGCATATTGACGACGCGCTGTAAAATTCCGTAGTAATACAAAACACTAATAAAAGCAGAGAAAAAGATAATAGTCGGTAGTACTTGAAAGGCAAATAAATGCTCTTTAAAGTTTTCGCCAAAGACAAACTTTGCTCCAACATCAGAAAAAGCTAAAAAATTACTGACAATATCTCCCAAAGATTTAAATATATTTAAACCCCAAGGTGTTTTCAAAATGAGTAGTGCAAAAATAACTCTAATCCCAAACCCCAAGCCACAGTTCGCCAACGAACTGCTTGACGTTCCACAGATAAAGCATAAGAGATGCCAATAAAGACTAATATTCCCAGTATGGAGATAGCGCGTTCCATAATAACTGCCAAAAATTTATAGCTATCATACTCGGCTATCCAGCATACATAAAAATGTAACTTTTTTAACTTTTGTATTTAACTGTCTTGGTATCAAAAGAGATTGCGATCGCCCCTCAATTGAGAATTACAGTCTATAAAAGTGCAAAGTTCAAAATTTTTAATAAAACTTCGGTATCAAACAATGGCAAAACTGATACCTTAAAATTTACTTTGTTCAAAAACTGTTTATGAATCGTATGTTTCGCCGCTATCACCGTCAGATAGCTATTATTTTGTGCTTGCCCTTATTTTTAACTGTATTAACGGGTATGGGTTATACGGTAGCCCATGAATTATTACACCAAGATGAGTTAGGCGAATTCCTTTTAGGACTACATACCTTAGAAATTATTCATTTAGAAAAAATTTACCCACTTTTGAATGGCTTAGGGTTAGTTGGCTTGTTGATTACTGGCGTAACGATGACGGGTTTATTCCGCAAACGACCTTCACAAGAATAATTATTCTGGTTTTGTAATAAACCCCTCACACTGGAAGTCTGGGGCTATCCACTTCGGCAAGCTCAATGACCACCTTCGCAGGCTAATTATATGCTTCTTCATATCAATTTGGTATTCGATATGAATGTTTGACTGCCAATATACGCTGCTAAAAGTCGATACATCAATATTTTTTAAGCCTGACCAAAACTACTTTATTACTACAAAAAACCACAGATAAACCCAGTGTTTACCTGTGGTAGAAATGAATTTTGCCTTCAATGCCAACAAAAATTATTGGAATTGAAAGCGAGAAAATTCTAGACGGAAGCGAAGTAAACTTTAGACTTCACAGGGTCAGGTGTCATTGTCTGATCACCAGGTTGCCAACCAGCAGGACAAACTTCATCGGGATGTGATTGTACGTGCTGAATAGCTTGTAATGTCCGTAGGGTTTCATCAACGCTACGACCAAAAGCAAGGTTGTTAATGGTAGCGTGTTGAATGATACCATCTTTGTCAATCAAGAACAGACCACGCAATGCAACTCCTGCTGCTGGGTCAAGGACGTTGTAAGCTGCGCTAATTTCTTTCTTGATGTCGGAAACTAGGGGATAATTGAGGTCGCCTACGCCACCAGATTTGCGATCAGTTTGAATCCAAGCGAGGTGGGAGAACTCACTATCAACGGAAACACCGAGAACTTCAGTGTTAAGTTTCTTGAATTCTTCGTAGCGATCGCTAAATGCTGTGATTTCAGTAGGACAAACAAAGGTAAAGTCTAGGGGGTAGAAAAATAAGACTACATACTTACCGCGATAGTCGGAAAGTTTGATTGTCTTGAATTCCTGATCAAATACAGCAGTTGCTGTAAAGTCGGGAGCTTGTTGACCAACGCGGAGGCTTCCTTCTGTTCCGTAAGTGAGGGACATTAACCTTATTCTCCTTCAACTTATATTTCGTTTTAGTAGCGTTAGGATTCGGGTCAGCTAAAACTCACCCATCCACGCTGATTCACAGTTTAATTACGATCTGTTACGACTATATCATAGTCATAACGATTTTGAGTAGCAAATGACCAATTTAGATACAAGAGAATGGTTACTCACCAATGGCTTAGGCAGTTTCGCTAGTGGGACAGTTTCTGATGTCCGCACACGCACCTATCACGGTTGGTTATTTGCTGCTACAAATCCGCCATCTGGCCGTGACTTGCTGTTGTCGCACTTGGAAGCGAGTTTAGAAGTATCAAAAGGAATTGTGGCACTCGGAACAAATATCTGGGGCAGTGGTGAGATTAAGCCCACAGGTTACGAATTTCTCCGCTCTTTTGATATTAACCCCGTACCCAAATGGATTTGGGGTGACGAACACTGGCAGTTAAGTAGACAACTGCTAATGCCATACTATTGTGGTGAAGGATGTAAGGAAGTTAACTCCCACTCCCATAGAATCTTGATTCACTATCGTTATGACGGCATAGAGACAGCGATTTTAAAACTGAGGTTGTTGATTTGCGATCGCGACTTTCATCGTCAACAAACTGCAGCCGGGTTACAATTTTCCCAATTGCTAGGACAACAACAAGTTTGCCTACAAGCGATCGCATCTGGACACTTTGGTAAACCTTGGTATTTACGTTGGACACAGGGTAAATATCAAGCAGACGCATTTTGGTATTGGAATTACGTCTTACCAGAAGAAACACGCCGGGGATTAGGAAATTATGAAGACCTGTATAGTCCTGGCTATTTAATCGTCACTCTCCAACCAGGAGATAGCATCACTTTAGAAGCAAGGTTGGGTTTTCCTGATCCACAACAAAGCCCACTACTACCAGAAAGCTTTGCAGAAGCAGTCGAAGCAGAACAAGAAAGACTCAGCCAGATTTTTGGCTACATTCAAACCAAAAATCGAGATTGGAAATCAACAACAGGCTTATTAACCAGTCAAGCACTATCAGCCCAGGAAAACCATCTACCCCCTGCTTCCTGTCCACTGCTGAACACCCAATCGCTGATTTGGCAACAACTACTCAAAGCCAGTGATCAGTTTATTGTGTATCGGGCTGCCGTGGCTGGCCCAACCATTATTGCTGGTTATCACTGGTTTAACGACAGGGGGCGTGATGCGTTAATTGCCTTACCCGGTCTGGCATTAGTGCCGCAACGCTACGAATTAGCCAAAGGAGTATTACACACCTTTGGGCTTTACTGTCGCCACGGTTTAATTCCCAATGCCTTTCCTGATGTTGATGGTGAGCCATCTTACAACAGTATTGATGCGGCGCTGTGGTGGATTGAAACATTAGGGCTGTATTTAGAAGCTACCCAAGACTGGGAATTTTTAGCAGACCAATTCCCGATAGTGCAGCAAATTCACAAAGCCTTTGTGGGTGGTACACGTTATAACATCCAAGTTGATGCCACTGATGGATTAGTGGGTTGGTATGCTCGCGGTGTAGCTTTAACTTGGATGGATGCACTAGTTAACGGTCAACCGATAACGCCTCGTTATGGTAAGCCAGTAGAAATTAATGCCTTGTGGTATTCGGCTTTGTGTTGGATGAGCCAATGGGCGCAACGCTTAAGCCAAATGCGTACAGAGGATGCACCACGTTTAGCCAAGCAAGCGCAACGTTATACACAGCAAGCACAACAGGTAAAAGTTTCCCTCCAAAAATTCTGGAATCCGATGTTGGGTTACTTGTACGACACCATTGAACCAGACGATCGCCGTAACTCTCAAATTCGCCCCAATGCGGTGATTGCATTATCTTTACACCATTGTGGATTTTCCCAACAACAAGGCCGTCAGATACTTGACTTAGCAACTTATCGCTTGCTAACTCCCTATGGACTGCGTAGCCTGGATGCGATTGATCCCGAATATGTGGGTAAGTACACAGGTATGACTCATGAGCGCGATCGCGCTTACCATCAAGGTACAGTTTGGAGTTGGTTAATTGGGCCGTTTATTCGTGCTTGGCAGCGTTTTTATCCCAAACAACCAATACCCTTTAATTGGCAACCCCTCATCGACCATTTTCTTGCTGATGCTTGCCTTGGTTCCATTTCCGAAATTTTTGATGGCGACCCACCACACACCCCCAGAGGTGCGATCGCCCAAGCTTGGTCAGTAGCCGAGGTGATGCGTCATATCCAGGGATTTCCGTAGGTAGAGGGTAAGGGGCAGGGTGCAGGGGGGCGAGGGTGCGAGGGGGCAAGGGGGACAAGAGGGACAAGGGGACAAGGGGGACAAGGTGGACAAGGGAGGCAAGGAAGCAATCTTTCTCTTTCTACTTTGTCTACCCTCTCTACCTTGTCTACCCCCACTCCCAACTCCCAACTCCCAACTCCCCACTCCCAACTCCCCACTCCCCACGTCATCAGTTCTACTATTAAAAAAGTGCCTCTTGAATACTAACTACCGCTACCCATGCCTTTATCGCGCATAGTAACGCTAATTGTTGGTCTAATTGTCATTTTGGCAATGAGCCTATGGCTGATAGATTCCCTATCGCGCCTTTATTGGCAATTGTCTTATTCACCATTACTCGGAAATTTGTTGCTGTTGCTGCTGGTTGTCTTGATTGGTGGATTAGTGGCGGCGTTTGTGTATTACGTTTTGGTGCTTCAGGCTGGAGAAAAAAAGTTCTCGCCAAAAACGTAGGCGGGTGACACCAGCCCAAATCCCGGCGGCAAAATCTGATGCGGCTTCCTCCACACTCCAAGCTGTGCGCCAACAAGTGTCGCAAATACAAGATGAAGTCGCCCGACAAGCTTTATTAAGCCGATCGCGGGAAATTGAAGCTAATTTAGCACGGGGTGAAATTCAAGTTGTGGTGTTCGGTACGGGGAGTGCAGGTAAAACTTCCCTGGTGAATGCGATTATGGGGCGAATGGTAGGTGAAGTCAATGCACCAATGGGGACTACCACAGTCGGCGAAACTTATTGTCTGCGGTTAAAGGGATTAGAACGCAAAATTTTAATTACCGACACACCAGGAATTTTAGAAGCAGGAGTCGCCGGTACAGAGAGGGAACAGTTAGCGAGAGAATTGGCAACAGCCGCAGATTTATTGTTGTTTGTGGTAGATAATGACCTGCGTCGCTCAGAATATGAACCATTGCGGGGTTTAGCAGAAATTGGCAAGCGATCGCTGTTAATTCTGAATAAAACCGACCTTTACACAGATGAAAATCAAGAAGTGATTTTGGCACGGTTACGCGAACGAGTCCGGGGCTTTATTTCCGCTCACGATGTGGTGGCGATCGCGGCTAACCCCCAATCGGCAGAATTAGAAACAGGAGAACTTTATCAACCAGAACCAGATATTGTCCCACTGCTACGGCGGATGGCTGCTGTACTGCGAGCTGAGGGCGAGGATTTAGTGGCGGATAACATTTTGCTGCAATCTTTACGCCTGGGCGAAGAAGCACGTAAACTCATTGATGCCCAGCGTCGTCGTCAGGCCGATAAAATTGTTGAGCGATTTCAATGGATTGGAGCTGGTGTCGTTTCCGTCACACCCTTACCAGTTGTAGATTTATTGGCGACAGCCGCCGTCAACGCCCAAATGGTTGTAGAAATTGGCAGAGTCTACGGCTGTGAGTTGAACATGGAACGCGGGCGGGAGTTAGCTTTATCTTTAGCAAAAACTATTGCCAGTTTAGGGATAGTTAAAGGCGCGATTCAATTAGTCTCGACAGCTTTGCAACTGAATGTTGCCACATTTATTATTGGCCGAGCCATTCAAGGCGTAACAGCCGCATATTTAACGCGGATTGCCGGCAAAAGTTTTATTGAGTATTTTCGCCATGATCAAGATTGGGGCGACGGCGGAATGACCGAGGTAGTGCAGCGACAGTTTCAAATTAACCGCCGCGATGAGTTTATTAAAGCTTTTATTCAAGAAGCGATCGCCAGAGTTGTCAAACCTTTACAAGACAAAGTAGAAGCCCTTGATCAAGATGAAGAAAGTCAGTAGTGCTGAGTGCTGAGTGGGGGTAGACAAGGTAGAGGGGGTAAAAAAGGTAGAAAGATTGCTTCCTTGTCTCCCTTGTCCACCTTGTCCCCCTTATCTCCCCCAGCCCCTTCAAACAAATACTTGCTTTTTCCGTCAGTAACATATATATTGCTACCCATCTTTTGCCGCTAAATTTTTGTCACCTCTACGTAACCATGCGGTTTCAATATCTTTATCATGTCTAGCCAAAGCATAATTCAAAGTATATATACTGATGGCGCTTGTACTGGGAATCCTGGCCCTGGAGGTTGGGGTGTTGTAGTTTATTTCAACGATGGCTCAGTTCATGAAATGGGTGATGCAGCCTCCCATACAACAAATAATAAAATGGAGATGCAAGCTGCGATCGCCGCCTTAAAATATTTCCATACCTCAAAGCAATCCCAACCCATCACCCTTTATACCGATAGCGAATATCTCATCAACTGTGTTACCAAATGGGTGAAAAACTGGAAAAGAAAAGGTTGGAAAAAAGCCGATGGTAATCCCGTACAAAATCAAGACCTGTTGGAAATTTTAGATGAATTAAATACCCGTCAAATTACTTGGCAGCATGTTCGTGGTCATGCTGGTAACGTCGGTAACGAACGCTGTGATGCGATCGCCCGGAGTTTTGCTGCTGGTAAAGTCCCTGCACTCAAAGAATTATCTTCTACCAATGCTTACAAAACTTTACCTATTTCTCATGAACTAAATGTAGCGGAAGTTTCTCAAGATAAGGCAAACTCGACAATAATTAACAAAGAAAAATCGGAACCCATTACATCTGCATCAGAAATAACAGCTATGGAACCATCCACCGCACAGAATGCGGCCGCAATTGACACAACAACGCCTGGAATCAGGGTCGAACAACTCCGCAACTTAGTTGAAACTCTCCGCATCGCTGATGAAATTGCTGAAAAAGGCTATCTAATTACTAGTTCTGAATTAGCAGACTTAATGGATGTCCACGCCAGCGCCGTCACTAGTCGAGGAGATCAATGGCGCTGGCGGAACTGGATTGTATCAAGAGTCCGCCGAGAAGGTAATCAAATTCTTTGGGAACTTGAACGTGGCGATCGCGTGGGAGGTGAGGAGGAATAAGGCAAGGGTGCAGGGGTGCAGGGGGCTAGGGGGACAAGGGAGATAAGGATGATAAGGGGGACAAGGGAGTAATGTTTCTAGCTTGTCTACCCCCACTCAGCACTCAGCACTCTACTCAACCTTGTCTACCCCCTCAACCTTGTCTACTTTGTCTAATCCAACTCAGCACTCAGCACTCCCTAATCACCATACTTTCTCCCTCGCCATTCTTTAGGCGTGCGGGATGCAGATAAGAAGATGCGTAAGACGGCAATGGGATCAGCTAAAGGAGATAGCCAGAATAGCCAGCCACCTTTAGCGGTTGTACGATCATAAGAAGGTGCGATCGCCAGTAACATAGCAAAGCGTATCAACAACAGAAATCCATTCAACCCCAGCAATAAAATCTGCGGCAGCGAGACAGCCGTGGGCATAACAATCAAGTAAGTCAGTATAATTAGCAAGGGCAGACCCTGGACTGCTGAAAGTAGCCATAAATCTCCCCAAATTTGCCCAGAATTTGATGCGTCTTTCAAATCAAGGCTGCGTCCCCATTCCTTCCAAGTTTCCAGCGCCCCCTCATACATCCGCACCTTCAGCACCTTTGCACCATCTAAAAAGCCTACTTTATATCCTTGTGCTGCAATATACCGTGCTAAAGTAACATCATCACAAAAAGAACTACTAGCACTGCTATAACCACCCACAGCCGCTAACACCGAACGACGGCATAAAAAGCATTGTCCATTAGCCATTACCCTTTCTGGTTGTTCAGTTCTAATTCCTGCTGGGTCGAAGCGATACAGCAATGTCATCAATAAAGCTGGTTGTAATAAACACTCGCCAGGATACTGAAGGATGAATTGGGGTGATAAAGACACCAAATCATAGCCTTGGGTGACTGCGATTTTGACTAACCCCGCCACTAAACCTGGATGTGGTTGAGTATCCGCATCCATCCCCAAAAACCACTCACTATCCTCAGAACTATGCAAAAAGCCGTTATGTAAAGCCCAAGGACGACCCACCCAATTAGCAGGTAAGGGATCATCTGTCATTACGCGAAAGCGGGGATCTCTCTGCTGTGCGGCTTTGACTAAATCAGGAGTTCCATCTTGGGAATTACTGTCTACAACAATAATCTCTCGCACTTCATAACTTTGCTGACTCAAACCAGATAATAAAGGGCTGATGCGGCCAGCTTCGTTTAATGTAGGAATAACAACGCTGACATTACCAAAAATTTCTGGTGTGGGCTGTTGGGGTTGAATTGGCGGTAATCTTCCCGGCCCCTTCAAGAGACGCGACAGCAAAATTGCCGTTGCTGGTAGTTGAATAAGTAGCAATATAAGCGGTATAACGCTTTCTACTATCAAAGCGTTGTCCATAAATCTGTATTAGCTCTACTCAGGCTCATCTGTAATTTAAAACAAGGTAAAGTATAAATTTTATCAATTCACAAAGTGAGAGAATTGTAAAATTTAGTTAAAATAATACACTTTTTTTCTTGCTCTTAACCTTCCGTTTACCTATACATCTCTCTTTTAGGATTATCGTAGAGGCGCTAACCTGGAAAGTTACTGAAAATTAACACCGATGCGCTCACGACTCAATGCAATAAAAAATAACCGATTAGCCTCTTCAACAGCAGTGTTATTACTGACATTAAGTCTAGCTGCTTGTGGCGGACAGCAAGGCTCTGACAGTTCTGCTACCAAGGATGCACCCACTGGCACTGCTCAAGATGCTACAGCTTCCAGCCCAGCTAAATTGGATCTTGGTGGTAACGTTGCATTAACAGGTGCAGGAGCTTCTTTCCCAGCTCCACTGTATACAAGTTGGTTCACTGAGTTAAACAAAAAATACCCCAACTTACAAGTTAACTATCAGTCTGTAGGTAGCGGTGCTGGGGTTGAGCAATTTATCAAAGGTACTGTTGACTTTGGTGCCAGTGATGTGGCAATGAAAGATGACGAAATTAAGAAAGTGCCTCAAGATAAAGGCGTAATTTTGTTACCAATGACAGCTGGGAGCATTGTTCTCGCTTACAACTTGCCAGATGTGGCTGAACTCAAATTACCACGGGCAGTTTACACCGATATCTTATTAGGCAAAATCAAAAACTGGAACGACCCCAAGATTAAAGCAGCTAACCCAGACGCTAAATTGCCTGAGCAAGCAATTACAGTTGTACATCGCTCTGATGGTAGTGGTACTACAGGCGTATTTACTCAACACCTCAGCACCATCAGTCCGGAATGGAAAAGTAAAGTTGGTGATGGCAAAACCGTTAACTGGCCAGTCGGCGTTGGCGGTAAAGGTAATGAAGGTGTAACTGCCCAAATTCAACAAACTCAAGGCTCTATTGGTTACGTTGAGTATGGTTATGCAAAACAAAATCAACTCAAATATGCTGCTTTAGAAAACAAAGGTGGCAAATTTGTTGTACCTACAGACGAATCAGCAGCAAAAACTTTAGAATCAGTCACTCTACCTGAAAACTTGCGTGCATTTATCACTGACCCAGAAGGTGCAGATTCTTATCCTATCGTTACCTACTCTTGGATTTTGGCTTACAAGAAATATGCTGATCCTGCTAAAGCGAAAGCAGTCGAAGCGATGATTGAGTATGGTTTAACCGAAGGTCAGAAATTAGCTCCAGAATTAGGTTATGTGCCTCTGCCACAAAACGTTGTACAAAAAGTAGCAACCGCAGCTGACCAAATTAGCCCAGACTACAAAATTGCCGTTACTGGTAGCAGTAATAGTGCTAGTAAATAGTGTTCAAAAATCACTAATACTAGTGAGGCATTGATCGTTAAAAATTGCTTGGATTAATACCAGAATCAAAAGTCTTTTTTATTAAGAATGACTTGTTGATGCCTCAAGTTTTCAAAGTCATTTTACTCAGCTGGTTTGCTCTCACATTTTTCTCTGATTTCATCTATCAAGTCAGTATTCATGGCTACAAACTCTCAAAATTTGCCATCAGCAGTTAAAGAGCGTTCTGAACTCGGTAGGTCTTTAGACCGAGGTTTTATTTTACTGACTAGGGTTTTTGCCCTAGCAGTTGCCGCAACTTTATTATGGATTGCTATACAGGTTGCCATTGGTGCTTGGCCAGCTATTCAAAAATTTGGTATTGGCTTTTTAGCACAAAGTACTTGGAACCCAGTGAATGATGAGTATGGGGTATTACCTCAAGTTTATGGAACTATAGTTAGTTCTTTGATTGGGTTACTAATTGCAGTACCCATTGGCGTTGGGACTGCGGTTTTGTTGAGTGAAAATTTTCTGCCCTCCCAAGCTAAAGTTGTGCTGGTGTTCTTGGTAGAACTGCTGGCAGCAATTCCTAGCGTTGTTTATGGAGTATGGGGAATTTTCGTCTTAATCCCGATTTTAAACAATGTGGGTAAATGGTTGAATGCTTACTTTGGTTGGATACCACTGTTTAGTACTTCTCCTACAGGGCCAGGGATGTTTCCAGCAGGGATCATCTTGGCAATTATGACTTTGCCAATTATCACGGCGATTTCTAGAGATGCTTTGATTTCTGTACCACCCAGTTTACGCCAAGCATCAATCGGTTTAGGTGCAACACGCTGGGAAACAATTTTTCAAGTTTTGATCCCTGCGGCTTTTTCGGGAATTGTCAGTGCTGTGATGTTAGCACTCGGTCGGGCAATGGGAGAGACGATGGCGGTGACGATGTTGATTGGTAACTCCAACAAAATTAGTGCATCGCTATTTGCACCAGCCAATACAATTTCTTCTTTGTTAGCCAATCAGTTTGCAGAAGCTAGTGGTTTGCAGGTTGCAGCTTTAATGTATGCTGCTTTAGTTTTATTTGTCTTAACTTTGATTGTCAATATTTTGGCAGAGTTTATCGTTATTCGAGTCAAGCGAGTGTAGATTTTTTTTATGACTTCTCATTATCAAGAAAGAAGTTTAACTCGTAGTTCTATGTCTCCTCGGACACTGTTTAATACAGTGATGACTGGGGTGGCAATTCTCTGCGGATTTTTGGCACTCGTGCCTTTAGTAGCAGTTCTTTCTTACGTTTTAATTCGAGGATTTAGTAGTCTCAACTTTAGCATATTTACAGAATTGCCACCTGCGCCCCTTCGTCCAGGTGGTGGTTTTGGGAATGCGATTGTGGGAACTTTGCTGATGGTGGGAATTGCAGCTTTAATCAGTATTCCTTTTGGTGTGATAGCTGCTATCTATCTAACTGAGTTTAGTTCTGGTAAAATAGCTAGGTGGGTACGTTTTGCTACGAACGTCTTGAGTGGAGTACCTTCGATTATTGCTGGGGTATTCGCTTATGGAATTGTAGTGTTAACACTAGTAAGGCTGAATTTAGGCTCATATTCGGCAATTGGCGGAGGATTTGCATTGGCAATTTTGATGTTGCCAATCATTGTGAAAACAACTGATGAAGCTTTACAGTTAGTATCGCAGGATTTACGACAAGCATCTGTAGGTTTAGGTGCAACTAACTTTCAAACTGTTACACAGGTTGTACTGCCTGCTGCATTACCAGCTATTGTAACTGGATCAACGTTAGCGATCGCCAGAGCTGCTGGTGAAACTGCTCCTTTGATATTCACAGCTTTATTTTCTACTTTCTGGCCAAATAGCTTGTTTCAACCTACAGCTTCTTTAGCTGTTTTGGTTTTTAACTTTGCCATTTCTCCGTTTAAAAATTGGCAGTCCTTAGCTTGGGCAGCATCTTTAATATTGGTGTTAATGGTTTTAATCACCAGTATTATTGCTCGCTGGGCAACTCGCCAAAAAGCCTAGCCACTTATACATCAAATATACAGCAATTTGCATTGCCATCCCAAAACTTACACTAGACCTTTTATGGCTACTAACATTAGCACAGCAAATAGCACAGATACCGTATTACGCACAGAAAATCTGAACGTTTATTACGGCAAGTACTTAGCATTACAGAACATTTGGCTAGATATCCCCAGAAATAAGGTAACAGCCTTTATTGGCCCTTCTGGCTGTGGTAAAAGTACATTGCTCAGATGCTATAACCGTCTCAACGACTTAATTGATTCATTTAGAGCCGAAGGTAAGGTTTTTTATTACGGTAAAAACTTATACGCACCTGATATTGACCCGGTAGAAGTGCGTCGCCGCATCGGGATGGTGTTTCAAAGACCAAATCCATTCCCCAAATCAATTTATGACAATATTACTTTTGGTGCCAAAATTAATGGTTACAAAGGTAATATGGATGAGCTAGTCGAACGGAGTTTGCGACAAGCAGCTTTGTGGGATGAAGTTAAAGATAAACTCCGTCAAAGTGGCTTATCTTTGTCTGGTGGACAACAACAAAGATTGTGTATCGCCAGAGCGATCGCAGTTCAACCAGAAATCATCTTAATGGATGAACCTTGCTCGGCGCTTGATCCTATCTCTACATTGCGGGTTGAAGAGCTAATTCATGAACTGAAAGAGCAATATACAATTGTGATCGTTACCCACAATATGCAGCAAGCAGCGCGGGTTTCTGATAAAACAGCCTTTTTCAATGTGCGTCCTACAGAATCAGGCGGTCGTATCGGTTATCTCGTAGAGTATGACGCAACAGAAGTAATTTTCAATAATCCTCAGCAAGAAGATACCCGCGATTACGTCAGCGGTAGATTTGGTTAATTATTGTCACTCAATTTAATATTTTCCAAATTGATAATTAGGTATGCAGTGCATATCTAATTTTATTTTTTTTATGGCGGGTTCTACCATTTCACGAAAAATCTGATACAGATGTAAACCATAAAATTCTTGCTACATCTAAGTTTTTTAATTGCGTTAGCGAAGCGGTAGCGAGCCTGCGATAGCGAAGCGTTAGCGAGGAACGAGCGTCGCGTCATTGTGAATAGTGAATTGGTATTACAGGGATAGGATGAAAAGCCGTTTGCGGTATCAGTTTTATCATCTGTTGATATTATAAACTGTGTTTAGTAGGCTATTACATACTTTTAATAAAGTATCTCAAATGTGGCGATCGCGTTTTTGATTCCCAGTAGGGTTGCCATAAATTTTGATTCTGATTCAACAGGAAAGTTGATATATGCTGCTTTGGGGTGATTAACACTCAAAGTTTTTAGATAATGCGGAAAAACCTGCCAAAATGGCAACATAACCCCAATTAACTGCGCTAAATTTATGAAAGATAAACGACTTCAAGGGTTTTGTTATCAGGGTCTACCTAGCAAATGAACCACCAATTTTACTGTTGATTATTATATATACTTAATAGCAAATTATAGATAATTAATTTGCAAAATCTACATTGATCAATCAGGCTTCACATTTGCTGCAACCAGGATTCAAAATGTATAGACATTGCCATTTTCGCACAACTTAGCCCCCTAAATAAAAAGGCAATATTTGTACATCATCCTGGACGCTACAGCAGCAAATGTTGAGTGGGAGAATGAGGCGATTGGTATGCCTCCTCCCACTCTTTTTTTTATGGGAGTATGTAGGGGCGGGTTCAGTCAATCAATCTGTGGATATAGCAGTCCTAGTTGATATGTGAACAACAAAGACAAAAAGACAAGGTAGACAGGGTAGACAAGGGAGAGAGATGTTGATAAATCATTTAGGATTGCTATAGACGAAATTCTTCATTAACCTGCCCATACAGGAGTGGGGATATGCTAACAAGAACTTCAAACCATCTCCCTTGCACCCTGCACCCTGCCCCCTTGCGGCCTCAATGTGCTTTCTTAAATGTTCAACAACTTGCCTCTGCCTATAGTCGCTGCCAAGTTAGTTCTTTGGTAGTTTCATCCCAATGCCAGCGTAATAAATTAGCAGGTTGCCCTGGAGAAATTACAGGTAGATTCATGGCTTTTCTGGGGGCATTAGTAGCTAAAGCGATCGCTCTTTCTAGATCACAGATTCCCCATTTCAATAAATTCTGTACTCCCACGAATAACGGCAAAGTCGTGCCTGTCAATGTTCCATCTAGTAACCGGGCTGTACCGTTTTTCACTTCAATGTGGCGGCTGTCCCAAGGATATATCCCATCAGGTAGCCCCAGAGGTGCTAGGGCATCACTGACTAAGAATAGTTCTTGAGTCGCCCGCAAGAGAATTTTTAGCATTGTCGGCGCGACATGTTGCCCATCGGCAATCAAACCACACATAACATTGGGATTGGTAATTGCTGCCCCTAATAATCCCGGTTCGCGGTGATGTAAAGGTGGCATAGCGTTAAAGGCATGAGTTACCATCGTTGCACCCAAATCAAAGGCTTGTTGGGCTTGGTCGGCAGTTGCCTGAGAATGTCCTAAACTGACGGTGATATCCAAAGAACGCAAATATGCTATGACTTCACCACCGGGATCTAATTCTGGTGCTAAGGTAATAATTTTGACAATAGAGGCATAATTGCCTAATACCCGTTTGACTTCCTCAATTGTCAGGGGTAAGAGATATTCGGCTGGATGTGCGCCACGCTTACCATAATTCAAAAATGGCCCTTCTAAATGTACACCGAGAATTTTCGCCCCCGTTGTGGAACGAGCAGCAAAATCAGCAATAATGGCCAGCGATCGCTGAATATTTTCGATGGAAGTGGTGACTAAGGTTGGTAAATAAGCATCCACACCAGCATCCCACAAATATTGCGAAATTTTCGGCAACATTGCCGCGTTATCTGGTGTTAATTCGGTAAACGCCAAGCCTAGCGCCCCATTAATCTGTAAATCAACACCGCCTAATGAAATCCAATCACCAGCTACATCCCATGTTTGTAAATCCGGTGGTGGAATTCGTTTGAATACCGTACCCATTGGCAAGATTTGTTCAATCACACCTTCGTGATTCACTAAGAGCATCTGTAAATCTTGATAACCAGGTACACGCGCATTGATAATATCTACATTTGAAGCGATGGGTTTGTGTGTTGCTTGGGTCATCACCTTGGACTGAAAGTAGCTAAGTCTAAGTCTGACACGATTGTAAATCTCGCAATCAGCCTTTAATCGAAAATCCCAAATCAAAAATCAAAAATTCTATGTCTCCCCTTGTCGGTATTATCATGGGCAGCGACTCTGATTTGCCCACTATGAAAGATGCGATCGCAGTTTGCACAGAGTTTGGTCTAGAAACGGAAGTGGCTATAGTTTCTGCCCACCGTACCCCAGAACGTATGGTGCAGTATGCCCAAACCGCCCATGAAAGGGGTCTTAAGGTGATTATCGCCGGTGCTGGTGGCGCAGCGCATCTCCCTGGTATGGTAGCTTCTCTTACAGCTTTGCCAGTAATTGGCGTACCTGTGGCTACCCGCAATTTGCAAGGCGTTGATTCTTTATATTCTATTGTCCAAATGCCAGCCGGTATCCCCGTGGCCACAGTTGCCATTGGGAATGCGAAGAATGCTGGGCTGTTAGCTGTGCAGATTTTAGCTACTCACCAACCAGAATTATTTGCCAAAGTACAGCAATACCGCCAATCTCTCTGTGAATTGGTGATGAACAAGCAAGCAAAATTAGCACAGCTAGGTTATGAACAATATCTCAAAGAAGAACTTTAACCGCAGGTCAAAAGAGGCAGGGGAGTAGGAAGCAAGGGGGATAGTCTGAGACGGATCTTGTACTCTATCCCAAATGAACGCCCTAGCAGTTTACTAACCCAATATTTCTGTGTAGACCTAGCTCTTGTGCAGGGTGCAGGAGGAATTGGGAAATATTCTCCCCCTTACTCCCCGCTCCCTGCTCCTTGTCCTCTTCGGTGATGATTGTCACTCCACTGAGTAAGTAACAATCAATTAATTTTTTTTATAAAAATTTAATATTATTCGAGGATTTTCTTTATCGAAGAGGATAAATCCAATCCCTGTAAAGGATGTGGTTTTTACTTTCATTTCTTTTAGCGTAGTAAAAAACACAAGCTTGGAGAAACAGTATCTAAATATACAGAATTGCAATTTTGATAAATAGAAAATCAATCAAATTTATTTGTGAGTTCAGCAATGTTTAGAACAAGTAGGGTTTGCAGAATTTCTGTTATGTGATTTTTGAGAACTTCACATTAGTATGGTCACCATTATCTGAATGTATTATGCAAATGATGTGTTAATGTAGGCATATTTTCTGGCAACCATTGTGTTGACAACTGCCAGCAATTAAGCACGTCAAACATGATAATTCAAGATTAAAGATTAGGTGAAGAACACTTGACGGTTGCGGATAATACATAATAATTTCTTAAGGATAACAGCAAAAAATATTTACAACGAGTTTAGGAAAACTTCTAAACTCATGCTTGGGTTGTTTGGCTTTCTGGCGTGGAAACAAGTGGTTTAAAGATTCGGATCAAAAACCACTACTTTTGACTGAGAGTATTAGTTTTTTGCTCTAGATGTTTTTCCTTTCAGGACAGTTTGGAGGGTGAGGTTCAAACTCATGCAAAGACAAAAATCAAAAATAAAAATCAGGCGATCATCGGCCAGAAATTACTCTAAAAATACAGGATTTAACTCAAAAGTCAAGCAGTTAAATTTAGCAATTAAGCGGCTGTCTCCCAGTTGGCGAGCTTGTTTACCTTTAGCTTGTTTAATTGTTTTGGGATGGAGTTATGTAGCGGTTGCCCAAACTCCAGCGCCTGCGGGGCCAACAACAGCAGATTTAAAAATTGCACTTGATACATTATGGGTGGCGATCGCTGCCTTTTTAGTATTCTTCATGAACGCCGGTTTCTGTATGTTAGAAACCGGCTTTTGCCGTCAGAAAAACGCCGTTAACGTTCTTGCCAAAAACTTAATTGTATTTGCCTTATCGACCGTAGCATTTTGGGCGATCGGTTTTGGTTTAATGTTTGGCGATGGCAATGACTTCATCGGACTCAGTGGTTTATTTTTAGCAGGTGCAGATAACAGCCCTGCCACTGGCGATGCTTATCAAGGAGTATTTAGCGCCCTGAATTGGACAGGCGTTCCTTTAGCGGCTAAGTTCTTATTCCAGCTAGTGTTTGCTGGAACAGCAGCCACAATTGTGTCTGGTGCTGTTGCAGAACGGATTAAGTTTGTAGACTTCTTAGTTTTCAGCTTATTACTCGTCGGTATTGCCTACCCCATTACTGGACACTGGATTTGGGGCGCTGGCTGGCTGGCAGATATGGGTTTTTGGGATTTTGCTGGTTCTACTGTCGTTCACTCAGTTGGTGGTTGGGCTGCATTGATGGGAGCAGCATTTTTAGGGCCACGCATTGGAAAATATCAAGATAAGCAAGCAGTGGCTCTCCCTGGCCACAATATGAGTATTGCTACTTTGGGTTGCTTGATTTTGTGGTTGGGCTGGTTTGGATTCAACCCTGGTTCTGTAATGGCGGCTGACCCCAATGCAATCACTCACATTGCTTTAACAACCAACATGGCGGGCGCAGTTGGTGGAATTGCTGCTACTGTTGTGGCTTGGGTGTACTTGGGTAAGCCAGACTTGTCGATGATTATTAACGGAATCTTGGCTGGTTTGGTGGGTATTACCGCTTCTTGTGCTTACGTCAGCATTCCTAGTTCCATCGTTATTGGCTTGATTGCTGGTATTTTAGTAGTTTTCTCTGTGCCATTTTTTGACAAACTCGGCATTGATGACCCTGTAGGTGCTACCTCAGTTCACCTTGTTTGCGGTATTTGGGGAACTCTTTGCGTTGGTTTATTTGCTGTCGGCCCTGGTGGTTATCCTTGGATGGTTGACCTAGCAGGTAAACCAGTCGGCCCACATGGTTTATTCGCTGGCGGTGGTTTCGGCACATTAATACCCCAGATAATTGGTATTCTTGCTGTTGGGGGAATGACTGTTCTTCTTAGCACCATCTTCTGGTTAGTGCTGAAAGCAACTTTAGGTATTAGAGTCACCAGAGAAGAAGAATTAGAAGGCTTAGATATCGGTGAACACGGTATGGAAGCTTACAGTGGATTTTTGAAAGAAGCTAGTCCTAGTGGTTTTTCGGAAGGGCCAAGTTCTGGAGAAATTTCATCAGGTGGTGATTTACCAAGTACCTTGTAAGTCTCTACATTTCTCATCTTATTGCTGACTAATATCCACTCCTAAAATTTTTAGTGGGTGGTTTTTTACTTATTATCAGGTGATAGGTTACAGGTTACAGGTGATAGATAATATAGCAATCCTAAAATCTCTCTTCCTTGTCTGCCTTATCTTTATTGTTCATATAAATTACGGGTTACAGCTTAATATTTGAGTTTTGGATAATGATTAAATCTCTAATATATTTTGTTTGGACTGGTTTATTTGAACTAGGAGGCTGTTATCTCATCTGGTTGTGGTTAAGACAAGGCCAGTCATTTTGGTTAGGAATTTTGGGTGGAATTACTTTAGTTGTATATGGCGTAATTTCTACTTTTCAACCTGCAAATTTTGGGCGAGTTTATGCGGCTTATGGTGGCGTGTTTATTGTTATGGCAATGCTTTGGGGTTGGCGAGTAGATAAAGTTACACCCGATAATTATGACTTGATTGGGACTTTTGTTGCATTACTTAGTGTCCTAATTATCATGTTCGCACCTCGGAATTAAGTGCAATTCCTCTTGTGAATTGTTTACTGATTCTGTGCTGAAGATGCTAATTCAAATTGTTAAGTTTTTTTACATCCAAACAGAAATATAGTGACTTGAACAAAAATGTCAGATTTTCTTGGATACACATTAATTAATGTCTGATCAACTATCACAAGGATTATATTTTTGTTAATCTTTTAAAAATAAATTCTGTTGAGTATCTTTCACGACAAAAAACAGTTGCAAAAAAGCATGAAATGTATTTAAGTATACACAAAATCTTGATTTATGAGAGAAGGGGACAGAAATAAGTGTTGAAGAAAGTTTTCACGATCGCGGCTCTTACTATATTCCTGTTAGGATTGCCGCTCATGGGTAGTGCTTATGCCCAAACATCAGCAGCCACACCACCTGCGGCTGATACAGGAGATACAGCTTTTATGCTGGTATCATCAGCACTAGTTTTGTTGATGACACCAGGATTAGCGTTTTTTTTACGGTGGATTTGTGCGATCGCGCAATATCCTCAACACCTTGATGATGAGCTTTGTGTTGATGGCCATTGTGGGTGTTACCTGGGTTTTGTGGGGCTATAGCTTGGCTTTTGCTCCAGGAAACGCGATTATCGGGGGTTTGCAATGGCTGGGGTTAAACGGTGTCGGGTTAGAAACAACGAATTATCTCCAAGGTTCTGAACCACAAGACGTAGTTTCTTATGCTGGGACAATTCCCCATCAGGCATACATGATTTATCAAGCCATGTTTGCCATTATCACCCCAGCCTTGATTTCTGGGGCGATCGCGGAACGGATGAGTTTCCGCGCCTACAGTTTGTTTGTCTTGCTGTGGTCAACCTTTGTTTACAGTCCTCTTGCTCACATGGTTTGGGCTAAAGGTGGATTCCTCGGCTTATACGGTGGTTTAGGCGCTCTTGACTTTGCTGGTGGTACAGTCGTTCACATTAGTTCTGGTGTATCAGCATTAGTAGCTGCAATTGTTCTTGGCCCCCGCAAAACTCACCCCGACCGCCTCAGCCCACCTCACAACGTGCCTTTTATCTTGTTAGGTGCTGGCTTGCTGTGGTTTGGTTGGTTTGGCTTCAATGCTGGTAGTGCTTTATCTGTTGCTAGTGGAACTTCTGGTGATGTAGTAACAAACCTAGCGACCACTGCTTTTGTTGCTACTAATACCTCTGCTGCTGCTGCTGCTTTGATGTGGCTAATTTTAGAAGCAGTACTACGAGGTAAACCCACAGCCGTAGGTGCAGCCACAGGTGCAGTTGCAGGTCTGGTTGGTATTACTCCAGCCGCCGGATTTGTCACTCCTTTGGCATCGATTTTAATTGGTTTTATTACCTCTTTTGTTTGCTTTTATGCGGTGAGTTTCAAACATAAATTCCAAGTGGACGATGCCTTAGATACATATCCTGTACATGGTGTAGGTGGTACAGTTGGAGCAATTTTGACTGCTATCTTTGCCACTACCCAAGTCAATGGCGGCGGTAAAGATGGTGTACTGAAAGGTAACTTTGCAGAACTAGGAGTAGAAATAGCAGCAATTGTAGTTGCTTATGCGATCGCCGCAGTTGGTACTTTTATTATTCTCAAAGTAATCGATGCTACCGTTGGTTTGCGCGTTAAAGAAGAAGCGGAAATTCAAGGCTTGGATATCAACGAACACGGTGAAGAAGGTTACAACTCTGAATTTGGTGGAGATAGACCTATTACTTAATTCTCCAGCAGCAATCCAACATGGATTTGTAGACTTAGCAGGGAGCAGGGTGCAAGGGGGAGAATCTTTTCCCTCCGCTCTACCTCGAAGCCAGTTACCATACTATGCCGATAGTGGTCAATGTAAAAGCAATTACTAAAGATAGTGTGACTTTTGCGAACTAGCGGGTAAAATTTGAGTCAAATTATTGGCAAATTTCGCTAGTCGTGACCACTTCTGCAAAAACCTTCCCCATTTGGGCATTGTTATCGTTGGCAACCAACGGCATACTGATGTTGGCGGTCATCCTGCTAATTTTGCAACAGCAGAGATTGACCGCTGTTTTTGGTAGTTCGCCGTCACAACAAACAAATACATCCCAAACTGTCGCACCAGAGTTAGGCCGTCATCATCAACTTAATTACCAACAGTGGTTAGATATTCTTAAACAAGAAGCTCAAGCTGCGACTGAGAAAAATCCTGAGCATTTAAGTATCTTGGTAGGAGATTCTATCAGTCTCTGGTTCCCCACAGAATTATTACCAGAAAATCGATATTGGCTGAATCAAGCAATTTCTGGCGAAAACAGCACAGGACTCTTAAAAAGATTAGATATATTTGATAGCACTAAACCAGAGGTGATTTTTGTCATGATTGGCATTAATGACCTCATTCGGGGAGAGAGTGATGAAGTGATTTTAGAGAATCTGCGGCAAATTATCAGATATCTCCGCAAAACTCATCCCACAGCCCAAATTGTTGTTCAGTCGATTTTGCCACATGGCGCAGAAGAAGCCACTTGGGAAGGGCGAGACAAACTTTTAACTATTCCCAATAGTCGCATTCGCCAATTAAATGAACAATTACAACGCATAGCCGCTAGACGCAAAGCAAAATATCTCGATTTATATTCCTTATTTGCTAATCAACAAGGTAATCTCCGTCCAGAACTTTCCACAGATGGGTTACATCTCAGTCCTGCCGGTTATTTGGTTTGGCGGACTGCATTGCAGATTTATACTCAATCGGGTGGAGAGTAGGGGAAGATAAGGTAGACAAGGAGGACAGGGGGACAAGGTAAACAAGGGGGAAAATTTTAGACTTCACACTTCACACTTCTAAATTTGGTCTCCACGCGCGAAAATCAGAAGGAGGAGACACCACAGAATTAAACATGGATACAAAAGCTTTTAAACGTTCACTCCAACATTCAGAAAATTACAATCGCAAGGGGTTTGGCCATCAAGCCGAGGTCACAACCCAGTTGCAATCTGAGTATCACAGCAGTTTGATTCAAGAAATCCGCGATCGCAATTACAGTCTGCAACGGGGTGATGTTACCATCCGGTTAGCCCAAGCTTTTGGGTTTTGCTGGGGTGTAGAACGCGCTGTTGCAATGGCTTACGAAACTCGTCAACACTTCCCCACCGAACGCATTTGGATTACTAACGAAATTATCCACAATCCTTCTGTAAATCAGCGAATGCAGGAAATGGAAGTTAAATTCATTCCTGTAGAAACAGGCAAAAAAGACTTTTCGGTTGTGGAGAATAACGATGTAGTTATCCTACCTGCATTTGGAGCCAGCATTCAAGAAATGCAGATATTACACGATAAAGGCTGCAAAATAGTTGATACAACTTGCCCTTGGGTCTCTAAAGTTTGGAATACCGTGGAAAAGCATAAAAAAAGTCGACTACACCTCAATTATTCACGGTAAATATAAACACGAAGAAACGGTTGCAACTAGTTCCTTTGCTGGTAAATATTTAATTGTTCTAAATTTAAAAGAAGCGCAATATGTTGCTGACTACATTTTAAATGGTGGTAATCGAGAAGAATTTTTGCAAAAATTTGCTAAAGCTTGTTCTGCTGGTTTTGACCCAGATCAAGATTTAGAACGGGTGGGGATTGCGAACCAAACTACTATGTTAAAAGGGGAAACCGAGCAGATTGGTAAGCTGTTTGAACGGACGATGATGCAGAAATATGGCCCCGACCAATTAAATGATCATTTTCAAAGCTTTAATACTATCTGTGATGCTACCCAAGAGCGACAAGATGCTATGTTGGAATTAGTACAACATGAATTAGATTTAATGGTGGTAATTGGCGGGTTTAACTCATCAAATACTACCCAATTGCAACAAATTGCCTTTGAAAAAGGTATTCCTTCTTACCACATTGATTCGGTAGAACGAATTAAATCAGGTAACGCCATTCAACATCGCCAGTTAAATGGAGAATTAGCGATCGCCGAAAATTGGCTACCAGCAGGTAAAATCGTCGTCGGTGTGACTTCTGGCGCATCCACCCCTGATAAAGTTGTCGAAGATGTAATTGAAAAGATTTTTAGCCTCAAAGCTTAAAATTTTTGGACTGACGCACAAAAATTGTCTGTTGAAAATGGGTGTAAGGGTTTTGAACCCCTACATCCTTCTTCAATACCTATCTTGTATTTTCGTCTACACTGTTGGCGCTGCGTTTAGCTGTATCGGGATAAACTGAACCCCATTGTTTAACAGCTTCTGCTGATTCTTTCGCAATTCTTTGAGTGCGTTTACCAGGCTCATCTTCAGTTTGACGCGCTTCTCTGTTCCATTCACCTGTGGTTTTTGGTCTATCAGCCTTATCCTGATGTACAACTCTATCAAGCTCTCTAGTTACAGCTTTGGTGTTACCACGCTCAATATTAGCGTTGGTTGTCAGGACTAAAAATCCTACTAGCACTACAGCGACAAACCGCTTTACTTGAAATTGATTTAATAGGGAATTAATGCGAGAAAATACCTGAGAAATTAAATTGATCATGACCGGAATGTACTCCATTATCTTGAGGTTTTTGGAGTTAATTGGCTGACTTTAAATATAAGTTAGTGATGAAATTGAGCTAAAATCTAACCTATTTTGAAACCAATCAACTTTATCCAAGACATATCAAGACTATCTGTAACAAAGATAAAAATTCCTCTAGCAGAAGTCAGAGCTTGATTTATGGCTAGGAGAGCATATTTAATGTTTTACAGTCTGACATCTGAATCGTTTGATTTAAAAAACATCTATCTTAAGTGCGATCGCATTTCATAACTTGCCAAAGAGCAACCTGCTGTCTGAGTTCTTCTATATCTAAATAATCATAAGCGAAGGCTTTGCGTAATAAAGAATGGGGAATAAATTCGTCATATTTTTGTATTTCTGGAGCTTCGGCTGTACTTACCAAATCTTCGGCGGAAATTCTTTGCTCACACAACGAAGCAATTTCTGGTTGCAGAGATTTCAGCTTACCTTTGCCTAATTTTAAAATTAAATAATAAGGGTTAGTTCCCCCCATACTACTAATTTCTAAAGATTCTCGACAAAAAGAATTCAGCAATCTTTCTAAAGTGCGATAAGCTACTGTTCCCATCCAAGGAAAAATACAACATTTATTTTTTTCTAATTGCAATATATTTGATTTGGCTAATCCCGCAGCATCAAATAATTTCCTCACTGTTTTTAACCGTTGTTGAGCATTTTTTTGTAAATAGCTATATTCAACATCTTCTAATAAAACCTGTCGCATCCTTTGTAAAATTTTAGTATGAATAGTCCCGCCGCCACCACGCCAATAAACAGTAGCTTTACCATCTACCTGTTTAGCTAAAACCACTTTTCTCTTAAAATCAACTTCTACAACTTCCCAAGTGCGACCAGCTAAACCAAATTGATTCCCTACAGGTGGCGGTGTCACAATACTGCCAATTTCTGTTATGCCTTGCTTTACGGTATATTCTTGATTGTCAGCAAATACAGCATAAAATTGAAATCTTCCGACTATCTTTTCCCCAATCAATCCGATAATTAATTTACCTTGCTCAGTTTGTTGAATATGACCAATATCAATTAAATAACGTAATAATAATTTAAAATCTGCTGGAGAAATTGCTGCAAAAGGCGGCATATTTAAAACTTGTTTAGCTAAATTTGCTGGAGATAATCCTCCCGCCGCTAATAAAATACTCATTGTCTGATGATAAAGCAAACTTAAAGGATATTTCGGCGGCTTTATCGGCTCAATCCAACGTTCTTCTAAATATAGTTGAATAATAGCAATACACTGTAGAAGTTGCCAGGGAATTTGCTCTGGTAGATATGCTTCCGATAATGGTTCATCTTCAGCACAAACAAAGCGCATATCCGCAGTTACACCTCTCCTCCCAACACGTCCCAATCTTTGTAAAAAACTAGCTACAGATAAAGGTGATTCTAACTGAATAACCCGCTCTAAATTACCGATATCTATGCCTAATTCTAAAGTGAGTGTTGCCGCAGTCACAGCAGGATAATGGGGTTCTTGCATAGCTTTTTCCGCAGCTTGGCGCAAACTGGCCGAGATACTCCCGTGATGGACATGATAAATATCTGGTTGTGCTTGTTCTTGAGCAATTTGCCGCAAAGAAGCAATTACAGATTCAGTTTGAGTGCGGTTATTCGCAAAAATCAGACATTTTTTGTTTTGGCTAAGATTAAAAAGATAATTATCATATATTTCTGAGGAATTAATATCATCACGAAGATAAAAATGTTCGACAGCCAGTTTAATTTGACGTTTACCAGCTTCAATTTTAGGAGTAATTACTTGTTTATCAGTTCCCGAACTCAGCCATTCTTCCGCCATCGAATAATCGCCAAGGGTAGCTGATAAACCAATGCGTCTGGGTTGTGATTGAATTGCATTGGCTAAACGCTCTAATTGACAAATAATTTGACAACCGCGTTCCGAACCCATAAAAGCATGAATTTCATCAATGATGACAAATTTTAAATCTCCAAATAAGCGAATTAAATCATGATGTTTATTAATTAATAAACTCTCCAGAGATTCTGGCGTAATTTGGAGAATACCTTGGGGATTTTTTACAAGCTGATTTTTGCGACTTTGAGCAACATCACCATGCCAGTGATAAACAGGAATATCGGCTGTTTTGAGTAAGCCATTAAGACGTTCAAATTGGTCATTAATTAAAGCTTTAATTGGGCCGATATATAATGCTCCAATTGTATTTATAGGGTGATTATGTAATACAGTTAATACTGGTAAAAATGCTGCTTCTGTTTTTCCGGCCGCCGTGGCTGCTGCTACTAACAAGTGAGCATCAGTGTCAAAAATTACTTCACAAGCAGCAATTTGCACTGGTCGTAATTCAGTCCAATTGTGATGGTAGATATATTCTTGAATGAAGGGTGCAAGTCGGTTAAAGGCATTAGTCATGTTGAGTGTTCAGGCTGAAAATAATACTATCTTTTAACACAAAACACCCACTCTGTTGAAATTAAGAAATATCTCTCTTTGCGTCTTTGCGCTTTTGCGCGAAAAAAAAAAATATTTATGCCAGCAGCCTACTGTCTAAAATATATTTTTTAGTATCCTTCTAACTTTAATTACAAACTAAATTCTGCTGCGTCATCTTCATCGATGGCTGCATTTTTACCAACGGCTGTAGGTTTGAATTGAGAACCATGAATTAATTCACTAAATGCCATTTTTGGATTTTGATGTAAGATATTCAGCACGCTAATAAAGTCGCGGATGATTTCGCCGGGGGTGAGTAAGGCTTCTGCGCCTAAGCGGCTAACGATTTCTTGTAAGAATTCTTGTAAGTTGCGATCGCTCAACGTTTTATCATAACCATAGTGGGTTACATGAATTTCTTTCAGGCGTTGTAGAAGCGTGAAAATTTCAGCTTCATTCAGGGGGTTTAACCGAATAACTGGCCCCAAAAATTCCTGAACATTCGCTTGGGTAGCAAAACGACTTTCTTTGGTACGTCGTCGCCAAGCTTGGTCAGCAAAAAGCCCACGATTTTGGTCTTCTAAAAATTTGGTCGTACCCCCAATAAAAATCCCCAGATGTTCGGCTTTACACTGCATGGTATCGTTAAACATTGCCAGCAGTCTGTTATAGTTTTTTTCGCGGGTAACAGTAGTAGATATTTGATACAAATTCACCGCTTCATCTAATAATATCAACAAACCTTTATAACCAATCTCTGCCACAAATTTAGCTAATAATTTAACGTAGTCATACCAACTTTCATCATCAATAATTACCCGCACACCCAAAGCAGACCTAGCTTCAATTTTGGTGCTGAATTCACCCCGCAACCACCGTAAAGCCGCATTTTTTAAATTATCATCATCTAATCGATAACCACGCCAATAAGCAATAATCACGTTGCCAAAATCAAAGCCGTGAACTAAATCTTCAATATACTGCACAACTTCTCTAATTTTGGCTTCCACTTGGTCATCAAAACCTTCGTCTGTGGGACGCATATTAGTTTCTTTAGCAACTTCTTGTTGGATTTTATTAATCCAGCCTTCTAAAATTGAAACTAAAGCACCGCCATCAGGACGGGTTTTGGTGGAAAGATGACTCATTAATTCTCGATAAGTCGCCAAACCTTCATTATTACTTCCCGCGAGGCGACGTTCATAAGATAAATCAGCATCAGCTACGACAAAGCCTTGTTCCATCGCTCGGTTGCGAATCATTTGCAGAAGAAAGCTTTTACCGGAACCATAGTTACCAATAATAAAGCGAAATGCTGCGACACCTTCTGCAATGTCATCTAGATTTTGTATAAGGCTTTTAAGTTCTTGTTCTCGACCAACTGCTATGTGTTCAATTCCTAGTCTTGGTACTACTCCCGCACCTAGGGAATTAATTAAAGCAGTTGAAATTTTCTTCGAGATTTTGAGCTTTGCCATGTACTTCACTAGATTTTAGATTTCACACAATAATAATTTTACGATAACAAGTAATTTAATTTGATGATGCTTGCCTGCTCATCAAGTCTTCGTACATAGCAATCATTTTGTGGACATTGTGCCGATGTTCTGGATACACTTCGGGAGTGTCTTCTCCTGGCTCGATGATTAATTCCCCAATAGTATCATTTGCTCGGTCATTAATAGAATCAATCAAGAGATTAGGCATGGTAATATTAGCTTCGGCAATTTGTTTAATTGTTGCTTTGGGGTTATCTGCTTGTAAGATTGCTTTTAATACTTCAATTTCATGACCTGGTAATTTTTCTAACAAATTAGTCCATTCTTCTGGTAAGTCTTCACTGGGATCTTCTGAAGGTGCAATTAAATCAGCAAATGGAAATAATTCTGGTTCATCTTCTGAGGAGATATTTATTGGTATAGGTTCTAAATTGAGAGTTTCTGTTTGTTGCAGTAAGTCCCAAATTTGATTTTGTAATAAATCTCGTTCTCCTTGTAAGATTAAAATTTGACTATTTAGCTGTTGAATTTCTGATTGTTTATCAATTTTTTGTTGATGCAATTCAGTTAAATTATTAGTGATGTTATTCTTTTCTGTGCTGATATCTGCCAGCAATTGATTTTGCTGATGAACAACAGTTTCTAGTTCTTGAATTTCTAGCCGGAGTTCATACATTTTTTTCTTCTAGCTGCGGCTTAAGTCTACCTAGTAAAGTTAAGTTACTCTCAATTTCTTGCTTGTCTTGGTGCAGTTCATTAAGTTGAGTTTGTAACTGGGCAATTTCAGCATGAGAAACATTACTATGTAACTCTAAGCGGCGTTTTTCGGCTGTGAGGTTACCACAAAGATTACTCAGTTCTGTACTAGTTTGCTCTAGTGTTTGAATAGTGTTTTTAAGGTTATTAGTTTCAGCTTCTAATTGCTTTTTTTTGTCCGGCAAAGTTACTCAATTCTCGATGCAGACTATCTCTTTGATTGCGAGATTCGGCAATTTGATTTTGCAGTTTTTGAGTCTCGGCGTATAACAAATTGTGCTGTTCTTCGATTTGTTTGATTTCTCGATAAATGCGATTTTTTTAAAGATTCTTGCTCTTTAATGCGTTTACGTAAGGTCGTTAACACCAGCAGTTCATGATGTCTTCGGCGCTTATCGACAAATAATGCGGCGGTATATGTAGCAAGGACAGTAATTATGCCTGTTATGAAAGCTTGACCAAAATTCCAATTGGGAACCAGACTAAGCCCAAAACTTACACTAAAGGCAACTACACCTAGAAGAAATCGATTACTGACCATTACTGCTTGCATATTGCTGGTGTGAATTCGTAATTAAGATTGAGGCTGAGGATCAGATTTATTATTAGTTGTACCAAAGAGAGATAAATCTGCTTTTAAAAAGTCAATAAATTGTCGTGCCGTGCGTCCAGAACGGCCATTATGACGGGTTGCCCACTGTAATGCTTGATATTCTAAATCTTCTGGACTGAGATTAATTTTGGCTTGTGACGCTAAATGACGAATAATTGTTAAATAAGTATTTTGATTTGCTGGCTCAAAGGTTAATGTCAAACCAAAGCGATCGCTAAATGATAACTTCTCTTGCATCGTATCCCAAGCATGGATTTCTTCATTATCCTTGGGGGTGGGTCTATCAGCGAAATACTCTCGAATTAGGTGACGGCGGTTGGAGGTAGCGTAGACAACTACATTTTGCGGTCGTGCTGTTAAGTTACCTTCTAAAACTACTTTAAGAGCTTTAAAAGCGTCGTCATCTTCCTCAAAGGAGAGGTCATCGACAAAAATGATAAATTTTTGTGGCAAACCGCGTAATTGTTCGACAATTTTTGGTAAATCATGTAAATAAGATTTGCCAACTTCTAGTAGACGTAGGTTGCGATCGCTATACTCATTCAACAAAGATTTGACTAAAGAAGATTTCCCTGAACCGCGACTACCATAAAGTAATACATGCAATGCTGTTTCACCCGCTAGTAAAAACTCTGTATTTTTCAGCAAAGCATCACGCTGCCATTCATAACCCACCAGGGTAGTTAACTTAATGGGGTCAGGATAAGGAATACCGACAAACTGCCCATCTTGCCAACGCAAGGCGCGATACTCAGCAAATAAACCTACCCCATATTTTTGATAATAAGCGGCTAATTCTTCCACAGCATCAGCCCAATTTTCCCAATCTGGCAAATGCAGGGTTTGGTTGCGGGTATGATTGTGTTCTTGGTACCAAACTACAGGCGAAACTGGCAAATGAGTTACAGCTTGTACCCACTCGCTGAGAGCAGCTGTGCTGCATTCATAAAGACTTTGTAAGATATGTAAATCATGTTGAGCGGCTGCAACTAAAGCTGGGGGTAATTCCTGAAAGTCTTGTTGCTGCGCCAGTCGGCTAAAGGGATTTTCTGAGAGGAGTATTTGGGAAATTAAATGGTCTTCCCAATTTTGACGGCTTGCGGCTAAGGCGTGGAAATAATTGCCATAGGCTTGTAGACAACTCCTGCCATCGGCATCAGTGTAACGTATTGCTTGCAACAGTTCCAGAAAGGCGATCGCGGCTCCGCTCTGGAGGACAGATTGGTAAAGTAAAAGAGATGCTGCTTGACGCTGGAGGAATTGCACCTGGGCATAGGACGAAGTACTTGCCGTTGGCATCGCGGGAATATCCATCAATCAACTAGGTGAGATAGCTAAATAGCTATGGTAAATTGTCTGCCGACCTTGGCTGTAAAGTCAAAATCTACATAGGTTTTAACAATGAATTTAGGTATAATTGCTGCTTTTGCCTACGGTATCTTCGCAATTGTTGGTGGAATTATTGGCTATGTGCAAGCTCGTAGTTTGGTTTCGCTTTTGAGTGGTGGTGTTAGTGGTTTGTTACTGATTTTCTTTGCTTACTGGCACTTGCAAGGACAACCTTGGGGTTTGACTTTAGCCGCTTGTGTGGCAGGGGTTTTGGTGGTTGTGTTTGCTTTGAGGTTTGCCAAGACACGTAAGTTTATGCCTGCGGGACTGATGATTGTTTTAGGGGCGCTGGCGCTGGTGTTGATGGTGCATCAGTTGGTGGTTCGGAAGCCAGATATTTGTTAGAGCGTTCAGCAATTGAGCAACCAGAAACCACCAGTCGCGCCATAATTGAGTTAGTCACAACAATCATGGTGTATAAGTTTGAGCAACTAAGTTGCACAGAGGTAGAAGCAATGCTAGGAATTACACTCAAGGAAACACGAGTTTACCGAGAAATTAAAGAAGAAGGAGAACAAAGAGGAAGAACCGCAGGAGAGCGATCGCTTGTTCTGCGTCAACTAGCTCGTCGTGTGGGAGAATTACCTCAAGATGTGCGCGAACAAGTAGAAACTCTCTCCCTAAAACAGTTAGAAAATTTGGGTGAGGCATTGTTAGATTTTACCAGTATGGCTGATTTACTCTCTTGGTTAGCAGCCACTTCAAAGTAAAAGTAAGTATTGTGAAAAACTTAGCTTTTTGCGAAACGTCATAAATAATGACTAATATTTGGCTGGAAAAAATTCATCATCATTTGCCAAAGTATCCGGTTTTGCTGATTCAGCAGTGATAAATAAAAATAAGATTGCATGTAATTTTGATAGTTTTGGGTACAGTCGAGAGTTTACCCATTCAGCAACCGGGGTTTATGTGTTCATGTTCAAGTAAAAATTCAGCAACCAAGAGTCAGAAGTCAGAAATAATTATTCAACACAAAATTCTGATTCCTGAATTCTGACTCGTGAATTTTTACATATGACTTTGATAACGCAATACATTCATAGATTATTTCTATCTTATTTCAGGAATAATTAACATCCTGAATCAGTTTGGCATCCTAATTTTTCAGTAATATCCATCTTGAGACAGTTATTTTTAGATAAGTCTTCAATTATTGCTGTGGATGGATAAGTTATGCAAGTCATCAGTTTTAGGTGTCTCATCATCATGAGGCAACTAAGAAATCATGTTTTTGGTGTTACTGAATATTTATGCTGATATTTAAATTGACTCAAAAGAGATGTATTTATCAGGTATCAAAGAACGCAAAACCCCCATGTATCAATATTTTGGTCTAAATTCTGTGTTATTGAAGTTAATAGTTTTAACGCTGTTAGATTCAAAATAAATTAGCGAAAAGTAATTCAAATTACTTTTCATTTTTGTTCAATCAGAAAATCTCACTGCAATAAAAAAGTCATAAATAAGTCTAGTAATTTCCGCAAGTATATATTATGATTTTAAAGATTTGATAGTAATCAATGAAAATTTTTAAAGCAAAAATAAAATTATTAATGCCATTTTGGCAGTTCCAGATATCAGAAATAAGATATTAGTGTAGAAGAAAGAATAATTGATTTTTAGAGACTTGTATTTATCTACTTAAATTCCTCAAGTAACAATAATCCTGAAAATAAGTAATTGATTATCTCAGCACTTTTACGAAATAGGAAATCAAATATGTTATTACCATTATCTTCTCAAAATATTACACAGTATCTGCACGCATCAGGGCTGTGTAGCTTAGAAGATGGCAATTTAGACTTATCTCGGTTGCCAGGAAGTAGCAAAAAGAATTTCAATTTACTAGTGACTCTGGGAAATAATCGGCAACTGCTAATTAAACAAGAACATCATCAGGAAAATGCGGCAAACCTGCATGAGTTTTTTAATGAATGGCTATTTCATCAATTGCTCAAGCAATTTCCAGTTTTAGGTAATATTGCAGCGATCGCATCATTAGTAGTACATTATGATGAGGATAATTCCCTCCTTGTCCGCAATTATTTAAGTGAATATCTGGAATTAGGTAGCTTTTATCAACATCACCAAAGCTTTCCTACAGAAATAGCCACTGCTATTGGTACAACCATTGCAGCCTTGCATCGCGCAACTTTCCAGCGCCGCGAATATCGTGATTTTATGGCTACAGCGCCACAAGGACAGTATCGCTATAACTTTTACAACCCAGCGCAGGGTATAGAATCACTAACACCAGATATTTTTGGTGCAGTCCCGAAATCAGCATTGCAATTTTATAGTGTTTATCAGCGTGATGAGAGTTTGGAGTCTGCGATCGCAGATTTAGCTTATGAGTGGAAACCTTGCTGCTTAACCCACAACGATTTGACTTTAAATAATATTTTATTACATTCCCGTTGGGATAAATTAGATAACTGCTTAGTGCGCCTCATAGACTGGGAAGCTTGCGCTTGGGGAGATCCAGCATTCGATTTAGGTACTTTAATCGCCAGTTATTTAACAATTTGGCTTTCTAGCTTAGTTGTCGATGTCACACTGGAATTAGAAGAATCCTTACAGTTAGCAATCATCCCACTAGAAGCAATTCAACCTTCATTATTAACTTTAATTCAAGCTTATCTCAATACCTTTCCCGCTATTTTAGAACACCGCCCAGACTTTATAGAGCGTGTTACCCAGTTTGCTGGACTCGGACTAATTCACCAAATTCAAGCAAAAATTAACTATCAGCAGCAATTTGATAATACTGATATGTGTACTCTACAAGTAGCACAAAATCTGCTAACTATGCCAGAAAAATCTATTCAGACTGTTTTCGGTGTTACTCAAGCAGAAATTATCCAACCGATGGCTACACAGCATCAGCTTACCCAACCGCAAAAATCGCAAAAATTAATTCCTTTATATTACGAGAAAACTCGTTTACGCGGCTGTTAAAAATTTGTCATCTCTTCATCTCCCTTGTCTTCCTCTGTCTCCCTTATCTACCTACTCCCCACTCAAAATGCTAGACACCTCTACCAACTCTCTGTTAAATTCTCTGTTTGATATTGCGAAAAATATCCAGATAGAATCTAACTTTTCCATTCATCATCCTGAGTATCAAACTTTTGCCTTGCCAGCGAAGGTAGCAGAAAGATTTCGGCAAAATTCGACGGCGTTACAGCAAAAATATCTAACTTTGCTACTGCGTAATTTCCTCTATGGAATTTATTACAACGGTTCTTTGCAAAATGCTCTAACTGTAAATGCTGATACATCTAATTGCTTACCACAGCAAAATTTAGCAAACCATCCTCATTTGGGTATTGATTGGGAATTTTACGCCCAACTGCACACGAATAACCACGGTAAAGGATATTTTGACTCTAGTTGGCAAGTGTTACGTCAGGAACCTGATGGAAGTATGGCGGTAACAAAATCCGGTTTGACATTATATATTGAACCAGATTGCCATCTCAAACCTCAGAGCAAATCTGCCAAACCGGGTGAGTCAGTGTCTATTTGGATGCCGAAAAATCACTTGCAAAATGGCTGTTATGTAGCGGTTAGTGATGTGGGACAAGAACAGCAGAGTATAGATACAGAATTGGGAACCGGGAGAATTTATTTTAATATTACGGCAGATGGGGCGATCGCACTCATGGATAGTCTGACGCAACATCTCAACCAAGTGTCTCTTCCTTTTACTTTTCAAGTGCTGTACAATCCTAGAGCCTACGGACGCTACGACTCCGGCTTACTGTACTTTGAACGGGAAGACTACCCAGCAATTCACCAAATTCTCCAGGCTGTCTATAAAGAACATCAATCTTATTTTCAGCCAGAAATACCTTTATTTACCAAGTTTTTAGCCCCAGGACTAAGTTTAGCCGAAGAACCAATTCAAAAATTCGCCATTCAAGAAAGTTTTGGTATGAACCGTTGCCAAATTGTCGCTCATGCTTTACTGGAAGTATGGCAAAAAGGTAAAGATGCCATTGAAGAAAGAATGCACTCTATTGAGAAACATTTTGCCCTCCACTCAGTTGACTTGCAACGCCCTTACTTAAACCCTAGTTCTGAAGACATATATTATCCCTTAAATTGATAACTCTCTTTATGACAGTGAGATAATTTGATATGGCAGGCTATTCACCTGCTATTTTGTTTTTTAATTTTTAATTGTACAAAAATGTCTTTTATTTATAAACGTACAGTACGCTTTGCAGACACTGACGCGGCGGGTGTAGTTTATTTCGCTAATGTGTTGAGCATTTGCCATGAAGCTTACGAAGCATCTCTCAAAGCATCAGGAATGAATCTCAAAGCTTTTTTTTACGAAACCTTCTGTGGCGTTTCCTATTGTTCACGCCAATGTCGATTTTTTCCGACCAATGTATTGTGGAGATGAATTAAATATTAGTTTAATTCCCCAAAAATTAAGTGCTGATAAATTTGAAATTGCTTATGAAATTACAATTGCAGATGTGTTAGTGGCTAAAGCTATTACTCGCCATGTTTGTATTGATGTGAATAGTAGAACTAAGCAAGAATTATCTGAAGACATTATGCAATGGTTAGAAACTAACCGCAGAGACGCAGAGGGCGCGGAGAGGAGGAAATCACGGGAGGTAATGTGATAGCAATCCTAAATTTCTCTCCCTTGTCTACCCCATCCTCCTTGTCTTCTTTGTCTCTGTTACTATAAGTGATTACGGTTCACTCGCTTGTCAAAAATGAGGGTAAACATAATCCTCAAATAATTGCTCAATCTTAGGATGTTTTTTTGCTGCTTTAGCTACTAATTCTTGGTAATCTTGGCGGACATCAAGATTATAATTTGCTTGACGTTTGCCAATTGTTGGTAGCCAAGCAGTATGTAAGGTCATCGCAAAATGAAGTGGCTGTTGAGGTTGAAGACTGGATAATTTACATACAGGGCCTTTAGATAAATGATTGGCATCAAAAATCCAATATTCATTTTCTTGGCCATGCCATACTGTACAGACAATATAACCATCTGTAGATTTTTCTGCACCACGATATGGCATAAATTGAGGCGAAAGCAAGACATATCCTGGTGGTAGTTCGTAGCTATCAACAATTGCTGGTGATTCTGTTGATGAAGCATGAAGTCTAAACAAATAGGCTGGTACGCCACTACTTGCCATTTCTAGGACTTTTTCGAGAGGAATTAAGCGATTTTTGTAATTTTTATACTGGTCGACAACGAATTTTGTCATTAAGTCTTTCCATAGCCCAAAAGAACACCAATAAATATCATCTAGATGTTTTAAAGGTTGTCCTTGAGAATCTTGGTCAGGATAAGTATAAAGGTCTGTACCCCAGGTATATTTATCATCATGAATAATTTTTTGAAACTGAATAGCTCCAGTTTCGCCATGAATTAAATAACGTCCCATTCGCCCAAGATCAACTTGACCAGGTACCATTCCACATAAATTTTCTGGTTTATATTGAGGATAAGCAGAAACATCATATTGTCTTACCCATTCCGAGACATCCATACCAGAAATATGAGCGGCGTTCAGTGTAATATTTCCTTCGGGATTGTCGTAATCTACTAAGAAATGTGCTGCTTCTAATGGCAAGATAACTTTTTTGACTGTTACAGTTTTAGTATTTGGCTGCAACTGATGCCGTGGCACAATGTAAACTGCCGAGTATGGCAAAGGAGGCTCTTCTAAAATGTTTCTGAGTATGTTTTCTAGGCGTTTATAATGTGGTAAGGGATTATTTAAGACTTGTTCTATCCCCATCGTAAAAGCTGTATCCATGATCACGACATAATCTTTCGTGACCCCAATTTGGTGTATAGTTTGTTCAATTTTTACGGGAGAATTATCAGGTAAAACTAATTGCCATTGTTTCACAGATGTTTCTCCATCCCAACACATAACAGAAACAAAATCTGTGATTTCTATTGGTAACTTTTTGAACAATTTGACGTAATAGCCATAAAGATATCCCAATATTGATAATAAAGATTGAGATACAGCATTTAAAGTACCTTTAAGCAGTTTTGGTCGCCAAAAATTACAGATGTTTTGTAGCCATTGGTCAATTACATGCAGAAAAGCAATTGAGTCTAAAAAGTTAAATAATGATCTGCCATAATTAACTGTAAACATCTCTTTGGTAAAAGGGTCAAAACCAGGATGGGCAGTACTCAAAAATGGTTGAAAAGGAGCATTATATCCTTTTACCTCTGATTGCCACTCTTGATTAGAGCCTACTGGGGTAACAACATCAAGGCTTTCAGTATCAATTTCATAAGGACGGCCTGCGTCGTAGGTAACTAGTAACCTTGCTGGTGCATCTTCGGAAAACTGCATCGGGAGAAAAGCTGTGTTTAGCTGGTTACGAATACCCAAGGGTAAGGAAAATCTCGTCAGGCCATGATTACGAAAACGATATTTTTTGTACTGAGCGACAGAATCAGTTGCTTTGTCAGCGTAATAATCAGGTGGTTTGGCTATACGTGTAGTTAATTTAACTTGATTTTCGGTATCAAAATCTAACCGATAAATCATCCCGTCACCGCATAATAAAGAATCTCCATCAGGATAAGGTAAGCCGCCAGAATTAACGGTTCCTATGGAAGTAACCATAAAAACATGCCCCTGCACATCTGTTGGAAGAGTTCCTTCGAGGACTTGCAAGGGCAGTTGGTTATATTCATATTGATTAGCATTTCTTATTGATGGCGGAACTTGTGGAGAGTATTGGAAATTACTGGTAGACATAGATAATTATTACACCTGATGATTTTAGGAAATAATTGATTCTGGCTGGTGATGCAGGCGATCGCAGAAATATTCGGCATACAACCTACAGCTGGGTGTGGCTTGATTTCCGTAGAGATTAACCAACCCCATACTTTGCAATTTGAACGCTTGCTGTAGATTTAATTCCACTGGTTGAGAGGATTTAATCACCTGTGCAAATGCCCTTACTAGTTCTGGATTTTGTTGGAGATTCCACCACTGTTGTTGCAGATGTTCACGATAAATACCATCCGAACTCAGGGCAGTTGATAATAATTCTTCTACACTGATACGGTGTTGCCATAAATAATAACAAGCCAATCTCACAAGGTAGGGTTGACCACCAACTAAAGCGAAAAGTTTTTCTAATGATTGCTCACAAAAGTTCAAACCATAGCGATCGCCTAAAGCCTTTACTTGTGTTTGGTTGAGGCTTTGCAACTCAACTGGTAAACCCACATTAAAAGGTGACTTATTCACGCTCAAGGGAATATATACTTCTGTAGCGTGGGCTACAATTAGTCGTAATTTTTTCCAAATTTCTCGATTTTTAGCTTCTTCATGCCAAGCACGTAACAACCCAAAAAAATCATCAGCTAAATCTGGATATTGAAATAAGCGATCTATATCATCTAAACCCAGAACAATTGGGCTAATTGTTTTTGCTAAAAGATACTGTTCAAAATAAATTTTCGCGCTAATTTTGCTCCCAAACAGCTCATCCCAATATTCTGTTAGTTGGTTTTGTAACTCCAAACCCAGACTGACACTTGCACAAAACCAACGTAAGAATTTATCTAAATCTTGAAATATTGCTTTATCAGCGAGTTGAAAACTTAAAAATACAGTATGATAACTCTCATTAGTTGCAGACTTAAGTATTCTGGACATCAATGAGGTTTTCCCCATCCGTCTTGGGGCTTTAATTCGGATTAATGCTCCTGGTTGCAAAATAGCTTTATAACAATTAGCTTCAATTGGAGGGCGTTCTACGTAAAATCGAGAATCAAGTGGTACTTGTCCTTCTGGTATTTCTGGTTCTGCTTCAGCTAACGACAAATTAGTGCTGAAGGCTTGACTTTGCTGTGGCAAATCAGGAAAGCAATAATCACTTTGTTCTAAAACTAGATTGAATGCTTGAAAACAGTGCTTTAAGGTTTGCTTGTCTACTCCCACTTCACAAGCAAATATTTTCATAATTGTATCGACTGACAAACCTGTGCGATCGCTCAATACTTCCAGAGTATACCGATGACCATTATTTTCCCGGATCTCTGCTTCAGACTTAGCTGTTTGAAGTTTCTTTAATCCTTGAGGTGTTAAAATTACACCTCGTCTGCGTCGAGCTTTAGTTGCGTACATGTTTATTATCAAGCCTGATCAAGCAAAATCAAAAAGAACTAAAAGTTCTGTTCTGTATTTTCGCAAATTCAGCATGTATTTGTTATGTTTGATTGTTTATTTGTTTCCGTGTTTATAGGAAACGGGGATGTAAAATATATTCTTTTAATCCTGCTTTAGCTTGTTTATCGCAGAGAAATTCGAGTAAGCAAGGTTATAGCAAGTTGCAACGCAAATTCTGAAGTTACAAATATGTCTCCCTCAAATATTCTGTCAAAATTGTGAGTGGGGGTTGTTTCTGCGGCTATGTGCATTAAGATTTCGGATTTCACATGACTGTTTTGATTAACGATCAGATCAGATGCTGAGTAGATGTACTGCTGTGTTTAACTACTTTTTTATTTGAGGATATCAACCCATACTTTTCGGTTAAAATCCCCCCGCCTAAAGCGACCCCTTAATAAGAGGGTAAAATGAGGTTATGAGCTAATAGGGATTGGGGGAATCCTGAAAAGATTAAAATGTTAACCGAAACGTATTGGGATATCAACAGAGTAATCACTTAATACAGCTTAAACGTAGATAATTGAGCATTGTGACTCAACATCTTTACAATGTTTTCACAAATATCTCAGATATCCGTATGTCTCCCAATGACATTTCTTATCCATCAGTTGATACTGGGTAAATAAGATACCAAATTATAGGGTTCCAGGTTAGTCATCTGGGCAGCTATCAGGGGGTAGATGCTTCGTCACAAGCGAATGTTATCTATCCCTTTATGTATTTGATAACAGGTGATATGTTACAGGTTTTATCTCAGCAGACTCAGAAAATTAAATTACAACCAACCACGTAGTTTTTGATGTACCTGCGCCAAGTACCACATATAATCATCAATTTGATATTGATTAGCAGCTTTGACTATATATTCTTGAGCTAAATTCCAATTATTTTCCGATTCATAATACAATCCTAAATAAAGATGGCTATAAAATTTACCCTTAATTCCTTCTAATTCACCAATCTTTAAAACTTCATCAGGCGTACAATCGCCAGCGAATAAATTATAAATAAATCGCAGAACTCTTCTGGGGTCATTTTTAACTTGTAATAGAGAATTACGCGCTGCTTCCTGACCTTGCCAACGAGCTATACACAAATAGCGCCACACAGTTTCTTCAACATCATTAGCATTCACCGTTAAATCAATTTCAAACTGTTGAGCGCCTTCAGCGAATCTTTCTGCATAATAGTAAGATAAGCCTCGTTGCCAGAGATATGGTTTAAGCCGGGGTTCGATGTTTTCGGACGTGTCAAAATCTTGGATCGATTCAGCAATTTTAGCTAATTGAAATTTCACCATACCGCGCCGAATATAGGCTTTGGGATTATTTGGTTGACGGCGAATTAAATCATCCCAATGTTGGAGTTGATTTTCTAAAGAGTTGCTGAAAAACATGGATTAGTTAAAATAACGTGCTTTAATTTGCATCATTTCAGCCGAAGTAATACATCGTCAATCCTTATGGCGCTGAAATTTGAGTCAATAAGTAGCAAATTTTGACATACTAAATTCTGAAGATTTTATTTTCGCTTTTTATGGGCAATGCGATCGCCTTTCCTTGGGAACAAGAAGTCATCATTCACCACAGCCAACGCATCCTCAAGAGTTTTCAGTATTGGACAGGGAATTCTTTGCTGGATGAGAGTGATTCACCCAAGGAAATTGCACAGGCGCTATTTGAAGCACCTTTTGTCTTGGTTTCTCATGGTACAGAAGCAGATCCAATATTTAATTACGGTAATCGTCAGGCTTTAGCACAATGGGAATTGACTTGGGAAGAATTTATCCAAACGCCTTCTCGCAAAACTGCTGAAGAGATAGCACAAGCAGAACGCGATCGCCTATTATCAGAAGCAACTGCTAAAGGCTTTTGCCATTTTTCTGGTATCCGCATTACCAGCACAGGTAAACGTTTTTATATCCAAGATGGCATCCTGTGGAATCTAGTGGATGAGCAACATCATTATTGTGGTCAAGCAGCAGTGTACTCTGAGTGTACATTTATTGCAGATGATAAGTGAAAACATCAAAGGTTTGGAGGAGGATAAAGGGCGTAGATATTCAAAACTCTTACACCCCTTCACCCTCACACCCTTACACCCATTCTTAACAAATAACCCTTGTGTGTCAGTCCTAATTAATATCCCAGCCAAGAGGTAGAAGAAATAACTAGCAATATTCGGTAATTTGGAGCTGGTTTCTCAAAAATTAGGAAAAACGCCCGTGGTTCCCCTTAAAGATAATAATCCTACACAAATTACCCCTTATGTAACTTATGGCTTAATTGCTGCTAATGTTCTGGCATTTATCTATGAAAGTAGTCTTCCACCCCAAGCATTAGATAGCTTTTTCCACTTAGCGGCTGTAGTTCCCCGTGAACTGAGTTTAAGCTTTGCTGGGGTGTCTTTGCATCAACCAGTACCAGAGTGGGCCACTTTAATCACCTCACAATTTTTGCATGGTGGCTTACTGCACTTGGCTGGGAATATGTTGTTTCTGTGGATATTTGGTAACAACGTTGAAGATAAATTAGGCCATGCCAAATATTTATTGTTTTATTTAGCTTGTGGTGTGTTAGCGTCTTTGACTCAGTGGTATTTCTCTCAAGATTCTAACATTCCATCTTTGGGGGCTAGTGGTGCGATCGCAGGAGTTATGGGCGCATATATTCTCCGGTTCCCTAAAGCCGAAATTCTTGGTGTTGTACCTTTAGGTATTTTCTTCCCAACTTTCCGAGTTCCCGCCTATTTCTTTTTAGGATTTTGGTTTCTCCAACAATCTTTCTACGGATTTGCTAGTTTAGAAGCACCTACTAATATTGGGATGGAAAGCGGCGGTATTGCTTACTGGGCGCACGCTGGCGGGTTTATCTTTGGGGCTGTTCTCGGCCCAGTTTTGGGTTTGTTTAGCGACAAATCCCCCGAAGAATCATGGTACAGCTAAAACAAGTTTTGGTCTTTGATTTTAGCACTCCCGGCTCTAGGCAATAGTGAATTAATAGTAATTTGCAATTTAAAGCGATCGCCTCTCTACAAGCTTTTACTGACATTTGCTTAGGCGATCGCTATGGTAAATTGTGGAGGCGATCGTTATAAGTGCAAATCAGCGAGGAAATTATGCAAGAGTCTGTAATTTACCAAGATATTTTGCAAAAGGGATTACAACAAGGAGAAGCAAGAGGAAAAAGACAAGAGGCGCTGGGATTAATCTTGCGTCTGTTAACACGCCGCTTTGGTGCAGTTGAACTACAGACAGAACAACAAATTCAAACTTTATCCATTAATCAGCTGGAAGATTTAGCTGAGGCGTTGTTAGATTTTACTAGTCAAAATGATTTGGTGAATTATTTAGCTAATCTCTCTGTGTCTAGTTAAAAAAATTATGCGATCGCTCGCTACAAATAGTTAACTAAAAAATTAGATCCCCGACTTTTTATAAAAGTCGGGGATTTTTTTGATTGCAAATATTTTTAAATTAGTAGTTGACTAGTATAAAATTATACTTTAACATAAAAGCATGAGAAAGGCGATCGCCTCCGGCAAGAGTCTGCGATCGCCTTTCTTGAAACCCACAACAGGATTCAACTACCATGATTACACAAGTACAAAATTTTACTCAACAGTATTTACCCAGCGAAAGTTTTGAGATTCCCACACTCAAGCAATCTGCTGTATTTCCTACCAGAGAACCAGTTAAACATTTATTGATTGGTTCCCCCAAAGCGGTGACTAGCTCAATTTACCGTTTGCAAGCAGTTGGTTATGCAAGTGTTGGTGACTGGAGTCCATTACTACCCACAGCCAACTCTGGGGAAGTGATGAGTATATTAATTCGTCAAATTTTAATTGCATAACCTAAAACCACAACCCCGGCTGTTGAGTCGGGGTTCCAACTAATTGCGATGTAAGCGAATTTGTGTCCCGTTCATTTCAATCATTCCTGCTTGAGAAAGTTTATAAAAGGCGCGGGAGAGAGTTTCGGGAATTGTACCTAAAAGTGCAGCCAATTGGGCTTTAGGTAAATCGAGTTCTACGACATCAGTTTTACCATTGCGATCGCTTAACTTGATTAAATAATTCAGCAACCGTTATGGGACTTCCTGAAACGATAGCTAAAGTAGTGGAATAAACGAAATTCTATCCGCGTCCATCTGCGGTTAATTTCATTCAAGCTTTAATGCCAAATTCTAGTCGCGTCAGTCCACAACAATTTTAAAGTTCACTTCATAAATCATCTCTTAGACTCTGAGCCTTTTCCATATATTTAACTAGGTGCGATCGCTAATTGCCTATAATTTGGCGAAAACTGCCCGTAATTTTTCGATATTCCGTAAATAAAGTATATTTAGCAACTTAGTATTTCCTTTTAAGTATTAACTAAAAATTGTCTGTAATTATGCTGAATCTTCAACAAGCCTATTTGAATAATTCGGTAAAACTTCTTATAGAAATCCCGTTAAATCTTGATATTATGCCTGAGCGAAACTTCTATTTTCATCGCAGGACATAATGCAAATATATATATTAGGTCAAACTTGATTAATCCAAATATTTTCCCTAAATCTTCTCCGTATAATCACTGCTTTATAGAATCTTTAATTGCAATAATATAGTTATTAAGAAAATCTGAAAATATTGAATCAACACTTGGTATTCAGTGTAAAACTTGCGTGAACTAAAAATAGAAGCAATCAAGAAATATGTTAGATACTGTGAGCAAAGAGTTAGCACTTTTTTGGCAGCAAATAGAACAGCGATCGCAATTTCATGCAGGTTATCCATATAATTTAAGTTGTGATTTTACTTATCTAACAAAATTCTTTAATTTTTTATTAAATAATGCTGGCGACCCTTATGTAGAACCAGATTTTGGTCTGCATTCTCGCAAATTTGAACAAGAAGTTCTATCATTTTTTACTCAACTATATAAAATTCCTGAAAATGAGTCTTGGGGCTATGTAACTGCTGGTGGAACAGAGGGTAATTTATATGGAATGCTATTAGCCAGGGAAATTTATCCCGATGGTATTCTCTATTCATCTCAAGATTCTCATTACTCTATCGCCAAAGCTGCTAGACTGTTTGGGATGCAGCATCAAGTAATTAATTCCCAAATTAATGGGGAGATAAATTATCAACATTTATCCCAAGCAATTCAGCAAAACTCCCAGCGCCCAGTAATTATTAACTTGAATATTGGCACTACCGTTAAAGGCGCAATTGATGACCTAGACAAAGTTTTAGAAATTCTCAAGCAATATCAAGTTAAAGATTACTACATTCATTGTGATGCGGCACTTTCGGGGATGATTTTACCCTTTTTAGAGAATGCACCCCAAATTAACTTTCAAAGACCAATAGATAGTATTGCTATTTCTGGTAAATTTATTGGTTCACCCCTACCTTGTGGTGTAGTCTTAACCAAGAAAAAGTGGGTAGAAAAAGTAGAAACTATGATTGAATATATCGGTTCTAAAGATACTACTATTCTTGGTTCTCGCAATGGTCATACTCCTCTAATTATTTGGTATGCGCTGAAAACCAGAGGTTATGAAGGATTCGCCAAAGAAGCAAAAATATGTATTCAAAATGCCCAATATTTATTCCAGCAACTTCAATTGCGAGAATATCCTTGTATGCTGAATAAATTCTCGAATACTGTTGTGTTTCAAAAGCCAAGCCAAATGTTAATTAAAAAATGGCAATTGGCAACTATGGATAATTTGGCACATCTGATAGTCATGCAAAATATAGACCGCCACAAAATTGATACTTTCGTGAATGAGCTTGTCTTCCAAGAAGGATTATTCCCAGAATCTGAATATTTACACCTACAACCAGTGCTTTCTTAATTAGGGGTTGTTGAAAAACTGATCGTTAAGAATGGGTGTGAGGGTTTTGGACACCTACACCCTTATACCAACAAGGATTAATAATTTATGGAATTAGCAAATAAAGTTGCTTTAGTGACTGGGGGTAGTTCTGGTATTGGTCGAGCCACGGCTAAACTGTTTGCTGCTGAGGGTGCTAAAGTAGCGATCGCTGATATTGATACCACTGGTGGTTTATCTCTGCTGGAAGAAATCAAAAATAATGGTGGAGAAGCCATTTTTCATACTTGCGATGTGAGCGATGAAAATCAGGTACAGAATTGGATTGCAAGTGTTGTGAATCAATGGCAAAGCATAGATATCTTAGTTGCGAATGCCGGAATTTTAGCAATTGGTTCTCTAGAAAAGGCTTGCAACTTTGATTGGGATAAAGTCTTCGGAACTAATGTTAAAGGCTATGCTTTTTGTGCTAAATATGCCATTCCTCATATACGTCAGCGTGGTGGTGGTGCTATTGTCAACGTTGCATCTATAGCGGCTTTGATTGCCTTTCCCAATTTTGCATTGTATAACACTACCAAAGGCGCAGTTGTACAATTAACCCGCAGTTTGGCGCGTGACTTAGCAACGGAAAATATTCGAGTTAATTGTGTTTGTCCAGGTGTAATTAATACATTACAGATACAACAATTTGCTGATTGGCAAGGTGTGACAAAAGAAGAAGCAATTAATCAACTCGCGGCGACAATTCCAGTACAGCGTTTAGGAGAACCCCAAGAAGTAGCTCAAGCTATTTTATTCCTTGCTTCTGACAAAGCCTCATATATTACAGCAACATCCCTGGTGATAGATGGGGGTTATACGGTGCAGTAGTAATATCGTATCTGCTAAAGGACTTATCATAAAGACCGCAGGGGAGCCAGCGCGTTGGGCGGGTTTCCCGACTTGAAGCGACTGGCGTGGCAGGGAGCAGGGGGAAGAAGAGTTTTGTCCTATCACCTGCTTTGATTTTGAAACTCATATCCTCCGGCTTTAATTGTCAATTTACCTGATTTCCATCCTTGATAAATTGGACTTTTAACACCATCAGCACTTTGATAAACAGCAAAATGTTGTCGCCAATTATGCTGCTTGCCATTACGCCAAACTTTCGGTAAATTTACACCTTGATATTGCAGTTTTACCTTGCCAACAACACCTTGATATTCCACTTCTCCTTTATCTATCTGCTGAAGATTTAAGCAAGATTGAGCGATGACAGACTTTTGAAATTTCTCCCAGCTACCGTGGGTTTCTGGTTCGCCAACTTCGAGGGCAAAGCCTGTGAATTTTTTGCCATTACCTGTTGCTGTCAAAATTTGGTCATCAGGATATCGCTTTTGAATTTTTTGAGTTGCTGTTGCATTAATTCCTTCCACAGCTAAATTAATTGGTGTTAATGCCAGCCATGTTTTTTCGTATTTAATAAAAGTTATGCCCTTGCTAGTTTCTACCAAGGCAGATTTAGGTAAAAAGAATTGAAATGGTGCTTTGGGTTGATGATTGAGCCAGATTACCAAATTACGATATTGAGCAATGTTTTCATTGCCAATGGAAGCAGTAGAAATTTTTGTGGGGTCTGTTCCTGTGGAAGCGATAAAATAATCTACCCCCCGCCCAGAATTAAACGCCATCATTTTAAAGCCGTTCCAGTCGCCGCCAGAACCTTGGGCTAATGTCCCTAATTGAAATGTCTGACCAAAATAAAGAGTTTCATAAAACTGTGGTGCAGCATCATTTCCCGGTTTCCAGTTTTCGTAAGTAGGTTTGGAATTAAGTAGTTCCACTGGTTTGGGAAATTGCTTTTTTGCTAAGGCCACAATTGCTGGTGGGGGACGGTAAGTGCTGGTAATCAGGTGTACTTCGTCTGGGGATGGGTTGGGATCTGAGATGGGAGAATCACCAAAATATAGTCCTAATTCATGAGTTGCTAAGGCACACCAAACGCAGTTACCGCCGCCATAGTCGCGCTTTGAAGGGCCACCAAAACCACCCCGCCAATATTTCAGTGCGCCGGATGCAAAAAACCAATCAAGTGCAGACTTAGCCAGAGATTTGGCTTCGGGATCTTGAGCGAAATCATAGAGGTTGATATAGCCAGTAATGGTATGTCCCAGGTAGTTTTCTGAGTCCCATTCGCCTTGACCAATTTGGTAGAGAGTGCGGATATCGCGCCGAAGACGTTCTTTATAAATTTTGCGTGTGGCTTCGTTACCTGTTTCTTGGGCAAATAAATAAACTGCTACATTCCGCATTCCTTTTAAATTATCGGTGTTGCGGCAGTCTACCCAAGTATTGCAGTTATCAGATGATTTCAACCAAAATTTGCGCGGCGTGCTGAACTTGCGTGTCAATGGGTCTTGTTCGGTCAAAATTGCCATTGCTTTTTTCATACGCTGACGATAACTTGGGTCAAGATATTTCCCAAAGTAGAAGTATTTACGGACTTGACCTTTGAGAGTAAAGCTAGAGTAAAAATCAATACCCAGGGTATGTTGATGAAGCTGCGGATCAGCGTCTTCAGATTGTAAAAAAGCGATCGCCTTTTCTCGATTACCTGCTAAAAAGTCCATCATCGCCTTTGGATAAGACCTTTTTTCATTCTCAAAGGCAGTCGAACCGTATTTCTGACCAGCAAATTTAGCAATCGTTTGTTGAGAACGTTCTTTAAACTCAGCTTCCATCTGCGGTGTCCATTGCGACTCAGATTTAGGCTGGGTAGCGCCCAGACATAGCAAGCAGATGATAAAGGCTAAACCTGGGTGTAACTTGTTCGGTGAAAGACTGATCATAAAGACTGCAAAAGGGCAGGGTGCAGGGCTGGGGTATAGGAGGAAAAAGAGTTTTATCTTTCTGCACAGATGTACCGAATCATAACTGATTAACCGAATAAGTAGGTGGACACAATTATTTAGAGCTTGCCGAAAAAACGAAAAACCAGATAAATCAACGCCATTTAATTTGTCGCTGTGCAATTCTCATAACAAGGTACTTCTTGATACAACAAATCATTTCAATTAATTAAGATTTGCAAAACTCATTCAAAACTATCTAAAAATTTAGTCATTAGTGTTGACAAAATAACTAGTTACAAGGTTTGTATAGTCAAGCGATCGCCTGTGATTTTGCTCAATCTAGAGGTATAACTTTAAGTTTTGTTAAATTAATAACCTTTAATACGCATCTTCCGAAACATGCAGTATAAATTAGCAGGGCGAGATGTAAGTTAGATACAAAAGTTAAATCATTATTTAAAACTTATAGCTTTCAGAAGTATGTTTGCTGTGTCTAATTTGCTTTATCTGCCGCTTGTCTGAAATTAAGATATATGTAGGAGACCCAAAAAAATGCAAAGTATTGTTAAAAGAACTATTATACTTTCTACTACAGCAGCGATCGCAGTTACATTTACAGGTTGCGGCGAAAGCAAAGTTGCTCAATGCAATAAAATTATCAAAGTTGCCAATCAAGCAGTAACCTTAAGTCAAGAATTTAGCAAAAATCCGCAACGAGAAAAAGGTTCTAAAGCATTAACAGAAGTTGCAGGTAAAATTGATAATTTTGCTAATGAAATGAAAGCATTAGAAATTAAAGATGAAAAATTACAAGGCTTTCAGGGGCGATTTATCAAGCTATATCAGGATACCAGCAAAGGTTTACGTGATACTGCTACTGCTGTAGATAAAAAAAATCTCAAAGCCGCAAATGCTTCACTAGCATCTTTAAAAAAGAGTGGTAGTGAAGAAGGTGCAATAGTGAATGAGATTAATAGCTACTGCTCTGGTAAGTAATATTTATTTCGTTCCATCAATAAATTTAGGAACCAGTTGTGTGGGCAATTTCTACGACTTGAACAAACTTGGGTGGGCTGGTGATTATTATTCTTCTTTCTTTTGCCTTTTAACTTTTTACTTTTGACTTACTTGTTCAGTCATTTGCCCTTGCACATCTTGATTTAATAAGTTCCTAAAAGGGGAAGTACCTTTTTCTTTAAAATCTCAATTAAGGCTGGTTCCATATATTCAAATTCATCTGGTATATCTAAACAGATGATTTTTTTATTTTTAAGAAAAGGTTGGAAGTTTTTGGTCAACTTGCGTTTATGAGACTGTTCCATCACAAAAATAATATCAGCCCATTCAATTGCTTCTGTGGAAACTGAAACTTCTGCGTAATGATCTAATCCTGCTGAGTCAGTTTCTAGTCCTTCATATTCTGCAAATACTACCTCAGCCGTAGGACTCCGCAATCTATTTTGGCTACAGATAAATAATAGCTTTTTCATCAATTAATACTATCATATAGCAATCTTATTTGATTTCTCAAGTACTGGTTGAGGCAGGGAATAGGGCGTAGATTTGTTTGTAATTCATTTATAACTGCTAGATTTGGCTGATTTAAGAAAAAATATTAGTTCAGTAAATCTGAAGTAGTAGTCTGTCTAGACTAAAATGTTGCAATATTGAGAAATAGATTTAACTCCTAAGCAAAATCAAGAAACATTGCGTTTCCTTGATCCGTAGCATCTTGATAATATTTTACCAGGGGATAATATGTGTAATCAAATAAATGATTGTAACTAACTTCTTGTAAACCTCTAAATTTCAATCTTTGTCTAATTTTATCTATAGAAAAATCTGATAAAGCATTGGCTATTTTTTTAACTTCATCAACATTAAAATAATACAATGGATAGTCACAATCATCATATTCAATTCCATTAATGGGGCTTACAGCCCTAATTACTGGAAGATTATCTGCTTGGTTTTTACTGACAACTAATTTAGATAAATCAAATTCTTGATCATAAAAGTCATATCCTGTAAGTAAAAAAATTGATAGATTGCCAAGTTTTATCTAAATCTAAATATGTATTTTTACCTTCATTAATAATTAAAGGAATATCATCCTTGATTTTTCTAAATTCTTCCGGTTTGTCTTTTACTAATTTATCTAATCTATCTTGTATATAATTAGTTGCCTCATTAAACCATTCAACATCATCAATATCATTTGGATCTATTCTAAATTCTTTCCAAAATGGTGAATCTTTTAAGTATTTTGCATCCAAGAATATACCTGCTAATTCAGGATGTTGTTTTGTCTTTTCCAATATATAGGAAGATACTTGTTTGAGTTCTAATGTAGTTCCCATTAGTGTGTATGACTGGGATTTTATATGTTTTAATTTTCTAATTCATAAAAAATTGTTTATTAGTAAATCTAAATTGATTTAACTTAGATATAACAAAATAGCATTTCCTTTCTCAGCAGCATCTTGATCATAGTCTGTAATTCCCTGCTTGATAGCTATTACGTCTTATAATAATTCATTTTCTAGCCAGACAATAGATTTATATATAATATCAGGATTCAAGCAAACCGCTTGATGAAATCTTTTTTGAAAACCAGCTTCTGTAATCTTGGGTAAAGCTTCTGCGACTTGTTTGACTTCATCATTCGTTAAGATTAATTGTTTTTCTGGCTAACGATCACTAGACTTTTAAGACAATCGCTACGGAACTGAATGAAGCAGAATATTTGATGAATATGAGCCTCTACAAACAAAACCTGCTCTAATGGTTGATAGACAGAAATACCCTCCCAGTGATAGGGTTGTCAGCTGCTCAAGCTAAACACTGTAATTCTCTAGGTAGTTTTGCATGGTACTGGATATATCTTCTTTGCCGTTGGCATTTCAATTTACTTCTCCAGGCCCGATTTTGGTGAAAATTGGGCCATTAACTATCCGTTGGTATGGCTTGTTAATTGCTACGGCGGTGTTAATTGGTGTCAGCCTTTCTCAGTACTTGGCAAAGCGCCGTAATTTGAATCCAGAGTTGCTGAGTGATTTATCAATTTGGCTGGTACTAGGGGCAATTCCCGCCGCACGACTATATTATGTTTTGTTTGAATGGGCGGAATATGCCAAGCATCCCGAAAAAATCATCGCTATTTGGGAAGGTGGTATTGCTATTCACGGTGCAATTATCGGTGGGACGATAGCAGCTTTAATTTTTGCCAAACTCAAGCGGGTTTCTTTTTGGCAACTAGCAGACTTGGTTGCACCTTCCCTAGTTTTAGGACAAGCAATTGGAAGATGGGGTAATTTCTTTAATTCTGAAGCTTTTGGCCGTCCTACTAATCTACCTTGGAAACTTTACATTCCATGCAGATTTGATCCAGCAAAAAACCTCTGCCTTGGTCGTCCTTTAGAATATCAAAGTTTTGAATACTTCCATCCCACTTTTTTGTATGAATCACTGTGGGATTTAATGGTTTTTGCCTTGCTGTTAAATTTATTTTTCCGCAGTGTCTCTGGCAAGCTAAAGCTAAAAGTAGGCACTTTAATTATGGTTTACTTAACAGCCTACAGTACTGGTCGCTTTTGGATTGAAGGCTTACGCACAGATAGTTTAATGCTAGGGCCGCTGAGAATTGCCCAAATAGTGAGTTTAACAGGCATTATCGCAGGTTTAGCAGGTTTAGCTTGGCTATATTTTCGGAAGCGCCCGTTACCGGATGTAGTTGCTTCGAGTGATTAGGAGAAGGCTGAAGGGGAAAAGAGAGATAGGGGAGACAAGGTAGACAGGGGAGACAAGGGGGATGAGGGGATGAATTTCAATTTAAAACTCTTTATCCTCTCTGCGACTCTGCGTGAGAAAATTCATCCCGTGTTTATAGCAAAGTGCTGAGTAGGAACTCAGTATTTTCAAATAACTTAATGACCAAAAATAAAAAATGCCCCAGATTTGACTCTAGGGCTTAACCAGGGTGCATCTACCATTCCATTCTTCTATAGTCAGAGGGTTAATCCGGAAGGATACTGAGAAAATGCCAAGAAATTTTTGAAAAAAGATTTTTATTACGGGTAAATACGGAAAAATAATTTAAGTTTTTTGTATGGAAACTCAACTAAATTTAATAAAACCAGCAGTTTATATTGTGGGGGCGAGGGCCGGGAGACCCTGATTTATTAACGGTTAAAGCGCAAAAACTCCTTTCTAGGGCAGATGTAATTTTATTTGCTGATGCTTTAGTCCCGGAACAAATATTAAATTTGTGCCGCCCAGATGCGGAAATTATTCCGACTGCGGATAAGACTTTAGAAGAAATTGTATCGCTGATGGTGGAACTGGTGCGATCGCAGCAAAAATCTCTTGTCCGCCTCCACTCTGGCGACCCCAGTCTTTACAGTGCTATTCACGAACAAATGCAAATGCTGGCTGAGGCGGATATCCCCTTTGAAGTCGTCCCAGGAATTAGCGCCTTTCAAGCCGCCGCCGCTAAACTCAAGGTAGAGTTAACAGTCCCCGGTTTAGTTCAAACTATCATCCTGACACGCATCAGTGGACGTACCGAAGTCCCCACCACAGAAGAGTTAGCCAGCCTCGCTGCCCATCAAGCTAGTTTATGCCTATATTTAAGTGCGCGTCACGTCGAAAATGCCCAAGCCAAATTACTCGAACATTACCCCAGCGATACACCTGTGGCTATTTGCTTTCGGCTAGGTTGGCCTGATGAAAAAATTCGCGTGGTTCCCCTTAACCAAATGGCGGAATGCACCAAAACAGAAAATCTGATTCGTACCACACTCTATGTAATTAGTCCGGCACTGAAAGCAACAGACGGGCGATCGCACTTGTACAATCCTGAATATCATCATTTATTTCGTGCGTGATAAAAACTGTTTTAGGTATCTGATTTTTTTTGTTTGTCTAGTTTCTCTTGTATCGCTTCACGGCAGAACTCAGGAGGGTCATCTTGTTGCTGTACCGCTTCCTTCATTGCTTTTGTCATACGTATATTCATTTTTTCTGTCAATGGTTCTTCTCTGTCTGTAGTAAATTTCTTTAAATTATCTGGATTACCTTTAGGGTTGGGCATTGTGGAGAAATATAAACAAGGCTTGATTGACGTGGAAGCGAGTGAAAAAATGATTTATCGGTGATGTTCATGTCTGGAAAACTGGTACATCACCGATACCAATTCAACGAAATGGCAATATCTATTTTATGTTCACAAGGTCAGAATTAGGACTGTTGACGGTTCCACAATTAAAGGTTTTGTGTCAAAGGTACGGGTTAAAACCAACTGGGAATCCAGGTTATAAAGACCCTTACTTAACTGCCCTGTTAGCATTCCCAGCTTTAGCGTTAAACCAACTAAAAGAAGGGCGAGGGTTAAAGCGTCCGAGTTTTGCTAGTTTCGAGAATATCGGCATTGCTTTAGATGAGATGAGTGAGTTGACAGTTGAACAGAAAGCACTCATCAAAATCACAATGGAGGGTAGAAAGATGGAGTACCCACAGAGATATGACCAGGAAAAATTACTCAACCTGTGGAAAATCAGGAATCATCTGTCAGAGGTGATTGACTTGCTAGGGCTGCAATAAACAAGCAGCTTAATTCTTTCTCAGGCACTCCTGAAAATGGAGTGCTTTTCTGAGCCAGTAAGCCATACAAGGTGGTTCAAAGTAAGTCTTTCAGGTGATAAGCTATAAAACCTGAAACTCCTACAAAACGGAGAGGGAGGGATTCGAACCCTCGTTGAAGTTGCCCCCAAACAGCATTTCCAGTGCTGCGCCTTCAACCACTCGGCCACCTCTCCAGGTGTCACAATTTTTCATTGTAATATAAACTTATAGAAAATGCAAATATCTAGCAAGACATTTTAGAGTAGAGAAAAGCCAAATTCAAAATCAAGATGTCCCGTACATACAAAATTAAAATCCGCGATCGCGCCACTGGTAAAGAATACACTCTTCAAGTCCCAGATGACCGCTACATCCTACACTCTGTCGAACAACAAGGCGTGGAATTGCCTTTTTCTTGCCGTAATGGGGCTTGTACAGCTTGCGCTGTCAGGGTTTTGTCGGGAGAAATTCACCAACCAGAAGCGGTTGGCTTGTCGTTAGAGTTACGCCGACAAGGTTACGCCTTGCTGTGTGTGAGTTACGCCCGTTCCGACTTGGAGGTTGAAACACAAGACGAGGATGAAGTCTATGAACTCCAATTTGGGCGTTACTTTGCTAAAGGTAGAGTGAAAGCGGGTTTACCGTTGGACGAAGATTAATATTGGGACAAGGTGGACAAGGGGATAAGGAAAGACAAGGTGGACAAGGGGGACAAGGTAGCAATTTTTCTACCCTCTCTCCCTAGTCTCTCCCCTATCTCCCCAACTCCCTCGGCTTACCAAAGGGTGCAAAGGAGTCAAAATGCGAATCTCTACTATGATTTCAGAGCGTTTTGGATTTTGGAGGCGAAAAATAGCGATATTAGCTTGCTTATTACTATTGGTAAGTTGTCAAGCCAAAAATCAGACCGCAGACAATCAAATATTGGTGAAAGTCGCGCGTGTAGTGAGTGGGCAGAGTTTAGAAGTGCTGGGTATGGGTGAACAACCTAATTTTGCTTCGCCAGTGCGCTTAATTGGCCTTGATGCACCAGATTTGCGACAAAATCCTTGGGGTGATGAAGCGAGACAAAGCTTAGAAAAGTTAATCGGTGGTGTAGAACAATCCATCAAGCTAGAGTTTGATATTGAAAATAAAGATAAACTGGGGCGGACATTGGCTTATGTCTGGAAAGACAACCAGTTATTAAATGAACAAATAGTCAAACAAGGATATGGGCTATTTGTGGGGCGATCGCCTAATCACAAATACGACCAACGTCTAGAACGCGCCCAACAATGGGCAAGAATTATGGGAAAAGGAATTTGGAACCCAAAAAATCCTATGCGCCAAACTCCGGCTGAGTTTCGCTTTTTGAACAGATGAAATAACAGATATTTTGGGAAAAGAAAATTGTTGAGTCGTGAGTGCTGAGTGTGGGACTATTGACTCTTGACTATTGACAATTAACTCACCCATGACTCAACTACAAATTTTTCTCGATATTGCTACTGAGGCGGCTTTAGCAGCAGGTGCAGTTTTACAAGGTTATTTAGGGAAATTAGAAGATGCTGTAACTGAAAAAGGTCGCCCCGGTGATTTGGTAACTGCGGCGGATAAAGCCTCAGAAGCAGTGGTGTTAGAAGTTCTCCACCGTCATTTGCCGCAGCATTCTATTTTGGCAGAAGAATCAGGTAAGATAGGCAATCAAGATAATGAATTTTTATGGGCGATCGATCCCTTAGATGGCACGACAAACTATGCCCACCAATATCCATTTTTTGCCGTTTCTATTGGGTTATTAATTAATGGTAAGCCGCAGGTAGGCGTAATTTATGACCCACTACATAATGAATTATTTCAGGCGGCAGCTGGTTTAGGTGCAACTCGTAACCGTCGCCCCATCAAAGTTTCTCAAACCAATGAATTACGTAAAAGCTTATTAGTAACTGGCTTTGCTTACGATCGCCGCGAAACTTCAGATAATAATTATGCCGAATTTTGTCACTTGACTCATCTTACCCAAGGAGTTAGACGTAGCGGTTCAGCATCCATTGATTTGGCTTATGTCGCCTGTGGTCGTGTCGATGGCTATTGGGAACGCGGACTGTCACCTTGGGATATAGTCGCTGGCATCATTTTATTACAAGAAGCAGGCGGTAAAGTCACAGCTTATGATGGTAGTCCTTTACAAATTAACTCAGGACGCATTCTCGCCACTAACGGTTACATTCATGAAATTCTCAGCCATGAATTAACACAAGTTCCACTCCTATCTTCTTGGAAATAGTTAGCGAAAATATATCAATATATTTGACTGCGAGAGGGGCTTTTTAATGCCAAGCAGAATTGGAATATTCCATGTGTAGGGAAAATTATCCCCAATATCAGCTAAGGCCAGTAAAGGGTTAAGAGTGCGGATTTTCCCTTACACCCGACACCCCTAAACCCATACACCACTCAATAATTTAATGTGTCACTGTCTTTGCTGATTGGTTAAACAATAAATTACGGGATTTTTCCACATCTAAAGCTTGATTTTTGAAAGCTTCGGCTTTTTCGTAGGCGCGAATTGTGGCGGGACGAGCTTTAATAGTTTCAAACCAGCGTTGGATATTGGGAAAATCTTCTAGTTTTTGACTTTGCCGTTCATAAGGCACAATCCAAGGATAAGCAGCGATATCTGCAATAGAATAATCGCCAGCAATGAATTCTTTATCTGCTAGTTGCTTATTCAGCACAGCATATAAGCGTCCCGTTTCGTTGACATAGCGGTTAATTGCATATTCAATTTTTTCAGGAGCATAGCTGCTAAAGTGGTGATTTTGTCCAGCCATTGGCCCCAAACCTGCCATTTGCCAGAACAACCATTGCAGCACTTCTACCCGCTTTCTGAGATCAGCAGGAATTAATTTCCCGGTTTTTTCTGCTAAATACAGCAAAATTGCCCCAGATTCAAAAACTGAAACTGGCGCACCACCATCGGCTGGTTCATGGTCAACGATCGCCGGGATACGATTGTTAGGAGAAATCTTGAGAAAATCTGGTTGAAACTGCTCCCCAGCACCAATATTAATAGGCACAATTTTATAAGGGATTTCCGCTTCTTCTAGAAATATCGTGATTTTATGACCGTTGGGCGTTGTCCAATAGTAAAGCTCAATCATAAATTTGATTCCCCATTTAAGTGCTGAGTAGAAACCCTTTTTAGGTTTGGGTGTAGGGGTGTAGGGGTTTAGGGGTGTATTGATTTGTCTACATGATTATTGAGTCTTGATTCTTTCCCACACACCCTTGCACCCTTAATTTTTACCCTTGATATGGATTACCGACTCTATCTACAAACACGTTGTAAGAAAATGGTAAGCGGCCTGGATTTAACCGAGGTTCTGCGGCATAACCTACAGGAACGATAACAGCGATCGCTAAATTTGGATCATCTGCTGCACCAATTACTTCTTTCACTTTGTCTTCAATCCAGCCATTCATAAAGCAAGTTGATAACCCCAAGCTTTCAGCCGCTAATACTAAATGGGTAGAAGCAATAATCGCATCTTTGATGGCATATTCCCGGCGCTTTTCTCCTAAACCAGCTTGGAATTGCGGAATAGAATTTCTAAAATAGTTGACTGTGCCTTCATTCCAAGCACCTGTTTGTAATCCTTGTTCTAATATCGGAGTCAAATCTTGTTCGCCAGCACTAGAATCAGCCGCAAACACAAAAGTTACAGGTGCTTCAATAACTTGCTTTTGATTCCAAGATGCAGCAGCTAAAGCTTGCTTTTGCGTTTCATCTTGCACCAAAATAATTCGCCAGTCTTGAATGTTAAAGCTGCTAGGTGCGGCTACTGTTAACTCTACCAGTTGCTTTAATAGTTCTGGTGCAATGGGGTCTGTTTTAAAAGTTTTGATAGAACGACGCTGAAGAATAGCGGTAGGTACATCAAGAGCTTTTGTTTGAGTGGTCGGATTCATGAGATTTTCCCCTGAAAGATAGGTTACAGGCATTATATATTTGGCTACCTGTTGACTGGCAGATTTAACTATTGGTAAATATTTGCCTATTGGGCGTAAATATCTATCGACAGAAGAAAGCAGCAGTAAATTGATGTCAGTCTAAATACTTAGTACATTGGTGAATAATCAAACTGAGATAACAACAGACTTGTCACCTATTACCTGTCCCCTGCTATATTACTCAGCACTAAATTGACCGAATTACGCCACCATCAACCCGCACAGCCGCACCATTTGTAGCCGACGCAAGTGGACTGGAAAGGTAAGCTACAAGTGTGGCGACTTCTTCGTTAGTTGCAAAGCGTTGGATAAGAGAACTAGGACGTACTTTTTGAAAAAATTCCGCCTCAACTTCGCTGGCGCTGAGTCCCTTTTCTTTTCCCATTTGGCTGATAAATTCCTCAACGCCTTCTGAACGTGTAGGCCCTGGTAGCACAGAATTTACTGTCACGGCTGAACCAACAGTCATTTCTGCTAAACCCCTAGCAAGAGAAACTTGAGCCGTTTTCGTCACACCATAGTGAATCATTTCTACAGGTATTTGAAAACCAGACTCGCTGGAGATAAAAATTATTCGTCCCCAGTTTTGTGCCAACATCTTTTGCAGATATTTGCGACTTAAACGCACTCCGCTAAGTACATTCACTTCCAATATATGCAGCCAATCTTCATCAGTAATCTCAAAAAATCCTTTCGGTTCGTAAATTCCCAGATTATTAATCAGGATATCAACTTGCGGAACTTGGGCAAAAACTTCCTCAACTCCAGCTTTTGTCGCTAAATCGGCAACAATACCCGTAACTTTTGCATTAGGAGTGGTTTGCTTAATCTTGTCAATCGCCTGAGTGACTCGTTGTTCACTGCGACCATTGACAATTACTGCTGCACCTTCTTGTGCTAAAGTTTGAGCGATCGCAAAACCAATACCTGTGGTCGAACCACTAACCAACGCCGACTTATTATCTAATTTCAAATCCATATTTTTTCCCCTCTATAGGCAAAGTGTTAAGTGCTGAGGGTGGAGTACTAAGTCAGAATTCTACCCTACACCCAACCCCTACACTCACACTCTTACACCCCTACATCACCACACTCCTGCCTTTTATTCCTGTGGAATATGCTGTGCTAAAGTCTTAGTTAATGTAGATTTCGGCACTGCCCCAACCACCGTATCTACTTGCCGCCCATCCTTAAAAATCATGAGTGTGGGTATGGTGCGAATTCCATAATGACTGGCAACAGTAGGATTTTGATCGGTGTTCACCTTTACTACTTTTACCTGTCCTTCGTATTCGCTGGCAACTTCATCGACTACTGGCGCAACCATCCGACAAGGGCCACACCAAGGAGCCCAAAAATCTACTAAAACTGGAACTTCACTTTCTAAAACTTCTGGCTTGAACGTGGCTTCTGTAACATTTGTAACGGATGACATAGTTGCCTTCCTGTTTTAATTCGTTTATTCGATTTTATCGAATAATTAAAATATACGCTAGTTTAAGAGATAATACAAGTATGAGATTTTTATATCATCCAGACAGAAAAGATATATCGTTACCGGCGGTGTTGTATGCCTTGGGTGACCCAGTGCGGCTAGAGATTGTGAGGCTGTTAGCGAGTAAAGGGGAGCAATGCTGTGCGGATTTTGATTTTGCGATCGCTAAGTCTACTATGTCCAACCACTTCAAGATTCTGAGAGAGTCAGGAGTCGTTTTGACTCATAAAGAAGGAACCCAGCACATTAATCAATTGCGGCGCGAAGATTTAGAATTATTATTTCCTGGTTTATTAGAAGCAGTATTGCGATCGGCTCAACCATTGTTGTTTCAAAAATCAATGGCCAAGAGTCAATAGTCATTTGTCGTTTGTCCTTGGTCATTCAAGTCCCTACTCCCTTTCACCCTATGTCATCATAGTTAAGGTTGAGCAATTCTGGAGATAAGACCACGGTTTACGCACGTCCCTTAGCACGGTTAATTGAGCAGTTGCAACGCCTACCAGGAGTTGGCCCCAAATCAGCCCAGCGACTGGCTCTGCACATTTTAAAGCGCCCAGAAGCAGAAGTAGAAGCTCTGGCGCAAGCCTTGGTTGATGCCAAAAAGCAAGTAGGCTTATGTTCAGTCTGCTTTCACTTATCTGCGGAACCAGTTTGTGAAATCTGCCGCAACCCTAACCGGGACAATCAAACTATCTGCGTTGTCGCTGATTCCCGCGATGTGATTGCCCTGGAAAAAACCCGCGAATACAAAGGTAAATATCATGTTTTGGGCGGAGTAATTTCGCCGATGGATGGAATTGGCCCAGAACAGTTGAATCTCCAACCCTTAGTGCGGCGGGTGAGTCAGCAAAAACCCCAAGAAGTGATTTTAGCAATTAGTCCCAGCGTAGAAGGGGAAACCACCACACTATATATAGGTCAACTACTAAAACCTTTTACAAAAGTGACACGCATTGCCTTTGGCTTACCTGTAGGCGGAGATTTAGAATACGCCGACGAAGTAACCTTAGCCAGAGCCTTAGAAGGACGGCGGGAGTTAGATTGAGGTTTGGAACTTGTAGAAAATAAAGAAAACAAATTATCCAATTTTCGAGAGAAGGTATTTTTTTCCCCCTGCACCCTGCCTACACAGTCCAGGACTATTGACTATTAGCCAAAAGTTGATTCCAAGCTGTAATTACTTGCTGTAAATCTTGAGGCAAGTTGCTTTGAGAAATATCGTTATACTGCACAGTACCCTGTCTGCTGGTAAGAGTGTAGGTAATAAAATCGGCTGCACCCCTGGGCGCGGGATAACTGCGGTTGTCAAATTCCTTGCGGGTACGTTTGAGTAAATTTTGAAATTGTCGCAGTTGTCGGCGCGAAGTTTGTTTGACGCTGCGTTCAGAATCATTCGCATCACCAATACGCACCCGAATCAAGCGACCATCATTGAGTAATACTGTTTGGTAGGTTCTCCCAGCAAAACCACCACTAGAAATTTGGCGGAAGACTACACCTTGATCTAAAGGTGGAGGTAATTCATTGGCGGGAATGGGAATTGATTTGGCTGTGTTAGTTTGGTTCTCCCCTGAAGCTAAACGCAAAGAACGCCCATTATTATTAGTGTGATAAGTCCATTTCTGCTCACCATTTGATACCACAACCAACCAACCAGGAACTAATGCTTGAGTGCAGAATTCATTCGGTTGTGGTAAATCCAAACAACCATTACGCCAAGTCTTACGACTATAGTTAATAACTTGCAGTTCTCTAGTAGATATACCATTTCTACTCACTACATCTTTAAACACTGCGTTAGTCACTAAAGTAGGTAAGCCATTAGATTGATTTTTATTTGCGTAAACTTCATTTGTAGTTGTTGCCGAAAAACTAGCTGGATTCGCTGTGGCACTTTTAATCAGCGTTAGCCCACTCCCAACAGACAAAATACTAGTCAAAACTAAGGCTGTCAAAATTCTCGCTTGATTGGCAATATGTTGATTTTTTCGCATATTTTCCCTAAATAAAATGCCTTTTTTGTGAATATTTAAAGCATTAAAAACCAATATTTTAGTAATTAATGACAATAAAATACTCAGTTCCAAATTATATAAATTTGGAATTGTTAAAAAGCTTGTCATCAAAAGCAGACATAAGCAGAGACGCAGGTATAGTGATACTTTGTTCCTTAATCTTTACTCAAATTTCACAAAATCAGAAACACTTCGATTACTTATGTCAATTAAGGCGTTACTGATTAGCAGGATGTTTTTTTGTTTCACGAAAAAAACGCAAAAAAAACTTTACTGTGCTGAAATAGCAAGATTTTATACGTAACCTAAGATTATTGGTATTTGACTGAAATCTAGTATAGAGAAGCCTAAAACGTATTTTTTAATCTCAGTATTTTTGGAAAATTAATAAAATTTTCTTTTTTTAACGTTTATATCGGTCAATATAAACATTTATTACGGAATCCTTTGATACCAATTTTTAGTAAGTAATATTGTCGTTTTACCCCCCGTTATCCAAGGGTAATTACTTAGATTAACCTGACATAGAAGCATCTAATTTTATTATTTTATGGGAGATAAATATCAATAGCTATTCAAGCTAATTCAGAACTTGTAACAGACAAAGAAAATGACTGCGGACAACAATTGAGTAAGCATTTTCATTCTTCTTGCTAACACTCGTCATAGTGGCATTAATATGGCAAAAATAGGATTACTAATCGGTGTTGATGAATACGAACCTGGATTAAATCCTCTTCCAGCAGCAGGGAAAGATATTGAAGCATTACGTCGAGTTTTACAAGATCCTGAGATGGGAGATTTTCAAGAGCTAAAAAGCTTAAAAAATCCTGATCCTCAGATAATGCAATATGAAATTGAAGCACTTTTCTCAGAGCGAACAAAAGAAGATTTAATCCTTTTGTATTTTTCCGGTCATGGTATTAAAGATGATGCGGGTAACTTATATTTTGCAACCCGCGCAACCAAGAAAAACTCAAAAGGAGAATTAGTTAGGTCTACAGCAGTTCCAGCTCATTTTATCCATGAAGTCATGAAACGCAGTCGTGCCAAACGTCAGGTAATTATCTTAGATTGCTGTTTTAGTGGAGCATTCGACCCAATTTTATATGCAAAGAATGATAATTCTATTGATTTACAAGGACAACTAGGTTCAGAAGGGCGTGTGGTTCTTGCATCTTCTAGTTCTACTGAATATTCTTTTGAACAAGAAGGGTCAGAACTATCTGTTTATACTCGTTATTTAATAGAAGGTATCGAAACAGGAGCTGGGGATCTAAATAGAGATGGACAAATATCAATCTTAGAACTCCATGAATATGCTAGTTGTAAGATACAAGAATTCTTACCGAATCTCAACCCTAAAATTATTGTTATGCGAGATAAGGGTTTTGAAATTATTTTAGCAAAAGCCAAATGTCATCCTCCCCATGTTTTGGAAACAACTCATAGTAAAATTAAAATTGGAGAGATTAAATTAGAATATTCTAGTAAAATTAATAATGATAGGTACTATAATCCTATTCCCAGTCTATTACAGCCGTTTGAGTCATTTATTAGTAGGTTAATTACTAAATTAGATGAATTTTCGGAGAGACTTTTATCTAAGTACAAAGAAGAAACCCCTGTAATTCAAAATTTTATTCTAGAAATTATCAGATTAACTTCTGATGCCGACCTAGTGTTTGTCATGAGTCGTGCTAACCATCAAAATGTTTGGGATATTAAAGCCCAAAGCAATTTTAGTGAAGTTATTGATGATGATGATTATGCTGAGATTATTAAAAATAAAATTCTGGCTAATCTTCCTATCAACTCTATATTTACTCCAGACCATCAGGGAATTTATAGAATCCATTATGATGAACAAGCATCAGTATCTAAAGCCTTTATATTGATACCTTTAGATACATTAGATAATGAATTTATTTTAATCTGTGGTTTACTGCGAGATTCTTACTTACTCAGTGATGCTTACTGTACGATTATCTCTAGTTTCTATTTATCTAGTCAGAAATTCTATCTCCAATCCGCCAGAGTAGAAGCGTCAATTCTGGATAACTTAAAAAAAGTATATGGTTTTGTCCCAATTTCTTTTTATGAGAAAAGATTTAGTCTTTTCTGTGAGCGTCTTGCTAAAATTATTATCTATTTTGAGCCAATTTTTGATTTAGATACATTTTCAATTAGTGGCTGGGAAGCTTTAGCTCGTGACCCAGATAGTTTAACTGCGCCTGTAGATTTATTCTATGCTGCTGAGTTATGGGGACGTAAATTTACTATAGAGTTAGATAAATTTCTCCTCAATTTAGCGGCTGATAGTTACAGAAAAGCATTGATAAAAGCAAAACAAAATCGAGCCTATGAAATACTTCCTTTATCTGTGAATGTATATCCAGAATCTTTGATGCGAACGGCTTATTTTGACGCTGTGCGTGAAATTGTTAAAGAAGGAAAAAGCAATCAAATTCCAGCGAGAAAACTAATTTTGGAAATTTCCGAAAAAGCTGATTTACCTATGTATCAGGATGGAGTCAAACTGCTATCGCCATTAGATACATTTAAATTGAGATTATCTAAATATGTCCAAGAGTTAAAAATTAAATTTGGAATTGATGATTTTGGTGTAGGTTATGCTTCAGTTTCTCGATTAGCTGGACTGAACCCGCCTTATGTCAAAATTGATCGAGAAATTCTGCATCGTGAACCAGTGAATGTAATTATCAATTTTGTCCAACAAATAGTTTCATCCACAAATCCGCTAAATCCAGCCAGTATCATTGTTGAGGGATTAGATAAAACTTCACCAGTAAAATTATGTCAATTGAGAAAGTTAGATATTAGCTATGTACAAGGTCATTTAATTGGCAAAGCAGAACCGGGAATTTATCGTTTATCTCAAGAAAAAAGTGAGTTTTTGCGAGAACAAATTTTTGCGGAATAACTCATGTAATACTCAACTTTGTTACGCCCGTAGAACTTGATTTTCAACTGATTCAGGGTTATTAACATCAAACCTAATAGTAGTAGCCGCCCAGTTTTTTAAATCTGGTGCTAACCAAACTAGCTGACTGAGAACTTCATCATTAACCCACAGTACTACGGGGAAATGCAGATTTTTGCGAAACTCATCGCGCATGAGATTAGTGCTAATTAGCAGTTGTGGAATGGCTACGACTGATTCTAAACCATGCACGATCAAAGCTTGAGGATGAGAAAGACCAATATTATTAGTAATTGTCGTATAAAGTGTTTCATCTGTAGGTGACAAGATGAGTTCTTGGATGGCTACCGATGACAATTCTTTTAAAAATTTCAATATCTGCTGTCGTTTAGAGATAGAGTCACAACAAACGAGGATCAAAGAAAATTCTCCAGCAGCAACCTTAATCGCCCTTGCTAACCTCTCTGCGGCGGCTGCATTATTTTCTAAGCTTTCTGGTGAATTACTAGTAGTATTCATTACATACACTGCACTTGATATTCAAAATAGCTAGTTTTTATAGTAATTTTACTTAATCTAAGGTTGTTTATATTACAATTTTTAGGTTGAAAGTAGGCGGATATTTTTGCTGATAATAAATAGCATAATCCTAAAAGTCCAAGATTAGGGAAAAAAATTAAGATTTGTATACAGATGATAGATGTGGTTTTATGTAACTATAGTTACAATGTCATGAAAGCGAGACAGAACTAATATTGTGTTTGGTGAAAGACTTATTATTAAATGGGGCAATGGAGACAGGGAAGATAGAGAAACTTACCTTGTTTCCTCTTCCCATACACATTAAGTATTTTGTACTTTGCTTTAGCAGGTGAGCAAGCAACTTCTATTGAGGTATACCAGTCAATTGTCCATGTTTTCTGTTGTTTGTAACCAAGTATGAAAAGATTTCTCAAGCGGTGTGTTGAGGTAGTTGTTTGGAATTGGGGTCAAAGTCGCAAACAGGCTTTCTTTGGCGTTATGGTTGTTCTCAGTACGATCGCTACATTCCTACTTTCGTTTCCCATTGCGGCGCAGAATTTGCCAGCAACTTCAGAATTAAGGGGAGTATGGTTAACTAATATTGATAGTAATGTGTTGTTTGAACGCAATCGTCTGAACAATGCTTTGCAAAGGCTGGATGAATTAAACTTTAATACTGTTTATCCGGCGGTGTGGAATTGGGGGTATACATTATATCCCAGCAAAGTAGCCGCTAAAGTTATTGGGCGATCGCTTGATCCCACCCCAGGATTGCAAGGCCGCGATATGCTCAAAGAAATTGTTGATACAGGACATAAACAAGGGTTGACGGTGATTCCTTGGTTTGAATTTGGTTTTATGGCTCCTGCTGATTCTTTATTAGCCAAAAACCGTCCCCAGTGGCTGACAAATCGCAGCAACGGTACAAAAATTGTCAAAGAAGGTATACACGATAGAGTTTGGCTAAATCCCTTCCACCCCGATGTTCAGAAATTTATTCAAGATTTAATCGTAGAAATTGTTCGCAACTATGACATTGATGGGATTCAATTTGATGACCATTTTGGCTTGCCTTCGGAGTTAGGCTACGATGCTTATACAGTTGCACTTTATAAAAAAGAACATGGTGGCAAAGCACCCTCGAAAAATTCCAAAGATCCAGAATGGGTGCGTTGGCGAGCAAATAAAATCACCGACTTTATGAAGCGGGTATTTACAGCGATTAAAACCACGAAAAAGAATTGTTTAGTGTCTGTTGCACCTAATCCTCAACGTTTTTCTTACGAATATTTTTTAGCCGACTGGCAAAAATGGGAACGTTTGGGATTGGTGGAAGAATTGGTTTTGCAGATATATCGAGATGACTTGAATGTATTTATCAAAGAATTAGAGTATCCAGAAGTGAAAGCCGCACGCAGTCATATTCCTGTAAGTATAGGAATTATAACTGGATTAAAGAACAAAAACATACCCATTACCCAAATTCAAACTCAGGTACAGAAAGTGCGCGATCGCAACTTTGCTGGTGTCTCCTTCTTTTTCTATGAAACTTTGTGGAACTTAAGCAAAGAATCAGCCGCAGTGCGTCAAGCCGGCTTACAAAAAATGTTCCCCACACCCGCAAATTATCCAAATTTATTGGCAGGTTGGAATAAGGCTGTCAAAGGTCAATAATCATTATTTTCACACCCTTACACCCTTAATCATAAGCCTTGATATTAAACTTCAGCAAAAGTAGCTGGATAAACAACCTTTCCCGTATACTTTTGCTGATAGTTTTGTAGTGGTTTCACCATAAAAACATCATCTGGTACGGGAAAAGGAGACTCGATTTGATAAATAACAGAAGGCTGAAAACCAAAGCGATTATAGAAGTGGGGATGACCTAATACAATTACTAAAACTTCTCCTCTGTCATTGACAATTTTTAATCCTGCTTCTACTAAGGCGCTGCCAATACCTTGTCTTTGAAACTGGGGATGAACTGCCAAAGGTGCTAAACCAATTACCTGGAGTTTTTCTGTATTTACTAGGTCAATATAGCTAAATAAAATATGACCAACTATGACATTATCTATCTCAGCGACTAATGAAAGTTCGGGAATATAGTGGTCTGAAAGACGAATTTTATCTATTAGGTTAGCCTCATTGTCTTGTCCAAAGGCTAATCTATTTACATCAGCTATTGCTGGGTAGTCTAAAACAGTTTCATAGCGAATGTTGAGCATTGTAAAACCAATTTACAAAAATTGGGTGATGAGGAAGCTAGATTATTTTAATCACAATTTTTACACATCTTAATCACCTTTCAAGGGTCTGACAGGTGTAGTATTTTTACATTCTGCCCCACAAGAATTGATTTGGGGTGTCACTTGCTTCCACATTTTCATCATATTGGGAGCGATAAATACTGATTTTAAGCTTCCCGCGGAGAAAATTTAATATCATGTAATGTGTTATTCAAGATTCATACCTATTCCATCCTTAACGCAATTATTTACCTATGCAGACATACAAACCATCGGTTAGCTTAATCAGGGCTACATCTTACGAAAGCGGGGCTTTACGGGAATCGTTAACCACTTTGCTAAAACCCCAGGGAGGAATCACAGCTTTTGTCAAACCAGGACAAAAGGTATTACTCAAACCGAATCTTCTCACAGGCGCACGCCCGACGAAAGAATGTACTACTCGCCCAGAACTGGTTTACGAAGTTGCCAAAATGGTTATCGAAGCTGGCGGTAAACCCTTTTTGGGGGATAGTCCCGCTTTTGGGAGTGCTAAAGGAGTCGCCATTGCCAATGGTTATCAATCTTTTATCCAAGAACTCAATCTTCCCATCGTTGAATTTCATGGTCAGCGTTACCAGACAGTCAGCGAAAATTTCAACCACCTGCTACTGTGTAAAGAGGCGATGGAAGCGGATGTCATTATTAATTTGCCCAAAGTTAAATCACACATGCAATTAACTTTAACCTTGGGTGTGAAAAATTTATTTGGTTGCGTTCCCGGTAAAATGAAAGCTTGGTGGCACATGGAAGCCGGGAAAGATGCTAACCGTTTTGGAGAAATGTTAGTAGAAACGGCTAAAGCAATTAAACCCGATTTAACTATTTTAGACGGCATTATTGGTCATGAAGGTAATGGCCCTAGTGGTGGGGAATCTCGGAATTTAGGAATTTTAGCCGCCGCATCCGATGTGTTTGCTTTAGATAGGGCTATGGTAGAAATTCTCAATGTTTCACCCCAGCAAGTTCCGACTGTTGTTGCTTCCCAAAGGTTAGGGGTTTGTCCCGAACTAGATAAAATTGAATTTCCGCTGTTACATCCTGATGTATTACAAATCTCTGATTGGCGCTTACCTGATAAGTTAATGCCAATTGATTTTGCTATGCCCCGTGTGATCAAATCTACCTTTAAACATCTTTACATTCGGTTTATCCAAGAACCGATGAATACATATAGCAGAGGTTAGTTTAAATAAGCAATTTTAGAGAATAAGTAACTGCAAAGTCAGCTACAGCAACCACTAAGCTCAAAGATTAAGCTTTAATTACCCTCCGATTGCTTAACCAGACAACCGCCATTATCTATTGGCGGTTTTTTATGTCAGCAATTTGTCAGCAAAATTTAATTATTTGTTAATCAAGAGATCCCCGACTTCTGCCAGAAGTCAGGGATCTAAAACTTTATTCTCAAGGTATTTTTACTCTACCTATGTATAGATTGACAAACCCAAAGTAATGTTACATAACACTAGTATAGTGAATTAACAAGTCGGTTTTTCGTGCGATCGCTGAATTTACTCTTGCTAAATAAGTGAATCTATCTATGCTGATTGGGAGCGTTTTTTATCTAGTTATTTACTAATGATGCAGTTGCTTGTGACGCTGGGTTTGATAATAAAAAGTATCAAAATATTCAGTGAGATTTCGGTAGACATTACTAATGAGTAAAATCATCTAAACCTGTGAAACCAGCTTATCTAGAGTATTTTCAGATGTTATAATCTCAACAATTGTTTTAAGATAATTTATCAATTTATATCGGTACAAAATAAAAAATGTATTTTTTGATGCAATTTATTAACCTTTACTTAACCAAAAGTTGGCAAATTTTTGCAAGGAATCGTAACATATTAGTCACTTAGATAATTCCGAAATGTTTTTCTGTAACTTTGTATCAATCTTGTCGGAGATAAAATTATTGTTATGACACCAGCCAAACTGGTTGACTTTTTTGACTGCTACACAGTAGTCAGTAAAAAATCGTTAAAATGGCATCAAGACTCTCTTTGAGAGAAAAATTATTCAGTGAGTTGAAGAATTTCAAATTTGTATGGATTCAAATAGTCAGTCTGCAAACACTACCGATACATATTCCCATCGTTTGGCAGACTTTGTGGGAACCGCGATCGCACTGTTAACCTTAACCCTACCTCTATTTGTCATCGCCCATTATTCCTCTAATGATGTAGCCCCAAATAATCAACAATCCCTGACATATCAACTACACAAACGCTCAGAATAGTTTCTCTATCTAGCTTTGAGAACTCAATTGTGTAGTAATCTGCCATAAAATTCAGAAAAAGCGTCGCTAGTTTTTCTAGTGGCGCTTTTTCTAGTCACAACTGACGGATGAATACGAAAAATAAAGAGTTTGGGAAAATATTTAAGTATTCAAAACCTCTACACCCAGTCTTAATACTGTGTCTCCGCGAAAATGGATCAAGTCGTGCTGAGGTTATATATCGGAAGTTGGGGTTTAGTCTGGCATGATTCTCTCCTACGGCCAATGAAAGCTGCTTTTTAGATAGCTAAATTGAGAACGTGAATCAGCTAAAAGTTTTTACGGACTGTAAAAGTCAAAAACTATAGTTCATGACCAGGAGCAATATTATGTCAGATACCAGTAAACGTGGCTTTGCTTCTATGGATGAAGATAAGCAACGCGAAATCGCCAGCAAGGGTGGACACGCTGCTCATGAAAAAGGTACCGCTCACGAATTTACTTCTGAAGAAGCGCGTGAAGCTGGACGTAAAGGAGGCGAAACCGTCAGTAAAGATAGAGAACACATGGCCGAAATTGGTCGTGAAGGTGGAAAACAGTCTCACGGTGGCGGTCGCAAAAAACAAAAAGATAACGCTGACGATATTGAAGATTCCGACGATACTGAATCAAAAGGCACTCAAGGCGGGAGTAGAGAGCAGCACGCTGAAGCTGGTCGCCAAAGTCACAAGAACACCAATAAGGATAAATAATCGGAATTGATGTCTGTTGACATGGGTCTAGGGATCAGGACTAACTCACAAAGCTTGTCTGTTAGGACTGGGTGAAGGGGTATAAAGGTTTTGAATGCTTGTACCCTTATCCCCCTTCACTCTTTGAAAATTTTATTGATAAACATAAGTCAGGTAATAAGAAATACTAAAAGCAAATATTACTAAGATCACAGGAATTAAATGGTTGAACTCTAACTTACGTTTCTTGAATATTTGCCAACAAGATATAGGAATTACCAAAGGCCAAAATATAGTTGTAATTAAAGATACAAGCAAAGACAAAAATTTCTCTTCTGGAGAAGATGCTGGATGACGTAGAGAGAATCTCAGCCAGTTGCCGAAAAAATAGCAGGTCATCAAAAGATAAGTAATGAATAACGTTACAGTTACTGGCATTTGATTCATAATTCATTCCTGACTTCCGCTATGCAAGTTTTTGTTAATGAATTATTAGTTTTGCAGATTCTATGATCATATTTTGTAGCGGGGAGAAAATAGATAAAACAGTAATTACACTTAATGCGAAAAAATTTGAGGAAGTAGGTTGTTACAAATAAAGCTAACTAGTTAAGGCTGTCATTTAACAAACACATTTTTCTTATTTGGCTAAAAACCTTGCTATATAAGGCTCATAAAATGTGTTTGTGAGCAGATACAAGGTGAGGCTGAATTTAAGGGTGTAGTAAAAAGACGCGCAAAATATCGCGTTAACTTAGTGCATCTTTAACGCCTATCCACCCAGTGATTTTTTTGTATGTACTGACGTAACTTGTAACAGGAAGATTTTCTGTCCGTTCAGGGTTACTAGGTATTTCTTCTCTGATAACTTCTTCTAACACACTAGGACGCTGACAACTTAATACAGGCATATCTTGCCAACAGTGGCGACAAAACCAGGTGATTTCCGAACCACGCACATGTTGTAAAAGTACTTCCGAACAGCAAGGACAGTAATTCATATTTTTCTACAACTAATTGATATAAAGGGTTTTAAAATGAAGACAGTCACTTGCTTTAACTTTTGTCATTCAAATAACTGTCTACATCTACGAGGATAGTTATGAAATATAAGAATGTTGTGAGGAAAATAATATTAATCAATTATTCGTAATATTTATACAACCTAGTTTCAGTAATAACCTCAGTTTTTTATGAATAAAGTTTACAATTCTTAGATACAGTGATCTGTTCGGATTTTTGAAATCATCTGTAAGCAAAGCCGCCCAACAAACTGCTCACCGCAACGCACTGACTCGACTTGAGACGACTGGCGTAGTAGCAAGTAGGAAAGAGGTTTTTTGCGTAAGTCCTATTTTTCTTAAAAAAACGGCGATAGAATCTGTTCTATTGTTGAAGAACAAACTCTATCGCTGTATGGTTGCAATTAATTTTCTAGCTCTATCTTCTTGCATCAGAACGATTTTCTTCAGGAGGATTAGCAGGAACACCCAAAGCATCTTTTAATTTTTGTTCACTGACACCTAACTTCTGGGCGGCGGCGGCAAAGTCGGGGCGGGGCGGACGCTGACCTTGAGCGGGAGGATTAGCAGGAACACCCAAAGCCTTCTTTTAATTTTTGTTCGCTGACACCCAACTTCTGAGCGGCGGCGGCAAAATCGGGGCGGGTGGGCGTTGACCTTGGCCTTGCCCAGGAGGATTAGCTGGAACGCCTAAAGCCTCTTTTAATTTTTGTTCACTCACACCCAGCTTCTGGGCAGCGGCGGCAAAGTCAGGGCGGGGTGGGCGATGTCCTTCTGGTGGTTGGTCGGAAGGTTGTGAAGAAGCTTGAGCAATTTTATACGCTGGATTAGCTGCATTTACTTGATTTAAGGAAAATACACTGAATGTACCAGCGAGAATTGAAATTGTAGCTACGACTGCTGCTTGGTTGAGTTTCATAATTAGCCTCTAGAAAGTTAAGTTGTTGATGTTTTTTATTTAACCGAGTAAAAATTACAGTTCGCCCTGATTGTGGATTACATTTTTGTAATTTTCGTGTATGGTCTTTTGCTGAAATTACGCCATTTGCAGTCCAACATCAAAGCAGGCGGTGTAACCTTGTCCACTGGTTTTCAGCTTGAGTAGCATTTGTTCGCCACCATCTTGAAAAATTCCGTCATCAGCGTTCTTGATGATGCGCTGTCCTTTGCTGGCGTAAGGTGCTTGGGTGTAAATGCGATCGCTCATCGCATCATCAAAATATAATTGCGATGTAAACTCATATTTCTCTTGTGTACGCACCTTCAAGTGGATATGCACAGTTCTACCTTCATACCAACCAGGGTAAATAGTTGTGAACTGGACATTCCCTCGCGCGTCGGTGACTTGATAACCGCGCAAGAACTTTTTGCCCACAGTATTAAAACTTTGGTCTGCCACGTCAGAATAAACACCCAACGCATCACAGTGCCAAATATCGACCATTGCACCTGCAAGGGGCGTGCAGCCAGTACTTCCAACCAGAGAAATGTGCAGCGTTAATTGCAGAGGTACACCTTCTTTGATTGCACCATCGGTAGGATCAATGCGAATATCAGAGCGATTGAGTTTCTCATCCACAAAATACGGCCCTTCTGTTTGCTGTGGACTGAGAACACAACTAGGTGATGTTGCAGACGTGACTGTAGATGATACGGGAACAACTGCACTGATTTGTTCTTGTGTAGAAACAGACTTTCTTGGTATACATCCCACAACAAATATTGCAGTTCCGGCTGCTCTAAATAAAGCAAGTGCCTCTCTGCGATTTAATAGACGATTTTTGTTATTCATAAACAATTTATTGGCGCACATCGGCGGTTAAATATTCCAAAACTTACGCAAAAGTATGAAAAAACGTAGACGCGCAAGCGGCTTCCCGCAAGGAAGGACACGAAGTTAGGGGTTTGAGAGAGTGATTGTTTATCCCTCTGCACCCTGCTCTCTATCCACGTAATCTCAATTTTTGGTTGTTATTTTTACTATTTAAGTTTTGTTCAGAATTTGGGTTTTGAAGATTACGTCGAGGGAAACTATTTTTCGCTTGTTGAAGAATCTGACGACGTTTAATTTGTGTTTTTTTTATTCGTTCTTGGCTGTTCTATAATATCTGCATCACGACGAATATGAGCCTCAGCATTTGCCTAATTAGTTCCCACAAAACCCAATTTTACAATCATCAAAGGAATTACTACTATGGCTAATACTCTACGAATATTCATTAAAACTGACCTCAAAAATTGCTGTAACTGATATTTATAATTAAGTCACCTCAAAATGACAGAAAGATTATTTTCTTCATTACATTTTTGTAATTTGCGAAATTCTGAAGATTTGCAACAAGAGCAGTATAAATTACAGATTTGTAATTCTAATAACAAGAGGACAAATCTATAATGAAATCATCCTTGAATTAGAGAAGACTTGTGAACGTTCTGTTTGTCGAAGATGAAGCAAAAATTGCGAACTTCGTCCGGGCTGGACTGAAGGAGCAAGGATTTGTCGTAGACTATTGCGACAACGGTGATGAAGGATATCTGCGAGCAATTGATAATGAATACGATGCCATTATTCTTGACATTATGGTGCCAGGAAAAGATGGACTGTCGATTCTTAAACAACTGCGGCGAGAAGGACGGAATGCTCCGGTAATTTTGTTAACAGCGCGTAATGAATTAGACGATCGCCTGGCAGGATTAAACTTGGGAGCCGATGATTACATTGCTAAACCTTTTTTTGTGGAAGAATTAGCGGCGCGGATTCATGCAGTGGTGCGACGGAGTGGAGGCGATCGCCAAAATTTACTCACGGTTGGCTCAATCAAACTTGATCGCATCACGCGAGAAGTCACTTGCAATCAACGCGCCATCGAACTTACTAGCCGCGAGTTTAATCTGCTGGAATATCTGATGCGCTCTCCTGGACGAGTTTTTACCCGTACCCAAATCTTAGAACATATTTGGGGTTACGATTTTAACCCTAATACCAATGTTGTGGATGTGTGTATTCAGCGCATTCGCAAAAAAATTGAACCGATTGATGAAACAAATTGGATTGAAAGTATTCGCGGCGTTGGCTATCGGTTTCGCAAACCAGAGAATCCATCGTGAAACATCTGCGATCGTTTCGACTCCGAATTGCACTGTTATCTGCGGCTTTAGCTGGCACTACTTTAGTAGGTTTTGGTGCAATATCCTGGTTTCAGATTTACAATGCCAAAATCAGCCGCTTAGATTCAGAACTATTAAATCAGTTACTCCGCGCCAATCGTCCCCCAGAACTAGGAAAAGAACCTCCCCGTCCAGAATTTTTACCTGCTGGCTTGGGTACAAATACCAAGATGCCCTTCGCTTTACTGGTGCTGAATGCTGAGGGTAAAACAGTCTACGAATTTAACTCTTTATCTGCGGATACTGAGGTGAAAAATCTACTGGTGAAGCGTTTAGAGTTAGCACCTGCACCGCCAGATATTCCCCGACAAAGAAGACCTGTAATTTTTGGTACAAATCAGCCAGGACAACCACCACCGCGCCCAACTCCACCACAATTTTTTACGGAACACACCGCAAAAGAAACTTGGCGGATTGGTGCGCTGAAATTTCCGAATTCTCAGGTGGCGGTTGCTGTCAGCTTACAACCTGTGAATCAAGAAATGGCGAGTATCCGCTATATTTTCTTGGTGTTAATTCCGGGCGCTTTATTGCTAGTTGCGGCTGGGGCTTGGTTTGTTTCTGGTGGGGCGTTGCGTCCGATTCACGAGTTAACGGACGTAATTCAACGGGTAACAGTGCAAGGCTTAGATCAGCGTATTCCCACTGAGACAACAGATTTAGAATTTGTGGAACTCATTCAGGTGTTTAACCAAATGTTAGAACGTCTGGAACGCAGTTTTACCCAAGCTTCCCGCTTTAGTGCAGATGCAGCCCATGAACTGAAAACCCCATTAACTATTTTGCAAGGTGAATTAGAGCGATCGCTCCAACAAGTTGAGCCAGGAAGTGATGTACAGCAACGTTTAAGCAATTTGTTGGATGAAGTGCATCGCTTAAGTACAATTATGCGAAAACTCTTGCTGCTGTCTTTGGCAGATGCAGGCAAAATGGGCTTGTATCTGGTGGATGTCAATATGTCTGAGTTGTTATGGGAGATGATTGAAGATGTAGAATTGCTGGCTCCTCAATTGAATTTGCAAACAGATATTCCTGATAATTTGCGGGTAAAAGGCGATCGCGATTTACTTATGCAAGTTCTACAAAATCTGCTTAGTAACGCAATTAAATATAATTTTGCTGATGGCTGGATTAAGATTCACGCACATCAAACCCAAAAAACTCTCAAAATCACAGTTACCAATTCATCAAAAGATATTTTACCCAGCGATCGCGATCGGTTGTTTGAACGCTTTTATCGTGGTGATCCAGCCCGCACCCGGAAAGTAGAAGGTATTGGACTAGGACTCAGCCTCGCCCGTGAAATTGTCCGAGCGCACCGTGGTGAACTAGCCCTAGATTCTGTAACTTCTGGTCAAACAGGGTTTACTCTCACTTTACCAAGTGCATCATCTTGAATAGGACTCACGCAGAGAATGAAGAATGATTTCACAGAAATCATCTGATGTTGATACTCAGCACTTTGCTATAAAGAAAACGTTCTACCTCGGAAGTATTTATTAGCTTGATAAAATCAGCGACCAACTAAACCAAATAATTACAAATTAACCGTCTTAAACCTTGGATGTGGGTTTTAAAAATAGCCATGCTACAAAAAAATGTCGCTGCTGTGAATAGTTGCGTTAAATCCAAAGCAGACAGATAACCATCTGCAAAAGAAGCGATACTGCGATCGGTAATGCCAAAGACCCAAGAAGAGAGTCCAAATAGCCAAATCCCATTCTTGAGATTGCCTACGAACTCTTTAGAGTCGGATGTTTTTTGGTCTTTCATGTCTTCTACTCCGATGGTGGAAAATCCAGTATCTGCCAATGAGAACGTTTTGATTTTTGACACTGATTTATAACTATATTAATAAATATTTCTCAGTCTTGACTAAACTGCCAAAAGACACATCTAGTAAATTAATCATCAAACTTTGATAGTTATACCTCTGGGAGAATACCTAACTAGGACGAAATTAAGTCACAATAGCAGTAGGCAATCATAGAGGTGCTGCTATGGATCGTCTAATTCAAATTCTTCGGAATGTCTTTATTCGCCTTGAAGGTTATTTTTCCGTATTTTTCAAGGCTATTTTCGGGTTTTTCGGGAGTATTTTTGGCTTTTTTGGGAAAGTTTTCGGATTTAATAGCTCTGGCTATTATTTGGAATCTGATGCGGCTCAAACTATCAAGCGAGTTTCAGAAGAACCAGCAAAAACAGAACAGAAAACCACCTCGGAAACTCCTTCATTTAGCCGCCGTCGTTCTCAGAAAAAAGTAGAGGACTATTACCTCAAGATGGCGCGTGATGTTGGCAAGAAGTAAAAATTAACTTCCAATATCCGTTTTGTCGCTCTGTTTCAATCATTGTCAGGTGGGAAATGTCTACAACATAACAGTCGGGTTTCAACAGACTGTTGACTATCACTTTGACTATTTTCGTCCTTTAAACCCTCTACAACAGGAAATTATTAGTTTGCTTGGTCTTCCACCTGATATTTCGAGCCATCTTGTGGATAACATATTCTTGCACCAAGCGACTGAAGTCACGGCTACACAGACAAAACCCGCCTGCGCGGGTTCTAAATCCTTGATTTTGCATCAGTCCGCGTAGGTGGAACCTCCGCAACGCGTTGGCTCGATTAGAGGCGACTGTCGTCGGCTTTGCTGACTTGTAGACGCGCTCTGCGAGAAGCCGCACAGAGTAGCATCTGGCGTGCGAATTCCATTTGTTCGGGCTAGAACACCGATTCATTAATAAACCACAAGACTAATAAATTCTGTTTTTAGGTCTTTTACAACCAAATATTCTTGAACCGAACTTCGCTTTATCCCTGTGGGGTAGTTCTAAATTTTTTCAAAAAAAGATTGATGAGTTCCCAAACAAAATAAAATAAAAACCCGACACAAAACTTTGTGTCGGGTTTTTAGTTACATTGACTAGCGCACATAACACCTTATTATTGGGCTTTACTGCGCCATCGCTTCTTTCACATCCGCTTCTAATTTCACTTTAGCTTCTTGAAATTCTTTCCCTAATTCAATTAATTCCTCTTCACTGATACACCCACGTACAGCCTCAAAAATTTCACTTTCTTCTTCTTCTACATGATGCTGCACTGCTTCTTTTAAATCACTCAATTTGGATTTAAACTCAGCGTTGCCTGGTTGTAGTGCTTTAATTTCTTCTAGAAGAATCTCAGCTTCTTCGTGTTCTTCTTCAGCTTCTTCTATATATTGTGCAGTTTCCTCATACTCGCGTAATGCTGGATAGAAAACTAATTCTTCAGTTCTAGCGTGTAAATTTAATGCTAGATAAATCTGAGCAAATATTTCGTGGAGCTTGTTTTTATTAGCTTTTTCTGCTTCTGTAAACAGTTTTTCAACTTGACGATGTTCTGCTTCAATTAATGAGAGAATATCTTTTGCTTTAGTTTTAGCCATGCTGTGTCACCTTGTCAATATTGTTGATTGAAACACGCGCAGAAAATGAGTTAATTCCTCATAGAAATACTGTTTTAATTGTTGCTAATTAACACTAGTGAAACCTCTTTCTTGAGGTGTAAAGGTATTTAGTTGGATGATTTATTCTGTATGAAATTATCACCCATAAAAAGACGGCGTGAGTTGATTCTCAGCCCCATAATAAGCAAAAAAGAGCGGGCTAACCGCTATATTGTGGTTAACCCGTGCAGCTTTGGGAACGCGCAGAGAAATTACTATTGCAATACCAACTTAACGTTAGCGTTTTGCAGACCGCGCTGTTTTACTTCAGCCAAAGTCTTGTTGACTGCATATTTTTGATTAATAGAGTTGATTAACTCGGTTTGGTTGTGCTTTTTAGCAACGCCCCACAGGTCAGCGATGAGGTCGAAGGAACCATCGCTATTGCGAGACCAGCCGAGATCATATTCGCCTTCCAAAACAGCAACGATGTCGGAACGTACACGCTGACCGTTATAACCGCGTACATCTGCTTCTGTCTTTACGGTAATACCCAAGTCGCGTAAAGAAGCTTTGAGGATTTCTGCATCGGTGATTTTGGTGCGAAGAGTGCTAAAGTGAGACATTTGGGTTTCCTCCAATGAGAAGATTGAGAAAAGAACAACGGTTTATCATCGGCAAGCCGCACTGAACAAGACGCGGCTTTTTCTCTTAACTGCTAGTTTGTTCAACTAGCCTTTCCCCTGGGTTAGCAGGGAAAGCTTTTAGAACTCCATTCGCTGATATTCAGCAACGGAGGATGCGGCTGGTCTTGCTCGCTGTCTAGCCCAGTCTCTAAGGGCTGTTACCTGTTCTTGCATCGTGCGAGACAGTGGCAAGGTTGCTTTCAGTGCCGCAATAATATCTAGTTGGGTGAACTCACGGTCTTGGGCAAAGGCTTCATACATTGCCGCAATAATCGCTTGTTCAATTTCTGCCCCAGAAAAGCCATCCGACATCTTGGCTAGTTGCTCTAAATCAAAGCGGGAGATGTCTTCACGACGGCGCTTGCTTAGGTGAATATTGAAGATATCACGCCGTTCTTCTGGTGTAGGCAGATCCACAAAGAAAATTTCATCAAATCGACCTTTCCTCAAGAATTCCCCAGGTAAGCGTTCAACTCGGTTGGCTGTAGCCATGACAAACACTGGAGATTTTTTCTCTTGCATCCATGTGAGGAAAGACCCAAATATCCTGCTTGATGTGCCGCCGTCGGAGTCACCAGAACCAGCACTACCAGCAAAGGATTTATCTAACTCGTCAATAAACAGAATCGCTGGAGAGATTGATTCTGCTGTTTTGAGGGCGTTACGCAGATTTGCCTCACTTCGTCCCACCATTGAGCCGTCGTATACGCGCCCCATATCCAAGCGCAACAACGGTAAACCCCAAAGTCGGGATGTTGTTTTGGCTATCAATGACTTACCACAACCAGGTACTCCTAAAATTAGCATCCCTTTGGGTTGGGGTAAACCATACTCTCTTGCTCTTTCGGTAAAAGCATTAGAGCGTTGCTTCAGCCATTTCTTTAATTCTTCTAAGCCACCTACAGCATCAATGGTTTCATCTTCTTCGATATATTCTAAGATGCCATTGCGGCGGATCAGTTGCTTTTTCTCTGATAAAACTATATCAACTTCTTCTTCTGTCAGCCGTCCGGTGGTGACTTGGGCTTTGCGATACACTTTCTCAGATTCATCTTTGGTTAAACCTAAAGCTGCTCTGAGTAGTTTTTCGCGTGCTTCTGTTGTCAACCGTCGCCCACGATAGTGATCTAAATGGGAAGTTAAAACTTTATTCAACTCCGCCATATCTGGAAGTTGGAAGTCTAATACTACTACTTCCTTTTCCAATTCTATGGGGACTTGGTGCATCGGCGACATTAAAATAATATTTTTTTTGTTGCCCTTTAAAACTAGCGATCGCATCTCGCAACGATCTTGTTGTCGCAGGTGCATCAATAAATGGGTGTAAATCTTTAAGAATAAATATACCAGGCTCTTTTTGCCGAATTATCCAATCAATTGCCGCCTCTGGGGAAACTGTGTTGTGTTGGCTTCCATTCCGGGGTTGACCGTATTCCACGATGCCATGAGTTACTGTCCATACATAAACTCGGCGTTGGGGTTTTAACACTTGAGCGATTGTGGAAATTGATTGCTCTGCTCGCTCTTCCTCGGAGGTCACAAGGTAGATTAGAGGGTATTGAGCTTGAATTAAGATGTTGAGCTCTTCTTTCATACAATCGACCTACTTGAGACCTAATACTGTAAAGAACAGACTTGTAACAATTACTGAATTATGAATCACTTATTCATAATTCTTATCTAGCAAGGGACTAACTCCTCTTCACTCTTGGGATGGGTTGGCACTTCTTCAATTTCATCAATGGAAATAGTCTCTTGACCAATCAATCCAGGCTGATGACCTAAAGCAACTAATTCCCCATCACGTAACGCAAGTGAACTTTCGCAAGTCGGACAGGAATAAACTCTGTGAGTTCTCCCATAAGCAGAAGCTTCTATTTCTTCTACTAATTCTGGATTCGCCAAGTAAAAGTAGAGGGCGCGTTCGGCAAGCTCTGACATTGGCTCAGAATCAATTGCTGAACGGATCTTCAACCTTTTGTGCAGTTCTGGCGATATATAAAAAGTAACCTTTTGCTTAGTTTGCGTTTGCATATAACTCTTTGGCGGTCTTACCCGGGTATGTATATCACGTTATCGGCTCTTTGATTGCTTGTCAAGCTGGTAAAACGTTTTGACGGCAATTTTGTTACATTTATTTACACTATTTTGTGACTATTAAAGTAGGCTAAGTTATATTTAAAACAAAGAAAAAATTAGCTTAAATAGCAGTTAAATATTAGATAAAAGCTGGAATAAACTCGATAAAAATAAAGGTTTACAGTAATTGTATAAACTCATTATTATGTTTATTTTTTCAGTAAAAACTAGTAGTAAATGGAAAAGTATTTATACAAAACATCAAAAAGTGGCGAGTGCGATCGCTTTATCGTTTTTGTTATCAGGATGCAGCCAACCTTTTAGGGTTTCTGACACTCAATGGCAGACTTATAAAAATTCCCGTTATGGCTTTGAATTTCCCTATCCCAGCAATTGGACTGTGTTATCAACTCCCGATAACGATGATGGTGTTGTTTTAGTTTCACCACGCAGTCAAAATGTGGAAATTAGAGGCTGGGCTAGCAATCTTTCACCAGATCCCAAAAATGCCATCCAGTCTAACTTTCAGACTACACAAGGAGTATCTGGGGTTTTATTAGTAGAAGTTGGTCAGCAAGAAGGTTCGATGAAATTGACCTTAACTCAAGGTAAAGTTACCTATTACTGGCGGGGAAAAAGCCCCAGCCAAGAGTTTTCCAACTATTACCCCTTGTTTTATTACATAGCCCAGCAATATCAGGTAAAGAGTGCTGAGTTGAAAGTGCTGAGTGCTGAGTGAAATGAAGTATGAAATCCTAAAAGGTTGTGCCTTTTGACAGATGACCAATGACTAATGACAAATGAGTAATGACAATCACTACTTTTGATGGTTGATGGGGTACAGAAACCTGATAGATTTAGCTATCAGCGAGTAAAAACTGGTGAAAATGAAAGTCCTGGTTATTGGTGGCGATGGGTATTGCGGTTGGGCAACCGCACTTTACCTCTCCAATCGAGGTTACGAAGTTGGAATTTTAGATAGTTTGGTGCGTCGGCACTGGGATAACGAACTTGGTATCGCAACTCTAACGCCGATCGCACCGATTCAGCAACGTATCCAGCGCTGGCAAGATTTGACCGGCAAATCTATCGACCTATTCGTAGGCGATATTACTAATTACGAATTTCTGCAAAAAACTTTACATCAATTTGAACCAAATGCGATCGTGCATTTTGGCGAACAGCGTTCCGCGCCATTCTCCATGATTGACCGCGAACATGCAGTTCTCACCCAAGTCAATAACGTAGTTGGCACACTCAACTTGCTGTATGCCATGCGCGAAGACTTCCCCGACTGCCACTTAGTCAAGTTGGGAACAATGGGTGAATATGGTACACCCAACATCGATATTGAAGAAGGGTATATCACCATTGAACACAATGGGCGCAAGGATACCTTACCTTATCCCAAGCAACCTGGCTCAATGTACCACTTAAGTAAAGTGCATGATAGCCACAATATCCACTTTGCTTGTCGGATTTGGGGATTGCGTGCAACAGACTTAAATCAAGGCGTTGTGTATGGAGTCTTAACCGAAGAAACGGGAATGGACGAACTGTTGATTAATCGCCTAGATTACGATGGTGTATTTGGGACAGCGTTGAACCGCTTTTGTATTCAAGCTGCCATTGGTCATCCTTTAACGGTATATGGTAAAGGTGGACAAACTCGCGGATTCTTAGATATTCGTGATACAGTCCGCTGTATGGAATTAGCGATCGCTAATCCTGCTGAACCTGGAGAATTCCGCGTCTTCAACCAATTTACCGAACTATTTAGTGTGGGTGACTTGGCGTTGATGGTGAAAAAAGCAGGTAACGCTTTGGGATTAAATGTTGACATCAACAACATAGATAACCCCAGAGTTGAAAAAGAAGAACATTACTTCAACGCCAAAAATACCAAACTGCTTGACCTCGGCTTACAACCTCACTACCTCTCAGACTCGTTACTTGATTCGCTGTTAAATTTTGCAGTTAAGTATCAGCAACGAGTTGATAAAAAACAAATTTTGCCGAAAGTTTCTTGGCATAGAAATTAGGTCAAAACTGTATGAGGTTGGTGACGGAATCTTATCTCAATTAAATCTCTCCCTGGCCTCAAACTGGTCGTCATATACTAGCGCAGTATGGCGACCAGACAGTTGTAGTTTATTAAGCCTATCGTCCAGAAATGCTTAAAAATTAATACGACGATAGATTTCAGTTAGGGGAATTTCTACATTTAAACTGTAGAGAAAGATAGTCTGTTCAACGTGGGAGTAAACTTGCCATTGCCAGCGATCGCTACTTTGATGCTCAAGGTTGTGATAGTGTTCAATGCAGGGTTCAGTTTGACTCACCAGCAGATATTCACGAAAGCTGGACAGAGAGCGATATTTGCGGAACTTTTCACCGCGATCGTAAGCCTCAGTAGAGGGCGATAAAACTTTGACAATCAGTAAAGGATTGAGAATTTCATCATTGCGATTTTCATTGAACTCTGGTTGACCATTCACAACCATCAAATCAGTATAAGTACCACACTGATATTCAGGAATCCAACGCGCAAATCGCTGTTATACAAACGAAAATCGCTATCTCTCAGCAAAAATCCCAAGTAAATTAATAAGTTGCTGGCGATGTCTGACGACAAGCCGCTTCGCGTCTACGCACTGTGGGCTTCCGAACCTCCTGACATTGTAATAATCTCTCCATTGCGGTATTCATGGCGTTCTGGATGGGTTTCTTCCATTGCCCGATACTCGTCTAATGTGAAGCGATTTTTAATTATATCTGGGGTGGTGGAATGAGCAAAGACCACAATCAGACCTCGTGAATAGTTACCTCTGAAACTATTATCACTAAGAACGCAATATGACTTGGGCAATCGCCTGATCTTGTAGGGTGCATTCCATCGCCAAAAATCCAACCCAGTCAGCAGTATACTCAATGTATAAACACCAAATCATCATTCTCAATAATGGTCACCCAAAAAATCAGCATCTGGGGTAACTCTCTGGGAATCAGACTCCCGCAAACAATTATTCAACAGATGGGATTAAAACAAGGAGACTTAGTTGCCATTTCCACCGAGGGAAATAAAATCATTCTCTCTCCAGCAAAACCCAAGTACACTCTTGATCAACTGCTGCAAGATATCACTCCAGACAGGCAGCACGATGAAGTAGATTGGGGACATTTTAGATGTTGAATTGAGGACGAAACCCAAAAGTCGCTACGCCCTTACTCAGCACTCAATATTTCTCGCCATACACAATTGATTCCGCTACGAGAAACAGTTTACTCTGTTGTAGCACTCGAAATTCAACAGCAGTTGAGATTACCTGCGTGGACTGAATAATTTTTTGTATGAGAATAGCCCTATTCACCGAAACCTTTTTGCCGAAAGTAGATGGCATAGTCACACGTCTACGCCATACAGTTGACCATCTACAGCGTCATGGAAATCAAGTTTTAGTGATTGCCCCAGAGGGTGGAATCACGGAACATAAAGGAGCGAAAGTTTACGGCGTTAGTGGCTTTCCCTTGCCTCTGTATCCAGAGTTAAAAATGGCACTACCCCGCCCAGCCATTGGTTATGCTTTAGAAGAATTCCAGCCAGATGTGATTCACGTTGTAAACCCTGCGGTTCTAGGATTATCAGGCATTTTTTATAGCAAAGTTTTGAAAATTCCCTTAGTAGCTTCTTACCATACCCACTTACCGCAATATCTCCAGCATTACGGTTTAGGAATGTTAGAGGGATTATTATGGGAGTTGCTTAAAGGCGCACATAATCAAGCATTGTTAAATCTTTGTACTTCTACAGCCATGATGAAGGAATTATCATCACACGGCATTGAAAGAGTAGACTTGTGGCAAAGGGGCGTAGATACAGAATTATTTCATCCTGATTTAGCCAGTTTAGAGATGCGATCGCATCTTTCTCAAAACAATCCTGAAAGTCCCTTATTACTTTATGTTGGGCGCTTATCTGCCGAAAAAGAAATTGAACGCATTAAACCAATTTTAGAAGCAATTCCCCAAGCACGATTAGCCTTAGTTGGTGATGGCCCCCATCGCCAAGCCCTAGAAAAACACTTTACTGGAACAAACACACATTTTGTTGGCTATCTCATGGGACGGGAGTTAGGTTCTGCCTTTGCGAGTGCTGATGCTTTTATCTTTCCTTCCCGTACAGAAACTTTGGGGTTAGTCTTATTAGAAGCAATGGCCGCTGGTTGTCCGGTGGTTGCTGCTCGTTCTGGCGGCATCCCTGATATAGTTACAGATGGTGTGAATGGATATCTTTTTGACCCCAAAGCAGATATTCAAGATGCGATTTCTGCTACAATCCGCCTCTTGGAAAATCAACAAGAACGAGATATCATTCGTCAAAATGCTCGTAAAGAAGCAGAAAAATGGGGATGGGCAGCGGCCACACGCCAGCTGCAAGATTACTATCAAAAAATAGTCTCAGTAAAACAGCCAACAGCAGCAGTTTAAATACAGGCAGGAGTGAAAAGGCAGGAGGCAGGAAGGAGGCTAGATGAGAGAGGTATTTCGACCAGCCTCTGATAAAAGACTGGAAAAATATTGGATTTGGTGGGAGACTTAAACCCAATTGGACGATATAAAAAGGTTTTTTTGTAGTCTAAAAATTTTACCTCCTGCTTCCTGCTTCTTGCTATAAAATCTAAAATCTAAAATTCCATGACTCTTCCCAACCCTGGTAGCGTCTTGGCTACATTAACTGAACTCACACAAGTTAATCGCACCCACGCCTTACTGCGTCGTGTCAAAGACCTTTCTGTTAACGAATTTGTTTGTCTGCTCGACTTTATCACTGCTGAGTTCCAACAATTTCTCAGAGCGATTGAATTAATCAATAATGAAGCTCTAGAAACAATGTTGGAGAAGGTACTAGAAGCCATCACTTTGAAAATTGGTCAAATTTTGCAAGCGGAACACACAGCAATTTTTTTTAGTTGACTATGATAAAGGTCAACTCTGGTCAAAAGTTCCCCAAGATAATAGTCAAAGGTTCTTAGAAATTAGAACACCAATTAATGTTGGTATTCCTGGGCATGTGGCGAGTACAGGCCAATATTTGAATATTGCGGAAACTGCGACGCATCCTTTATTTAGTCCAGATTTAGAAAAACAAATGGGCTACAAAATTCGGAATATTTTATGTATGCCTGTTGTCAGTAGCAAAGGTCAAACTGTTGCTGTTGTGCAACTGGTAAATAAAGAAGGCAACATTCCCTTTAATCATGAAGATGAAGAGTGTTTTCGAGATTTCGCAGCTTCTATTGGGATTATTTTAGAAACTTGTCAATCTTTCTATGTAGCAGCCCGCAATCAACGAGGCGCAACAGCATTATTAAGGGCAACTCAAACATTGGGGCAGAGTTTAGATTTAGAAGCAACTTTGCAAATAGTCATGGAACAAGCCCGAATTTTGATGCAAGCAGACCGCAGTACGCTGTTTTTATATCGCAAAGAAATGGGTGAACTTTGGACTAAGGTTGCAGCCGCAGCGTCGACAACAGACTTTATCGAAATTCGGATGCCAGCAAATCGGGGAATTGCGGGTTATGTAGCATCTACAGGGGACGCATTAAATATTCCTGATGCTTATAAAGACCCGCGTTTTGACCCCAGTACAGATAGAAAAACTGGCTATGTAACGCGGAATATTTTATGTTTGCCAGTGTTTAATTCTGCTAATGAATTAATAGGAGTAACGCAGCTAATTAATAAGCAAAAAGGCAGTTTTACTGCTTCTGATGAAGAGTTTATGCGGGCTTTTAATATTCAGGCAGGCATAGCATTAGAAAATGCGCGGTTGTTTGAAAATGTCCTGCTAGAAAAACAGTATCAAAAAGACATTTTGCAAAGTCTATCTGATGCTGTAATTTCGACTGATATGATTGGTCGAATTGTGACAATTAATGATGCAGCTTTAGAGTTATTAGGTTGTCCTTTAGGTGATGCTAATAACAAAAGCAATAAATTATTGTGGGAACAAAATTTAATCGGTCGCTTTGTTTGGGAAGTAGTACCCATTGAAAATTTACAAATGCGCTTAGAAGACAGTTTGACATCGGGCGCTAGACATTATGTTCCAGAACAAAGTTTGATGGTGGGGCTATATCAAGCACTGACTTTAGACGGGCGAGTAAATAGTGACAATCAAGATTCAACTTTGCAATCAGGCGCAACTCATCAGTTAATTTTAACAGTCCGCGATCGCAACAACTCTGATTTTTTCATTCCCTGGAATTTACTGTTAACTCCTCCATCCCAATTAATCCCAGCTAATCAAGTAGAACAATTAGAACGTAGTATAAATTTGACGGTTAATCCCCTTACCAACCCCGAAGGAGGAGTGAGAGGCGGTTTGGTGGTTTTAGAAGACATTAGCCAAGAAAAACGCCTGAAAACCACAATGTATCGTTACCTAACTCCCCATGTCGCCGAACAAGTCATGGCTTTGGGTGAAGATGCTTTGATGGTGGGTGAACGCAAGGATGTGACTGTCTTATTTTCTGATATTCGTGGCTACACTACTTTGACGGAAAATTTGGGCGCAGCCGAAGTTGTATCGTTGTTGAACCAGTATTTTGAAACAATGGTGGAAGCGGTTTTTAATTACGAAGGCACTTTAGATAAATTTATTGGCGATGCTTTAATGGCTGTGTTTGGTGCGCCCCTACCAATTACAGAAAACCATGCTTGGCAAGCGGTACAATCAGCGTTAGATATGCGCCAACGTCTAGAAGAATTTAACCAACGCCGAATTATTCAGGAACAACCCCAAATTCGCATCGGGATTGGGATTAGTTCTGGGGAAGTTGTTTCTGGTAATATTGGCTCTCACAAACGTATGGATTACACCGTAATTGGCGATAGTGTGAACTTAAGCGCCCGGTTAGAAGCCGTCACGAAAGAATATGGCTGTGATATTATTTTGAGCGAATTTACTTATCAACTTTGCAGCGATCGCATTTGGGTGCGGGAGTTAGATAAAATTCGCGTTAAGGGTAAAAACCAAGCTGTGAATATCTATGAGTTAATTGGCGATCGCCACAAGCCTTTAGATGCTGATACCCAAGAATTTTTGTTTCACTATCATAACGGACGGGCTGCTTATTTAGCAAAGGATTTTGCTGGTGCGATCGCCAACTTTACCGCAGCAAAACACCTCCGCCCCAAAGACCAAGCCGTAGAAATTCATTTAGAACGCGCCCAAAATTATCACCGAACACCACCGCCAGATTCCTGGGATGGTGTTTGGACAATTGTGAGCAAATAAATTTTTTACCTATAATTACAAAAGCTTTTTGATGTTTCTGAATAAGTGAAATTCTGGTAAGCAGTCACGGCAATATCAAGTAAATAAGTTTTGCTTTTTACTATATTGTTTAACTGTGTTTTTATCTCATTCTTCAGCTTCTCCACCTTCATCTCTAAAAGGATTTTCGCCAATCTTGAGTTGTTTTTTACTTTGTTTTAGCTGTTTCCACAAAGCTTTAATTTGTTCGTAAGCATCTTCTGGCGGGATTTTTCCACCTGTTTCTAAGCTACAAACATAACTAACTTTATTCGCAAATTCCTGAAGATTAGCATTAAATACTAAGTTTTCGGGTTTAACTTGCCCATAATAGCGGCCTTTAGGGTAAATAAAATCATCTTTGTCCACTCTCTTCTGCTCCACTTGTTAAACTCCATTATTGTTTTAATATCTGAACTCAAGCCATGAGTTATGCACGTATAGCAATTTTTCTATGAATTACCTACTTACTTCTTCCTTTCTACCTCAATAGGGAATTTAGAAGTCAAGTAAAATTGTTATATCTTGCTGCTAAAAGCAAAAAGGCTTGATTGGCATTTATCTTTGTGCAGTAATTGCTAATAGTGTACCCTTGTGCCATTTATTAATTGACATTTTTTGGTATTAAATACCAATCAAAATTTTCAACAGTTATTTACTTAGTCATAGTTTATACTTTATATGTCTTAGGAGAAAAAACGGTTTTTGAGTAAAAAAATCTACAATCAGATTTTAGTAATTTCTTGGCAAATTTACCTCTACTAGAGGTTATATATTATATATATGAGGTTCAGCATTAGGTAATTCATATTTACTGTAACCTACTGCTGCTGACCAGTAAAATTTAATTCTCTAATGGCTGCTTTTATCCCGCTCAATCACAGGTATAAACCGATTTTATGCCGTTGTTTTACAGTCACAAGATTTACGGGTAAAGGAGGAATCAATTTTATATCAGGATACTGTTGAAAACCCTGAAATTTCATTTCATAATTGATGAATTTACAGCAGATTGTCAGTCAATGAAACACAGAATTTAATTCTCAAAGTTAGTAGAGAGCCTATTTTCATGCTGAATTCTGGCTTGTGGTTCCGGAATTTTGCGGTATCTGTGCAGATGGAGAGTAGAGAGTAAGAAAGAGCATTTTTCGGGTGTGCTGTTGTTTTCCGCAATTCAAGAAGAGTCTGATATGTGTTTCATTTTTTCATTATGCACTGACGATTAATTAGCGAATTTTTGTGAACTAAAGATAAAATGGTTAAGCCCGAAAGGACACAAGTCTCCCATTGCTGAAAAGTTTACCTCCTACCATGTCTGTTCATTCCAAGCTCTACGAAGGCAAAGCAAAAATACTCTATACAACAGATAATCCAGAAATCTTGCTGGCTGATTTTAAAGATGATGCGACTGCGTTTAATGCCCAAAAGCGTGGCAGTATCATCGGTAAGGGAAAAATTAACTGTAGTATTGCTAGCCAGTTATTTAAACAGTTGGAAGCCCAAGGAATTAAAACCCATTTTATTGACAGCCCGTCCCCCAATCAAATGCGGGTTAAGGCGGTGAAAATTTTACCCTTAGAAGTAGTGGTGAGAAATATTGCAGCTGGTAGCTTGAGTCAACAAACAGGTTTACCAGTGGGTACAGTGTTAAAACAGCCCTTGGTAGAGTTTTATTACAAAAATGATCAATTAGGAGACCCGTTATTGACACGCGATCGCCTACTCTTAATGGAATTAGCTACAGAGGAACAAGTAGACCTAATTAAGAATCTAGCATTGCAAATCAACGAGTTTCTGCGGAGCTTTTGGCAGCAATGTGGCATTACCTTAGTAGACTTCAAACTAGAATTTGGCTTGGATTCACAACAGCAGATACTCCTGGCAGATGAGATTAGTCCTGATACCTGTCGTTTGTGGGACACTACAGAAACTGACCCCAACCGCCGCGTACTGGATAAAGACCGCTTCCGCCGAGATTTAGGCAATGTAGAAGATGCGTACCAAGAAGTTTTACAGCGAGTGCTGCAAACAGTAGACAGTAAAAATTAAACTGATGTACCTTGTCATTGGTTATTGGTCTTGACAAAGGACAAATGACCAATGACTAATGACTAATAACTAGTGTGTGATTGTGTGCGGAAGTGAAGAGGAATATAAAATGCGTTTATCTCCTATATTAGTAGCAGCTGTAGCAATTGCAGCGCCATTAAGTGGTTCTTTCAGAGCGAATGCCCAAACTGCGGAAGATTTACAACCCACAGCGAAAATTTTAAAACCCGCTACAAAGCAGCCACAAGAGAAGGACGCAGGGCTAGGTTCAGAGAGGGAAAGTTTACAAACTGCGATCGCCTCCCCAGAGGCTAAGGCACTCAAAGATACTCAACCAAAATCTGTGACCATTTTGCCAACACAATCAGATGCAAAAGCACAGGTAATAGTCCCAACAATTGCCCAAACGCCAGAAACAATCCCCAATTCTGATACTCAACAGCCCAACACCATTCCTGATAGTTCGACTCCAGCAACACAACCTGCATCTCCAGAAAATACCACCCCACCAATCATCGAACCGGCATCTCCCCAAAATCCCCAGCCGGAAAATACCACCCCCCCAACCATCGAACCGGCATCTCCCCAAAATCCCCAGCCCGGACGAATACTCACCCCCCCAACCATCGAACCAGCATTTCCCACATCTCCAGGGAATACCCAACCAAATGGCGCTACCGAATCAACAGAACCAAGGGTATTGGTGTCAGAAGTAGTTGTCAGACCCCAAACAGGACAATTACCACCAGAACTAGAAGATCGAGTTTATCAAGTCATTCGGACTCAACCAGGACGGACAACTACCCGTACCCAATTACAAGAAGATATTAATTCGATTTTTGGGACAGGCTTCTTTTCTAACGTCCAAGCTTTACCAGAAGATACCCCCTTGGGCGTGCGAGTCAGCTTTATTGTCCAGCCCAACCCTGTACTCACAAAAGTGCAAGTCGAAGCTAATCCTGGGACTGGTGTTGCTTCAGTTCTGCCAGCAAGTACGGCGGATGAAGTTTTTAAAGATCAGTATGGTAAAATCCTCAACTTACGAGACTTGCAAGAAGGGATTAAAACCTTAACCAAACGCTATCAAGACCAAGGTTATGTGTTAGCCAATGTGATTGGTGCGCCCCAAGTTTCGGAAAATGGAGTTGTCACGCTACAAGTTGCCGAAGGTGTAGTCGAAAATATTAAAGTCCGGTTCCGTAACAAAGAAGGTCAAGAAACAGACGACCAAGGTAGACCAATTCGTGGACGGACACAAGAGTATATTATTACACGAGAAGTAGAATTAAAACCTGGACAAGTATTTAACCGCAATACAGTACAAAAAGACCTACAGCGGGTATATGGACTAGGATTATTTGAAGATGTAAATGTTTCCCTAGACCCTGGTACTGACCCCAGCAAAGTTGATGTGGTAATTAATGTGGCAGAACGTAGTAGCGGTTCGATCGCAGCTGGTGCTGGTATTAGTTCTGCCAGTGGATTGTTTGGTACAGTCAGCTATCAACAGCAAAACCTCAACGGCAGAAACCAAAAATTAGGTGCAGAAGTCCAAGTGGGAACTAGGGAATTACTATTTGATTTACGCTACACCGACCCCTGGATTGCCGGTGATCCTTACCGCACCTCCTACACAGCCAACATTTTTCGCCGCAGTTCCATTTCCTTGGTGTTTGAAGGAGATGAGAACAACGTAGAAACTTTTAGAGCCGGAGATACAGATGGCGATCGCCCCCGTGTGCTGCGGTTAGGTGGTGGTGTCACCTTTACCCGTCCTTTATCTAATAATCCCTACGAACGAGCAGAATGGACAGCTTCGGCTGGGTTGCAATATCAGCGAGTTTCCACCCGTGACGCTGATGGGAATCTCAGAAGATTTGGTACAGTGTACGACGACAATGGCCAACCTGGAGAATTAATTCCCTTAAGCTTCTCTGGTACAGGTCAAGACGACTTAGTATTATTACAACTAGGTACACAGCGCGATCGTCGTAATAATGCCTTACAACCTACTAGTGGTTCGTTCCTGCGTTTCGGGCTTGATCAATCATTACCCATAGGCGAAGGCAATATTTTACTCACTAGACTACGGGGTAGTTATAGCCAATACATCCCCGTAAAACTCCTGAACTTTTCCAAAGGCGCACAAACTCTCGCTTTTAACATTCAAGGCGGTACTATCCTCGGTGATTTACCTCCCTACGAAGCCTTTACTTTAGGCGGTAGTAACTCTGTGCGTGGCTATGAAGAAGGTACACTAGCCAGCAGCCGCAGTTACGTGCAAGCAACTTTAGAGTATCGTTTCCCGGTATTTTCCATCGTGAGCGGTGCAGCCTTTGTTGATTTTGGCACTGACTTAGGCACCAATACTAGGGCAGCGGATGTTCTCAACAAAAATGGTACTGGCTATGGTTATGGTCTGGGTGTGCGCGTGCAATCACCATTGGGGCCAATTCGCATCGACTACGGTATCAACGATGATGGTGATAGCCGCATTAACTTCGGCATTGGGGAAAGATTTTAAATTTGTCAAGAGTCATTTGTCCTTAGTCCTTTGTTCATCAGTACAGATTCACAAATGACTAAGAACTATTGACAAAGAACTATTGACTCTTTGACCCTCGACCCTTGACTATTTATTAAGGTGTATTAAATTTTCGCCGATGCAACAGCACACCATCGCCGGGGAAATCTGCCAAACAGGAGTCGGACTGCATAGTGGTATTACTACTAATGTGCGGATATTACCAGCCCCAGCTAATAGCGGGCGCTATTTTGTGCGAGTAGATTTGCCAGATTTGCCAATTATTCCTGCTCAAATTGCCGCAGTCAATGAAACTGTACTGTCAACTCAATTGGGTAAAGGTGAAGCATCTGTTCGGACAGTCGAACATTTGTTAGCAACATTGGCCAGTATGGGTGTAAATAATGCCCGCATTGAAATTGATGGGCCAGAAGTGCCGCTATTGGATGGTTCAGCCCAAATTTGGGCAGCTAGTGTTGCTCAAGTTGGCTTACAACCGCAAACAGCAGATGACAACTCAGATAAATGGGTTCTTGCAGAACCAATCTGGATTTATCAAAACGATGCCTTTGTCTGTGCTATCCCAGCCGCCGAAACCCGCTTTAGCTATGGGATTGATTTTGATTTACCTGCAATTGGCAATCAATGGCACAGTTGGTTATTAGCGGCTGATGTGGGTGATGCTGCTGCTAGCTTTGCGGCGGAAATTGCGCCTGCTCGTACTTTTGGTTTATTACATCAAATAGAATACTTACAACAGGCTGGATTAATTAAAGGTGGCAGCTTAGACAATGCACTGGTTTGCGGCTCTGAAGGATGGTTAAATCCGCCATTAAGATTTGCAAATGAGCCAGTCCGTCATAAGATGTTGGACTTAGTAGGAGATTTGAGTTTATTAGGAATTTTTCCCCAAGCTCATTTCTTAGCGTATAAAGCCAGCCACAATTTACATATTCAACTCGCTCAAAGGATTTTAGCGGCACAGCAAAATCCCACTGACAAAATCTGAGGGGTTTCAACGCCATTCCACTTTTAATTTTCACAGTCAAAGTCACACAAACTGCCAATGTCGTCAATTCTTGCAGAAGTAAATAGTAGCGATGCGATCGCATCCTCATCTGATACTACCCAAACTCCAACTGCACCGGAAGTGAAAAAAACCTTTACATCCGAAGAAATTCAGCAGTTGCTTCCCCATCGCTACCCATTTCTACTGGTAGACAAAATTATTGACTATGTACCAGGAAAAGTGGCTGTAGGCGTTAAAAATGTTACTATTAACGAACCTCAATTTCAAGGTCACTTCCCAGGTAGACCACTCATGCCAGGTGTGCTAATTGTCGAAGCAATGGCACAAGTCGGTGGAATTGTGCTAACACAACTACCAGAATACAACGCAGGTGGACTGTTTGTATTTGCTGGCATTGATAAAGCCCGTTTTCGCCGTCAAGTTGTCCCTGGAGATCAACTGATTATGACAGTGGAACTGTTATGTATCAAACAACGTCGGTTTGGGAAGATGCAAGCTCGGGCCGAAGTTGACGGACAACTCGCTGCTGAAGGCGAATTGATGTTTTCTTTAGTTGGTTAACAACTTGTTTGAGTGTCTTGGTACAACCGTGATATGGCAACATGCTGAGTATAAAACCAGTTATTACAATGTCATAACTGGCTTGGCTATTGTTATATACTGAGGCTCAAATCTAAACAAGCATCACAGATTAACAACTGTCCACACAGTATTTGAAAATTTCTTGATTTTCGCTGCCCTCACACTTAACTTGCTTTGCCCGACACTTTCGATTGCTGAAGTTATCACAACTCAGCAACGCCAGCTGCGATTAACGCACTGGTTTCTCACGACAGTTCTGGAGATTCACCCTTGAAGACTCTTATTCATCCAACGGCGGTAGTTCATCCTAAAGCGGAACTCCACCCTACAGTGCAAGTTGGTGCCTATGCTGTGATTGGAGCGCATGTCAAAGTTGGCCCAGAAACAATTATTGGCGCTCATGTAGTGCTAGAAGGGCCTTGCGAAATTGGGGCGCGAAATCAGATTTTTCCAGGTGCAGCTATCGGTATGGAACCCCAGGATCTCAAATTTGTAGGAGAACCAACCTGGGTCAGAATCGGTGACGACAACGTAATTCGAGAGTATGTCACTGTCAACCGTGCCACAGGTGAGGGAGAAGCCACAATCATTGGCAGTAATAATTTGCTGATGGCTTATGTGCATGTGGCGCATAACTGCGTCATTGAAGATCATGTAATTATTCCCAACTCGGTAGCTTTAGCAGGTCATGTGCATATCGAGTCTCGCGCCAGATTAGGCGGCGTTTTGGGAGTTCATCAATTTGTTCATATTGGTAGACACTCAATGGTGGGTGGGATGTCTCGCATTGACCGGGATGTGCCGCCATATATGCTAGTGGAAGGTAATCCGGTACGGGTCAGAACCCTGAATTTGGTGGGGCTAAAGCGTTCTGGAATGTCAGCCAGTGACCTGCAAACTCTCAAAAAAGCCTTTCGCATTCTCTATCGTTCTAACTTGGCTTTTAAAGAAGCATTAGAACAGTTAGAACTGCTAGGAGATACAGAAGAACTGCAACATTTGCGCCGCTTTATACTCCTGTCTCAAATGCCAGGAAGACGTGGCTTGATTCCAGGTAAAGGAAAAGCAGGCAAGAGTGATGAGTCTTAAGTTATATCAGAGAAATTAGGGGTGAATGTATGGCAGAAGGCAGGAGGCAGGAGGCAGAAGGCAGGAGTTATGATGACAAATGTTACTGTTCCTAAAATTCACCCTGCCAAAATACCCTCATCCGTCTGAAATACAGTCATAACTTCTAATTTCTCAAGGCAAATTTTTAGTAATTGTTAATTAAAATGCGGATATTTATCAGCACTGGCGAAGTGTCTGGCGATTTGCAAGGTTCGCTGTTAATTGCAGCAATGCAACGCCAAGCTGCTGCTGCTGGGTTGGCGTTAGAAATTGTCGCCCTCGGTGGCGAAAAAATGGCAAAGGCAGGGGCAACTATTTTGGGCAATACCAGTGGGATTGGCTCAATGGGTCTTTTAGAATCTTTGCCTTATGTTGTACCCACTTTATTAGTACAACGAAAAGCGATCGCCTATCTCAAGCAAAACCCGCCAGACTTAGTGGTGCTGATTGATTATATGGGGCCAAACCTCGGCATCGGCACTTATATGCGGCAAAATCTGCCAGATGTGCCTGTGGTTTATTACATTGCCCCACAAGAGTGGGTTTGGTCAATGAGTTTGCGAAATACCTCTCGCATTGTTGGTTTTACAGACAAACTCTTAGCAATATTTCCCGAAGAAGCCAGATATTATCAAGAAAATGGCGGAAATGTCAGTTGGGTAGGACATCCGTTAATTGATCGGATGCAGGATGTACCTAATCGTCAGGCGGCGCGTGCTGAATTAGGAATTGCACCAGAACAAATTGCGATCGCACTTCTCCCGGCTTCTCGTCAGCAAGAACTAAAGTATCTTTTACCAGTCATTTTTCAAGCAGCCCAGACAATTCAAGCCAAGTTACCAGAAGCTCACTTTTGGATTCCCTTATCTTTAGAAAGCTTTAAACGACCAATAGAGTCAGCAATTCAAAGTTACGGTTTGCGAGCCACAATTGTATCTGGTCAACAAAAAGAAGTATTTGCTGCGGCTGATTTCGCCATTACTAAATCTGGCACAGTCAATTTAGAACTGGCGCTGTTTAACGTGCCGCAAGTTGTAGTTTATCGCCTCAATGCCGTTACAGTTTGGATTGCGCGGAAAATCCTCAAAGGTTCGATTCCCTTTGCTTCCCCAGTCAACTTAGTGGTAATGCGGGAAATTGTGCCAGAGTTATTACAAGAACAAGCCACACCAGAAAATATTACCCAAGCAGCGATGGAAATACTGCTGAATCCCGAACGTAGACGGCAGACATTGACAGATTATGCCGAAATGCGACAATGTTTAGGAGATACTGGCGTATGCGATCGCGCTGCTCAAGAAATTTTGCAAATGTTAACTGAAGTGTGAAGTATGAAGTATAAATTATGAAGTGTGAAGTCTGTAGACGCGCTTTGCGCGGCTTCCCGCAGGGTAGTGTGAATTAAAAAGGACTAAAAACAAACTATTTTTTACTCAGCGAGAAGTTGCGTGCGGGGGTTCCCCCCGTTGAGCAAACTTCGGTGACTCAGCACTCAGCACTCAGCACTTTTAACTCAGCACTCAATGAGAAAACGACGACCAATCGCAGTTGATTTGTTCGCAGGCGCAGGTGGTATGACCCTTGGCTTTGAGCAAGCTGGCTTTGATGTATTGGCCGCCGTTGAGATTGACCCTATCCATTGCGCTACCCATGAATTTAACTTTCCTAGTTGTACAGTTTTGTGTAAAAGTGTAGAAGATACGACAGGAAAGGAAATTCGCAAACGTTCCAAAATTGGCGCTCGTGAAATTGATGCAGTTATTTGTGGTAGTCCCTGTCAAGGCTTTTCCCTCATGGGTAAACGGGTTTTTGATGACCCACGCAACTCTTTAGTATTTCACTTTCATCGGTTGGTGTTGGAACTACAACCGAAATACTTTGTCATGGAAAATGTTCGCGGTATAACGGTTGGCGAACACAAACAAATTCTCAAAAGTTTAATTAGCGAGTTTCAAACTCACGGTTACCAAGTAGAAGAAGATTATCAAATTCTAAATGCTGCTCACTATGGTGTACCACAGTCGCGTGAGCGATTATTTTTGTTAGGCGCTAGAGGAGATGTCACATTACCCAAGTATCCCCAACCAATTACCCAAATAGCCAAGCCAAATCACTCAACATCACAAAATGCTTTACCACTAAGTCCGACAGTGTGGGATGCAATTGGTGATCTCCCAGAAGTAGAAAATTATGCAGAGTTGTTAGAAAAAGATTGGGTATTTGCTGATTATGGCAAACCTAGTGATTATGCCTTGATATTGCGCGGTATGAGTAATTTAGCAGATGATTATAGCTGTGATCGCCAATTTGATGCTCGGATTCTTTCTTCTAGTTTCCGCACTCAACACACACCCACAACCATTCAACGTTTTCAAAACACTCCCCAAGGCGAAAGAGAGCCAATTAGTCGCTTTCATAAACTGCATCCGGCTGGTGTCTGCAATACCTTACGCGCCGGAACAGATAGATACAGGGGTTCTTTCACTTCTCCAAGACCAATTCATCCCTTGACACCCCGTTGCATCACAGTCAGAGAAGCAGCACGACTCCATTCTTACCCAGATTGGTTTCGATTTCACGTCACTAAATGGCATGGTTTTCGCCAAGTCGGAAATTCTGTACCACCACTCTTAGCCAAAGCTGTCGCAAAAGAAATTATTCACAGTTTAAACGTCATTTCCATCAAACCCAAGTTTCCACAGCAGTTAGGAGATGAAAAGCTATTGCAATTGAAGATATTGCAAGCTGCACAACGTTATTTAAAGACTTAAATATTCAAATAAAAATCAAGTTATATTTTCAGCGATAGCTTCACTTAGCACTATTCGCATTTTTTTGAGCATAGCTAAGATTACGCTGATATTCAACAATCTTTTGCTTTGCTACTACATAATTCGGACTAGATGAAGGTACTGATTGCATCAATGATATAGCAGTTTCCCATTGTTTAACAATGTTTTGCCATTCTGTTGAAGATTTAGCTGATTGTGTCAGATTAGCAGCACTAATCGCTTGATTCACAGCCTCACGAAAATTATCCGGTTGAGGTGTAATTTCCTTTGCTGAAGGTGTTTGATAGGTTACTGCCACTGGTGTCTTATCCTGAATATATATAAATTTTACCAATGAATATATCCCTAATACACCTAAGCCAATTAGTACAGATACGAAAATTATTTTATGTATATTTTGATAATTATGATGATTTAATCTAGATGGGAAATATATAAATTTATGTCTCTGTTTTCCTTTTTTCATTTGGGTTAGACCTAAATCTGCCCTTAATATATCCAGTTCTTTATCTGTATCATCAACACTATATTTTATATGCTTATCTTTATAAATATGGGATTTATTTTTAAGCTTATTAACTAAATACTTTTTTGCTAAATATTCTATTTGATAGAGATATGATGCTGTGATAATCCAAATTATAAACCAATATCTATCTATAAAGTTATTACTTTGAATACTATTCAACATAGTCCTTGTGGTATATCCAGTTAAACGTCCAGCACAGCGACTTAATTCACTGGATATTTCATAGTATGTATGGCAAGCTGAAAATGATACTTGTGTAAAAATTGTCAGGATTATCAAAAAAGATAACGCCATAACAATACTGCCGTAGAAACCCTCCCATAAGCTATTTAAACTAGGTGTCCATTTGGAAAATTTTCTATTTAATTCTTGTTTTTGCCAAATAAACCAAAAAATATGATAGAGAAATGCTAAACAAATAGTTGGTAACAATAAACCCGAAAAAAGAAAGAAAATTAAAAGTCCGGGGCTATTTCCTAAAATTGATATAATGATTCCTACTAATCCAAAAATTATCAAATTTGTTCCAGGAAATGCCAGAAGGACTAAAATAAATGCTCTAATCCAAGAACTGGGATAAGGAAACCATATAGGCCAAGGAGAATTATTCTGTTGCTCTTTGCTAAAATCCAGAGACTTTGGCTTTTTCATAAGTAATAAAAGGGAACATCAAGGTCATAAATTACTATTTTTAAAATTCCCAATTTATCAGCCAAATAAACATTGATATTTTGTATAGCGTATATATAAACGTTTGAGCGGCAATATCAACTAAGTATTATCTACAGCAAATTTATCTCATAGTTCTAGGTAAATATAGCAATCCTATATGATTTATCTTTCTCTCTCCTCGTCTCTATTCTCCTTCCGTTCATCTATCAAATAGGAATGCTATATCTCTTTAAGGCAGAGTAACAATCCTTTAACTTATCCTGGAATTTTTACAGTTCTTAACAAAAGTATAAAATCTACTTTACACAAAACTTTCAGGCAGAGCATCTTAAATTAACTAAAAATTACCTAATTTTTTAGATTTTAGCCAAAACAAGTTATCCAGTTACTAAGGATATGACTTTACAAGAATAAGCTATAAAACTTCATCAATTATCTTATGAATTTATAGCAATTAGTTAGTTTGGCTGAAAAACATAACATAATTTCCTATTTACATCCTATATCTCAAGGTAGAAAATAAGGTTTAACATTATTTTGAGCCACCCAAGCAAATTTATGTCTTAGGGATGTTTGCTCAAAACAAGCCTGCCTAATTTTTCTCCGGTGCAACTGAGGTCAAATGACGCAATCATTCAATCCAGTCCAAGAGTGGCAACAACGTCGAGATCAAGCAACTCGTTACTACCAGGAAGGGAAACTTCAAGAATCACTCGCTCTGGCAAGCAAGAATCTAGAATTAGCTAGAGCAATTTCTGATCGAGCCAAAGAAGGTTACACATTAAACGACCTCGGTTTAGCGCACCTTGGTTGCTGGCAACCTCAAAAAGCATTAGAGTATTTTGAGGAGGCGCTTTTGGTTGCTCAAGAGATAGGTAACGCTAGTGCCGAAGCCACTGCCTTGAGTAATCTTGGTTCTACTTACAGCCGTCTAGGAAAGTTTTCGCAAGCATTGAAATATTTAGATCAAGCCTTAGATATCTTTAGAAGATTGCAAGATACTCAAGGTGAAATCTCCACCCTCAATGATGTGGCATTAATTTACACCAAATTGGGAGAACCAAAACGCGCACTGTTGCTACAACACCAAATTCTCTCAATGCGGCGATTTTTAGGTGATTTTTCTGGTGAAGCAGCAACATTAAATGGTCTTGGTTTTGCTTACAGTGTTTTAGGTAAACATGGGCAAGCTCTCGAATATTTGCAGGAAGCACTTTCTATTCAACGAGCAGTGAAAAATTTGGTGGGTGAAGCAACCACGATGAATAATATTGCTTCTGTTTACAGTGATTTAGGGCAACCTAAACAAGCACTGCTAATTTACTATCAAGTACTTTTATCTCGTCGCGCCCTGAAAGATATTTCTGGTGAAGCCACAACCTTGAATAATATTGGTTATACCTACAGCATTTTAGGTAATAACTGGCAGGCGATGAAATTTTATAGACAAGCGATCGCAATTTATCAAGAATTAGGCGATCGCTTGGGCGAAATTTCGACTTTACTGAATATGGGCTGCTTGTACGCATCAACAAAACGCAAAAGAAAAGCCCTATCTTGCTACCAAAATGCCCATGAATTATCTCAGCAAATCGAGTCTCAGCCACTCTTACAGAAAGTACAGCAGCACATAGACTCTCTGTAGAGGTTGATTGAAAATGGGTGGTAGAGGAGTCGAACCTCTCTATAGCGGATTAAAAGCCCGCTGCACAGCCGCTATGCCAACCACCCATAAAGAAAAGACAAGGGAGACAAGGTGTAGGGGGAAAAGGAGAAATTCTCGCTCAACTTCCTGTCCAACATCCTCTTCGTACTCCATACTCGCTACTCCCTATTCCCCAAATCAAAATCCACCAGGGAGGTACTGCCCCCCCTGTATCTGTGTTATCAGCACAGCGCCTCACTTTTCGGCTTCAGGTGGAAGGTGGAAGATGGAGGAATCGAACCCCTAGGTGTTACCCCACCCCGGTTTTCAAGACCGGTTGCCAACCATTTAGCGGCATCTTCCATTCAGGGGTGTCCGACGGGGCTTGAACCCGCTATGACTGGTTCCACAAACCAGCGCCTCGACCACTTTGGCTTCAGACACCATCAATGGAATCAATGGGAATTGAACCCATAACCTCCTGCTTGCAAGGCAGGCGCTCTAGCCATTTGAGCTATGACCCCATCAAAAAAGTAAAAAGTAAAAAGTAAAAATTAAATTATTTTGCCTTTTAACCTTTAACTTTTGACTTATTCAGGCGAGAGTGGTAGGACTCAAACCTACAACCTTCGAGTTAGAAGCTCGATGCTCTCTTCGATTGAGCTACACTCCCAATGATTGGTAGTCCTGGCAGGATTTGAACCTGCAACTTATTGCTTGTAAGGCAATTGCTCTACCGTTGAACTACAGGACTACGCAAGCGAGTGGCGAGATTTGAACTCGCACGCTGAATGTGGCGCACTCAGATGCTACCGTTACATCACACCCGCAAGTTTCAGAGCGATCGACGAGACTCGAACTCGTACCGTGAGTTTGGAAGACTCTGATGCTGCCGTTACACCACGATCGCATCGCATTCTGAAGCTGGTGACAGGAATTGAACCTGCAACCTACTGATTACAAGTCAGTTGCTCTGCCAATTGAGCTACACCAGCACTTGTGAAAAAGCAAAAATAGAAAAGATTTTCTTTTTACCTTTTAACTCTTGCGAGTGACGCTCCTGCGTCGCTAACGCTGCGCTAACGCCAGTTGACGACAGTTGCCTCAAGTCGGGAGACCCGCCCACGGCACTGTCTCCTTTATGCCGGGGAACCCGTCCATCGCACTGGCTCACTTTTTACTTTTGCCTTATTTGGTGACGGGGGCAGGAGTTGCACCTGCTGATATGAGGCTTATGAGACCTCTGAGCCACTCTTGCTCCATCCCCGCATCTCACCAATGCCCCTGACTGGATTTGAACCAGCAACCTCTTCGTTCTAAGCGAAGCGCCTCTTCCGGTTGGGCTACAAGGGCATATTTTGATTTTGGTACTCCCGACAGGATTTGTAGACGCGGTAGCGGCTTCCCGAAGGGTAGCTGCAAAAAACTAGATCCTCGGTCTAGTGCGTCTTCCGTTCCGCCACGGGAGCTTAGTACCCCTGACAGGATTTGAACCTGCAAAATCTGGACTCTCATTCCAGCACGTATGCCAGTTCCGTCACAGGGGCATATCGGGATGGCAGGATTTGAACCTGCAACCTTCAGCTCCCAAAGCTGCCGCGCTACCAAGTTGCGCCACATCCCGTTGGTACTCCTGGTGGGAGTTGAACCCACACAATTAACAGATTTTAAGTCTGCCGCCTCTTCCAGTTGGGCTACAGGAGCTAGTTTTGGTACTCTTGGTGGGAGTCGAACCCACAACACACCGTTTTTGAGACGGTAGCCTCTTCCAATTGGGCTACAAGAGCATAAAAAAAATTGGCTGCCTCGCTAGGACTCGAACCTAGAACTTCTGATCCAAATTCAGAAATGTTGCCATTACACCACAAGGCAATAAATGGTTGCCAGGGCAGGGTTTGAACCTGCAACCTCATCGTTCAGAGCGATGCGACTTACCAATTCGTCCACCCGGCAATAAATGGCTGCCTCGGCAGGGTTTGAACCTGCGACCTTTCGCTTAACAGGCGATCGCTACTACCACTGAGCTACGAGGCAACGCAGCCCCCCAGGTCGGAATCGAACCGACGACCTCCTGTTCTTCAGACAGGCGCTACTACCAACTGAGCTACTAGGAGATAAGAAGGAGAGATGGGTAATTACCCCGTGGACTGGTTTAATTCAACTTGAATCAGCCACTCCACCACCTCTCCTATATAACGAGAGCGGAGGGATTTGAACCCCCAAGTCTTCAGTTTCGTAGACTGAGATGTTATCCAGTTACACCACGCTCTCAATAGGGATTAGGGACTAGAGGCTAGAGATTAGAGACTAGTACAACAAGGCAAAAGTAAAAAGTTAAAAGGAAAAAGAAAGAATATTGATAACACAAGCTCTTTAGCAGTTTCTTATGGTCTGTTTATTTACGCCAATCTGTACTAGGGGTTAGGGCTAGTGTTTTTCTCAGCACTCAGCACTTGTCAGGCGGAGAGAGAGGGATTTGAACCCTCGACGGATATTAACTACCCGTTTCCTCTTAGCAGGAGGACGCTTTGAGCCACTCAGCCACCTCTCCACAGTGGGTCGAGCAGGATTTGAACCTGCGAACAAAATAGAACAGTTTTACAGACTGTCGCCTTTAACCAGACTCGGCCATCGACCCATGATTCCCCCGACGAGAATTGAACTCGCATCTCCGCTTTGAAAGAGCAGTGACTTAACCGTTCGTCCACGGGGGCAAAAGAATTTTAAATTTTGGATTTTGGATTAAAAACTCAATCTAAAATCGGCAACCCAAAACCCAAAATTGGTGACGCAGGGACTAGGATTTGAACCCAGAACATCGGATTTGGAGTCACGAGGTGTTGCCGTTACACCATCCCTGCATTGGTAGCAGTGGCGGGAGTTGAACCCGCATATACTCGGTTATGAGCCGAGGACTTTGCCGTTAAGTTACACTGCAACGTACCAAAGGCTGAGGTGAGAATCGAACTCACGATGTCGGTTTTGCAGACCAATGCCTTCAACCACTTGGCTACTCAGCCGTTTGGGAGCCTTGACGGGAGTTGCACCCGCTTCTCTGTGCTTGAGAGGCGCAGCGACTTATCTAGTCGTCCACAAGGCTACACGGGAGTAACGAGACTCGAACTCGCAACCTATCGCTCGACAGGCGATCGCTCTCACCATTTGAGCTATACCCCCATGTTTGGTATCTGTGCCTAATGTTTAGAAGGAAAAAGTAAAAAGTAAAAAGGCAAAAGAAAGATTTTTTGACTTTTATATTTTTAATTTTTCAAGGCACAGATAATTTTTGGTGAACTTGCCCATTCCTTATTTAGTTTTCAAGGTTCGGAAAAATTAGTTTGATTGAGAAAAATTTTTTAACCAAATAACCGACGTTCTAAGTAATAAACCCGTTGTGTATTACTAATGGATTCGGCGGTTTTTGCTTGAGCCAATTGATAATTTTTGGCTTGGATGTCTTCTACTTCTAGTTGTTTAGAAGTGGAAAAGATTTGGTTGACTGGAAGTTTTCGTTGATTCCAGTGCCTGTTCTGTATGTTTGTGTAGAACATGACTTTTAGTGTTAGGAGGCTTTGTCTTTCGCCTCACTACATATATACTACATAAACACTACAAAAGATGTCAAGGGGTTGAGGGAAAATTTTTGAAAATTGCTGAAAACCATTATATTGCCTAGCTTTTGACTTATTAACCTCTCTAAAAAGTAAAACTACAAGCTTATGATGGGCTGAATATTTTTAGGAACCTGATGTGAAAGAAAAAGACCTGAAGTTATACAGAATATTTGGTTGTGTAGCGATCGCTTTTTGTGTAACAAGCTGTAGCACGTCTGCAAAATTGGAAAATGCCCAACCAATGAACAAAGTCCATGCAGCACAAGTGCCAGATCAACCAGTAACCAACCCAATAGATGCGAAATCACAGCCATCAACTCAGCCAGAAAACCTTAATTTCGAGGTTCCGGCGAAATTTCAAGGAAAAACCTTATATAAAGTAGAACCTAGTAATCAAGAGAAAGTTATCGCCTTGACGGTCGATGATGGCCCCTGGCCAAAAACAACCTTACAAATGCTGGATATCTTCAAAGTAAACAACGTTAAGGTGACATTCTTTTGGGTAGGAAGTGCTTTACAAGCAAATCCTGAAATTGCCAAGCGAGTTGTAGCTGAAGGACACGCTATCGGGAACCATACTTGGCATCACTGGTACAAAAATATGGATGCAGCCACAGCCAAAAAGGAAATTGACCGTACCTCTGAGCTGATTTACAAAACAACAGGAGTCAAAACAACCTTGTTTCGTCCTCCTGGGGGCTTTTTAAATAATGGATTAGCTGCTTACGCCAAAAGCCAGAAATATTCTGTAGTTATGTGGTCTTTGACTTCCGCCGATACTGACCCCCGTGCTAAACCCCAAGCATTTGTGAATAATGTATTGAAAGGCGCAAAACCAGGAGCTATTGTTTTAATGCACGATGGTGGAGGCGATCGCCACAGAACAGTAGAAGCATTGCCACAAATCATCACAGGGCTGAAACAGCAAGGCTACCGATTCGTGACAATCCCCGAACTCCTCCAAGAAAGCGGAAAGTAGAAGTATGAATTTTCATACTTCATACTTCACACTTCACACTTTTTTTTACTCGCTCATCACAGAAGCACAAGCTTGCGCTTCTTGCCACAGTTTTTGCAGAAAGAACTCAGTGCGATCGCTCATTGTGGTGATGAACACACCCACAGAATCTTCAGCACTGTTTGATAACCAAGAACCGCGCAGGGTGACTTCCACATATTCGCTATCGCAGACACACAAGGCTATGACTTCCCGATCATCTCGTTTCACTTCCGCCTTGAGTGCTTCTACCCCTGGCAGATCAACAGGTAGCAAAAAGGAAGCAGTACTGGGTTCAACACACAGATTTTGTCCAACTCGCATAGCGAAAATTACGCGCTGTGCTACCCACTCCTCTAGTGACTGAGGAATACACTCTAAACAAAAGCTCCTTTCGGTGTAAGTTAATTTCAGCATTCCTTATGCTCTCCTGCTATTCCAGGTTTGCTTGCACATTTGTCCAAAATTTTTCTGCAAAAGCGATCGCGGGGTGAATGGGTGCTTTTGGTATTTTCCGTAGTCGCATTCCAGTCTCAGACAAAGTGCGATCGCCTTTTCGGGAGTTACATCTTTCACAAGCTGTGACTACGTTATCCCAGGTATGTAAGCCACCTTTGGATCGGGGGATGACATGATCTAAGGTCAGACGTTTGCTGCTACCGCAATATTGACAAGTGTGATGGTCTCGCCGCAAAACCTCTCGCCGATTTACTGGTGGTACTTTCCATGTCCGTTCATTAGAGCCAATTTTCAAACGAATGTGTTTTGGTACGTCAATTACTAAACTGGGTGAATGGACTTGCCATCCGCCTTCAGTAGCAAAATCAAGTGGTTCTGCTTTGTTTGTTACTAACAGCACAATCGCTCGTTTGATATTTACGCGACACAGAGGCAAGTAATTTTGCGAAAATACCACTACGGATTGCTCTAACACTTGCATTGCGATCGTCACAGCTTCACTCCTTATTAAAAAACCCCCGCTTCTGGTTTAAGTGAAGCGGGGGTTAGAAATTTACCAAAAACTTCTCTGGTGTTATATCGGTACAGCATTCTCTTGTCTGTACCTCCCGCTTATTTTCTTCAGTTGTGGTTTTGCATTCAGCACGCCTATGCCGAGATATCTAAAATCATAATTCCCCTCTGTGACTAGCCAATGAATATGGCTACCATCGCCCATAAATAAATACTCCACTTCCATAGCGGCTGATTCCCAACTAAATCGGCAGTTGGTCGCACGCAAGAAAGTAGAGATGGGGTAAATGGATTTCACAGAAAATTTCACCTATTGAACATTCCTTTAAACATACTACACTTGTATTACTATCCTGTCCATACCTTCAAGGAGAAAAAGTCATGCACACGATTACTCGCACCCCAACAACCGACATGGAAGTTACTAGCATTCGCCTAGAACGAGAACTCAAAGACAAACTTAAAGAAATAGCTGGCAATCAAGGCTATCAAGCCTTAATCCGCGATATTCTTTGGAATTATGTCCAGCAAAAATCCGGTGAGTGGAAACCGCGATTTTCACGAGCCGACATTCGAGCTAGTATAGCCGCCACCGCCCAGCAGGAAGAACGTTGTGTACTCACGGGTCAATTAATTCAACCTCAACAGCCCATGTTATTAGGACTCACTCGGAATGGGGATATGGTTCCTCTAAGTGTCGAAAGTTTAGCTGGATAGTTGTTTATTCCTGGGAAAGCAGCTTGGTCATTTATCCAGGTAACTAAGCTGCTTTCCGTCTATAGGATCTGTACTCAATCAATATTTTTTTATTTAAAATATTTATATATATTTGTTAAGCCACCAACACAGTAGTCAAACTCAAAAGCAAACTGGAGTTTTAGTCACAGGTATGTGATGACACTTGATACAGGAAATGACAAGCTTGATACCACATCATCAATCATAGACAAGAATTTAATATTACGATCTACAAACCTTTTAAAGAGGGACAAACGCACTCACAAAGTTTTTCCGAGGTTCTGTCATAATAGAATTTAATTTTTTGCAAAGCCACAGAAATGTACTTAGCACAAGAAAAATATTTGGCAATAAATATTACTAAAATTAATATACTAGGCAGTATTAATGCGGGAATGCTTTTGAGAGTTTTTATCTTAATTCCAGAGAAATTACGGTTTATGTATAGTTACGGACAAGCTATCCTAGGCCAAAGTCTAGTAGTGTAGGTCTGCGTCCAAGCCCCAAATCCTCTGTAAGCGTCACCTTAATACATTTTAGAGATTTTTATATACCAATGTATAAATTAGTTTAATATACCAGTTACTTATTCATCTGCCAAAGAAAGGGGCTATAACAGGTGAGAGAAACTCTTGATAAAAGACTTGCCACTAACTAGGGTGCCGCGACATAACTAAATGAAAATAATATGCCAAGACATTGGGTGCATACGATATGAGGTCATTATCCAGAAGCGTGTCAGGAATGAAAAAAAGCTTATCATTGCCGCCACATTGTCCAGATGACCTAGACAGACTACAATCATACCCACTCAAGCTGATGCAGCATCAGAACGAACCAACTCTTCAGTTGGTACAAAAAATTAATCACATTATCGCCAATAATTCAGCAACGACATTGATGCTGCAAGAAATTGCCAGATTACTAGGCAATGCCTTCAAAGTCGATTGCTGTTGTTTAGTCACAGTATCTGCCAGTACAGCAGCCAGTGAATCAATTGCTGCCAATTGGTGTTCTGATGAGTATTTGGCAATGTCACATTCCAGTCAATTATTTTCCACAGAACATTTGTTAATGGACTCGCCTGTAGTTCAATGTGCGGCGGAACCCTTCACTATTGAGGATATTTCGACTATCCAAGATAGTCTGGTAGTAGGAGGACAACACCTCCAATTACCAATTAGATCAGTTTTGGCGATTCCGACTAGATTTGCCGGACAAATCAATGGTGTTATTAGCCTGATTAAATTCCAGCAATATGATTGGAGTGAGTCAGAAAAACAACTGTTAAATTTTGTTGAGTCGGCTTGTGCGATCGCTTTTTCTCAAGTCGGTCAAATCAACTTAATCGCTTCACAGCAACAGCATTTGCAAAAAAGCGAACAACATCAGAGCTTAATCAAACAATTAACTATCTTAAGTCGCAGCAATTTGGAGCTAAATCAAATGCTCCAGTTAGCAATTTCCTCAACCGCTGAATCTTTACAGGCAGACCGAGGGTTGCTGATCTTGCTGAAATATAAAGATCCTTTATTTAGAACTCAAACCAAAAAACAAATTCCCAAAGCCAAGGCCACTGTAGCTGCGGAGTGGAACCGGAATGCACCCAGTTGCACCACTAGTAAATCAGATGTTGAGCCGCAGTCATTTTTGATTTCTGAGTGTAGTTTGTGCCAACGTGTGTTTACAGACTCAGGCAAAGTAGTAGTCATTGAGGACTACACAGACCTGCAAGATATGGTGACGGTTGCTTCATTGTTTACAGTGGATCTCTTACCGTCTTTACTTTTAGTGCCATTAGAAAATCAAGGCAAAGTTCTAGGATTTATTGTCTTGCAACAAAAAACAGCCCGTAGTTGGCAAGCTTCAGAATTAAATCTGGTGGAAATGGTCTGCGCTCAAATGAGCAACGCCATTATTCAATCACAAACATTGCGGCAGGTACAGACTTTGGTAGATGAACGCACAGCCAAACTCCAAAGCAGCCTAGAACTGCAAGCAAAATTGCATGAAAAAACACGGCAATATGTTGAGCAGCTACGGGAACTCAATCATCTCAAAGATGAATTTTTGAGTAATATGAGCGATCGCTTAAGGTATCCACTGACAAATATGCAAATGTCCATTAAGAATTTGCGCTTGCCGGGAATTCAGCCAGAACGTCAAGCCAGATACATGGATATTTTGGAGCAAGAATGTACGAAAGAAATTAATTTAATTAACGATTTGTTGACACTCCAGAAATTAGAGTCTCAGCAAGAACGTCCGCAATTTGAAACCATAGATTTAAATACCAGAGTTCAAGCATTGACAACTAATCTGAACTCAAAACTATCAGCTAAAGCTTTAACTATAAATCTAGATTTACCCCCAGATTCCTTAAAAATACAGACTGAATTAGAAGGTTTTAACCGGATCTTGCAAGAATTATTCACGAATGCCTGTACATACTCGGAACCGGAAACGGTGATTAATGTGCGAGTATATCACCAAGTTGAACAATTAAGCGATCAAGTTATTATTAAAGTGACTAATACAGGACGGGGAATTTCTGAAGAAGAAGCCACCTACATCTTTGATCGGTTCCGTCGTGGTAAAGGTGGAAGATGGACTCCGGGAACGGGTTTAGGGCTTGCTTTAGTTAAATCTTTGGTACAGCATTTAAATGGAGCGATCGCCGTTGAAAGTACTCCCATCCCCGATTCTGAACAAAGCCAAGTTTGTTTTACTCTCACACTGCCACAATTTTCGGACGAAAGCGAATTATAAATTCTGACCGTGACTGAACAACACAACCTGACAGCTAAACTTGATTTCACCGCCGCTATTGATGACACTAGTCTAGAAGACAATTTGGCTGTTGATACAGCTAATTTGCCCCCTGTAGTTGTCCAAATCGAGAAAATAGCGGAGCGACAACGACAAATTTCTGCCAAAATCCAGATTCCTCATCCTGTGGAACGTATATGGCAAGTATTGACAGATTACGAAGCTTTAGTGAACTTCATCCCTAATCTTGCTAAAAGTCGTTTACTAGAACATCCTAACGGTGGTATTCGACTGGAGCAAGTAGGCTCTCAGCGGTTACTGAATTTCAACTTTTGCGCCCGTGTGGTTTTAGACTTGGAAGAACATTTTCCCAAAGAAATTAGTTTTTCGATGGTTGAGGGAGATTTTAAAGGCTTTTCTGGTAATTGGAGCCTAGAACCTACTTCCCTAGATGGAATTACTGGAACTAACCTTCGCTACACCATCCAAGTCTGGCCCAAATTAACTATGCCAGTGACTATTATTGAACGTCGGCTGAGTAAGGATCTACAGCTAAATCTTTTAGCAATCTATCAGCGTGTCGAACAATTAGCATAAAAAGATGTCAAGTTTTCCTGATTTAACTAGGTTGAAACAGGCAAACTTGACCTTGAATATGGATATTAAATCTGCTTTGAATACCCCCAGGGGAATTCGAATCCCCGTCGCCTCCGTGAAAGGGAGGTGTCCTAGGCCTCTAGACGATGGGGGCATCGCAATCAAACCTTTTATAAATTAACTAATTTTTTCAATGATGTCAACAGCTTTTGCAAAAAAACAATTTTTGTTGCAAATCAACTAAGATGCGGAGAGAGGATGCAGAAGGTATCAGGGTGCAGAAGAGTAGAAGAAAATTAATCAAGGACAAATTACTATTGACTCTTGACCATGAACTACCACTTTTTTGGCAACTAGAGGACAATAGAGTATCGTACAAAACCAAGTATGAAACAAAATCAAAAGTTAATCAGGTACAAAGGATCTAATGCGATACTCTGGAGAAGTAGTTTTTACACTTCTTTACAAGAGATTTTGAAATCAATTGCTCAAAATCCACAACATGGAAGCATCTCTTGAAATCACCTTACAAATGGCGATCGCTGTTGTAGCAGGTATTAGTGCCCAAGTGATAGCTGCATACTTGCGTGTACCTAGCATTGTGCTATTGCTCTTCTTGGGTATTATCCTTGGTTCTGATGGGTTGGGACTGCTGCACCCGCATCTGCTGGGTACAGGACTAGAAGTAATTGTGTCCTTAGCAACGGCAATCATCCTATTTGAAGGTGGACTGAATTTAGATTTACGAGAGTTAGGCAGAGTTTCAGTCAGCCTGCAATTACTCGTCACCCTAGGAACACTAATTACCCTCCTGGGCGGTAGTATGGCAGCCCATTGGCTGGGGGAATTTCCTTGGAATATTGCTTTTCTTTATGCTTCTATAGTTGTGGTTACGGGGCCAACTGTAGTTGGGCCACTGCTCAAACAAATTAATGTAGATCGGCAAGTCGCAACGCTACTAGAAGGAGAAGGGGTTTTAATTGACCCTGTAGGTGCGATTTTGGCATTCGTGGTCTTAGATACGATTGTCAATGGTGATGCTGACCCAGTGAATGCCATTGTGGGTTTATTGATGCGTTTGGGAGTAGGTGCAGCAATTGGGGCAGTTGGCGGCTACCTGATGAGTTTGGTTTTCAAACGTGCTAGTTTGCTGTCGTTTGAGTTGAAAAATCTGGTAGTTTTGGCAATCCTGTGGGGTCTATTTTCCCTAGCCCAGACAATTCGCAGTGAATCGGGTGTGATGACAACGGTAGTTGCAGGTGCGGTGTTTGCCAATTCTTCTGTACCAGAAGAACGTCTGTTACGTAGCTTTAAAGGTCAATTAACAATTCTCAGTGTTTCCGTACTGTTTATTTTGTTAGCGGCGGATTTATCGATCGCCAGTGTGTTTGCGCTAGGTTGGGGTAGTGTATTAACTGTTTTAGTACTGATGTTTGTGGTAAGGCCAATTAATATCCTGGCTTGTACTTGGAACAGTAACCTCAACTGGCGACAGAAATTATTTTTAAGCTGGGTGGCTCCGAGAGGCATTGTTTCGGCTTCTGTGGCTTCGTTATTTGCAATTTTACTAACACAGCATGGCATCAACGGTGGTGATGCGATTAAGGCTTTAGTATTTTTGACCATCATCTTGACTGTGGTTTGCCAGGGGTTAACGGCTGGCGGAATTGCCCAGTTATTACAAATCACCTCGAAAGATGCGACTGGAGTGGTAATTGTTGGCTGTAATCCTTTGAGTTTGTTAATTGCTCGCTTCTTTCAAGAACGAGAAGAGTCTGTGGTGATGATTGACACTGACCCGGAACGTTGTGAAAAAGCCGCCGAGCAGAATATTCGTGTGATTGCAAGTAGCGCACTAGATACGGGAGTTTTGGAAGAAGCTGGACTCGCTTCGATGGGGACTTTTTTGGCAATGACGAGTAACGGGGAGGTAAATTTCGTACTGGCGCAACGGGCTGCGGAAGAATTTAACCCTCCACGGGTGTTAGCTGTATTTCCACGTGATCCCCAGGCGAGTAATGGCGGAAATCAAAAAACGGTGAATCAAGCTTTTGTAACTGAACTAACAATTAAGGCTTGGAATGAGTACTTGAATGATGGACGTGTGAAGTTAGGGACAATCACTTTGGATGCAGCAGATTTTGACAGTCAACAAGAACGCATCCAAGAAAAAATTCGGACTGGGGTGTTGCTACCGCTGCTGTTAGAACGAGAAGAACGTCTCCAAGTTATGCCAGCTAATCACGACTGGGAAATAGGCGATCGCATTATCTATTTACTGCACGACCCCAGACCAAATTTGTTAAAACGCTTGTCTGGTGCAAGCCAATCTACACCATTGGCTGTAGAAAAGTTACCAGAATTAGAAGAAGTTGCTTTACCAACTTTGGCTCAACTTTCTACTAGTGAAGTTTCGGGCAGTTGATTGAAAGTTTCTGCTGTATAAGTTTGCTGTTCTTGCCACACAAGTGCCAGTAAATGCACCACAGCCAAAATTAAGGTAGCCGCCGCCACTAGATAACTGTGGATGGCGTAAAGATGTTGAACGGTGAGAGTGTTAATCGCTCCACCACCAGTCAAAATATTTCGCAATTGCTCTCCAATCAAGGGAATGGCTTCGATGGTTCCCAATTCAATGCTGAACCGCCAGTAACCTTCTTGTGTCCAATCGAGGAGCATGGCTGTCCAATCCAGCCCGATCGCACTCAATGTAAGTAAAATACCACTGACCCAAGCAACTAGCCAACTCTGGCTAAATTGTCTGCCTAAAAACATGACAACAATCTGCATTAAGGCGATCGCTATTAAACCGTTACCTGCGATTTCGTGGGTTCGGTAAAACAGCCAGCCATAAGGCACTTGAGTATTAATCATTTTCAAAGAATTATAAGCACCACCAGCTGTTGGTTCGTAATAAAAAGACAGCAAAATGCCAGTTGTGGTATAAATCAAGCACAGGGTCAGAATTACGACTGATAATATCGTTGCAAGTCGTCGCAAAATTCTCTCGAACTGGGTGCTTTGCATGGTTCACCCCTCCTGTTTTTTGGAAAAATTTATATTTTTATTACATTTTACATAATTAATCTAACTATTTTTTGCATTTCTCAAAGATATGTGTATTTCTAAAGCAAATATTTTACCCAAATTTTTAGTGCTTCGGGGGAGCCATACCAAATTCCCGGACTTCTGGGTGAGTGTCTTACGCCTTCTATAATCGGGTTCTCGGCTCCTTCCAGATGTGCAGATGCGATCGGGGTGATACCATCTCCCCAGGTATTACCTTGGCCGCAAGTTAATTTGTAACTGCTATAAGCTAACCAACTACCAGGTCGCCTTGCGCCGAAAATAGTTTTGCCAGCCACACAGACATAACGGACATTTTGATAAAATGCGCCGGGATAGTTGTTAGTTACAAAGTCTAAATTCCAACGTGTCCAGTGTTCTTGGCTGATATGAGGTGTACCTAAAGTGATGAGGGAGGCGACGAAAGGATGAGCATTCCAAACGGATGGATGAGTTTGATTGCGAGGAGTGTAAGGTTTTTCTCCTAAATAAATCCGGGAAATCCAACCGCCAGCTGAATGTCCAATTAGGTTGACTTGCTGGGATTGATATTGCTGCAATATTTGTTTAACAGTCAGGTCAAGCTTTTGCAAAATTGGTGTCACAGGCCTACCGCCAACAGTCGGGAGCCAATCGCGCCGTCTTAGTGGTACTGTAACTGTGGGAAACCCCAACTGTGTCAGGGATGTTTCTAGTCTGAGGTAGGCGATCGCACTTTCTAAATATCCAGGCACAATAACTGTAGGTAAGGGCATTTTGTCATGAAAATCCAAATTTTATAATTAAATATGATGTCATTAAAATAACAGTAATTAGGAATCCCTATCTATTAGCAAAACAGCAAACCTAACTACAATTAAAAACTAACTGATGTGATACCATGTCATCTGGATGAGCCTTTTAGCATACAATTAACTAACTGTCTACTGCCAAATCTCAACTAACTAAATAACATTTATCTTGCTAGTTGAGTCGGGTAGATTTTAGATTGATATACCTCTAGACTGATGCGTAGATTTTCACTGCCAATTACTGTAATTGTCAGTTTGGACTGCGTAAATCTATACGCAAGATAGAAATTAGTGAAGTGATAACTATTTAATTAACATTCTGTTCTGCATCTGTAACCAAAAAAAATAAAATTGCGTCATTAAAAAATGGAACCTTGACAAAAAATCTCGATTTTGTCGTTTTAAATTGTATCTAAGAAGTGATTCTTTTTTAGAAGGGCGCATTTTGTATCACCCAGATAATATTGCTTTGCGAATAAACTGTAACTGAGCCGAGTGAACGATAACAGCTATGTCTTACGTCTCCCTGCTAAAAAATATACCAGAAATTTTAAGCCAGCCAACGGGAATCGCCGCTTTAGCTTCCGTTGGCATTCATGGTGCTATTGCACTGATTGTGCCATTAATGCCAGTAGATCCTAGTAAACCCAAAGATACAGCATCATCAAAATCAGTGGGTATTTTGGAGTTAAGCCAAGCTGATCAAAATCGTTTACCCCAAACTCCCGGTACATCTCAATTTGCTGTGCAACCAAAATTACCAATATTGTCACAGCAACAGCAACTAGCACTGCAACCACAAGCACTTCCGCCTAACTTTGGTGGGCAAACGACTGTAATTCCTCCCCTACCACCATCTGGTTATACACAGTCAGTCATACCATCCTTACCAACCACTTCTAATAACTACCGTATCTCTTCATTACCTAATAGGCAGTCTATACAATTTCCCAGACAAAATTATCGCTTTGACTCCGGTTTTAAAGCTGGAAACCAAAAATTTACTGCTGCAATTCCTAATTTTGATGACAAGCCAGTCATTCCAGAAAAATCGCAACCGCTTCCAGTAGACAAATTACCAGATTTACCTCCAGCACAAATACCGCCGGAAATACTAAATAGCCCAATTCCAAATCCGGCCTATAGCTCAAGTGTGACAACTGCAAATAACAAAGTTACTCCCCAACCTGTACAGCCTGAGCCTGAGAATAATGTAGCGACTAATCCCAACCCAACTTCGAGAACTGTCATCAATCAAACTCCCAAGACTGGTGAGAATACAACGTCAACAGCAAGTCTCCCCAATTTAAAACCAATCAACACACCCAGCTTACAGACAAAAGCTCCCAATCAAACACTAATAGCCCAAGTTCAGTCTTACGAAGAACTGCGAAAAGCACTGCAACAGCAATACCCTAATTCAGAAGAAAAACCAGTGATTCGGGATACAGTTGCTGTGAGTAAAGCAGGTGTCGAAGGTACAGTCTTAGGGGTTTTAGTAGTAGATCCTGATGGCAAAGTATTGGATATCAAATTCCAAGATAAATTGCTTTCTCCAGCACTGCAATTAAAAGCCAGACAATATTTTAATGCCAAGTCTTTAAAGGGTGAGAAAACAATTAGCCGTTATCCATTTAACCTACGTTTCCAAGATGGTAGCAAAACTGCTGGAGATAGTTCACAACAGACACCATCAGTTACCACTCAACCAGCAACAGGTAGTCAGCCAATAATTATTCCCGCAGGTAATAGCAGCCAACTCAAGCCTAATCCAGAAGTAACGGCTAAACCATTGATTACACCAGCAGCTGATAACCTTAAGCCAACACCATCAACATCTATAACTAATAGAAATCAATTATCTTCTTCTCAAGAACCTGATCCTGAACTAATTCAAAAGTTACGTAATGTCAGGGAAAAAAGAGAAAATTCTAATTCAGAAAAATAAAATTGCTAAGTGCGTGGGATAGCGATCGCTCTAAATTGTATGTTTAAGGAACAGAGCCTAACGCCAAGAAACGAAAAACTCAGGCTTTAGAGTAGCCTACAATTTTTTTGCGTAAGTCCTGTTATCTCAAAAAAGCGATCGCTACTTAGATAAATATTCTCTTATCCAACTCCGAAACGCCTTCAGTGTTGCATTTCTACCTAAGATTTTACTTTGTTCCAGATATTGAGGAATCAGTTCAATCAATGGTAAATCGGGAAAACTTAAACTTGATTTAGACTCTACATAATTCCCATCTTGTAAAACGTTAATTTTCAACGTGCCTTTTTCAAAACGCCACAACTCTGGCACTTTTAAAGCCTGATAAATATCAGGATGGGTACGGGAAGTAATATCAATTTCCAAAGCCAAGTCAGGAGGTGGATCAACTGTTAAATCTATCCGCTTTTTACCACGAATTGCAGCTTCATTTTTAATATAAAAACATTGGTCGGGTTCTATACCTTGAGCCATAAATTCATTTTTGAAGGTAGTAGAACCCAGACATCTAAATTCAATATCTAGCTCTTCTAAAAGTGCTTTGACTAAATCACTGATAATTTCTTTATTGTCTTCATGTTCTGGCAATGGAGCCATAATTTCTAATATTCCCTGATCATAAGCAATTCGCGCTGCACGATGTTCGCCTAACTCTTCAATAATTGTTTCTAATTCTTGCCAAGTGACATCTTGCAATAACACCCTTTGTCCTGGCGGTACATAGATACGTTTTAACTCCAGCAACATATTTTTTGCTCCTTGTAGCTAAGTTACACAGCATTATGCTGCTATGCTTACCATTATGGACGATGCGTTGTTCAGTGGTTTGGCATACAGCTTGCCTGCATTGTGGTTTGTGACCTGCTAATTAGCGATCGCCTATTCCAACAGTATGAAAATGTCAGCTACTGTTTACTTTTGAGTATATGCTGACGCTCGGAGCAGTTATGAGCGATCGCTTTCTGTAATAATTTCTTCTAAAGAGATATCATTCTTAGCTTGTGTGTAAATAACTTAACAATTTATTTCTATTTTAATGGGGTACATCCATAACTTTTTGATTCTGTAAGATTAAATTATGAATAGTTAGTAGAAGGTGAAAGTATGACAATTACTACCAACTTAAAACAACTTTATGAAACAGATGATAGTGTATGGCTAGAAGAAACTATTAAATTATTAAAACAAAAACAGTTTGACCAACTAGATGTAGAAAATTTAATTGAGGAATTAATTAGCTTGGGCAAAAGAGATTTAGCCAAAGTCAAAAGTCTGTTACGGCAAATTATTATTCATATATTATTACTGCAATATTGGCAAACTGAATATGAGAGAAATTATCGTCATTGGCTTGGAGAAATTAAAACTTTTAGATATGACTTAAATAATCATCTAACAACTAATTTAAGTAATAAATTACAGGATGATTTAGAAAATATTTATCAAAGTGCAGTTGATTTTGTCCAAGTTAAAACTAGTTTAACGATTTTTCCCGAAAAATGCCCTTACACCCTTGCACAATTATTGGATGACAATTATTTGCCTTGATTTTAATCAGTTTATGGCAAGAGTGATTGCTTTCTATCTCCACACCTGCCAAAAACTTTTGTTCTTTTTGCTGTCAAGTAGTGTTTCTATCTATAGAAACATACTATTTCTCCTATCGTCTCAACTCTGCTAATTGAATTAATTCATCTACTACCAATCTAACTCCTAATTGAATTCTTTCTAAGTCAGCACGGACAGCATTGTATCGCCTGTTATGTGCTGCTCGATCACCTATTGCTTTCAAATCATGTAAAACATTCTTTGTTTCACGACCTAAAGACAGTCCATTTTTATCGACAGCATCCGCAATGATCTTTGACAGCATAAAATAATTCCCATCGGAATCACTAATACGTACTTGAACATTTTCATGTTCATAACACTCGATTAAAAGTGTTTCAACTAATCTACGAAGAAGGACGGATGCACCGTCATAAAAACCATATTGAAAGCATCCGTTCACCTGGAGCGCAATTTTCTCTACATAGCCTCTCGTATTTTTCCATATTGCTTCAGGTAAGTACCCGTGTTCTAAATCAACATCAGCTAAAGAACCTTCAAATATTGGTTTAAGCCAATCTTTGATCATATTTCTCGCTGTTGGCTTAAGATGAAAACCTGACTTGCCTTTTAAAGCAAGTTTAGTTTGTGCAATCAGATCCCCAAGCTTGCTTGGATTAGGATTTCCCAGCCCAGTTTTATAAATAGTTCGAGCCAATTGGTTAGCTGTCATCTGCACATTTGGTGTTTCACAATCATACAGCCATAAAATTGCTAATGCTCGTTCAGCATTTGACAGATTAATCTGATTTAATCGAATACAAAATTCCTCTAATTCCATTTATAGCTTACTTCTTGGTTGATCCTTGAGATAGGGGTAAGTCATGTTCTACGAAGTTTTCACCATGATTCGTAATTTTGACATGACCTCGCTCTGAAGTATCAAGCCATCCTTTTCGCTTGGCAATATCCCGCATAGCTTGAGGTATATTCTTGGGTGTGCGAATATTTGCATCTTTAAAGCAAGTAAAAACATGCTGTGGAGTTAGTTTATCGATTTCTAGAATGCGTTTTAAGTAGTACACAGCTACAGTAATTATATGTTCTTGAGTAGTCGGCTGTTTCTGTGCATAGAAGTCTCGCCACGATAGTTTGCCTTGTGGCCGTAAATTTAGCTCCTTAACAATTGTCATTGTTGGTGGTTTATAGGAACTCTGCTTTTGTTTCGAGTTTCCAGAAACAGGGACACTTACATCTTCTTCTTCATCTTCTGAATCAACCTCTTCAAGAAGCTCATCTTCATCAATAGGAAGTGTAGAGGACGATAAAATTTTTATGGTTTTTGCAGGAGACTGAAAAATTTTGTTAGCTGCTACATTTATTGCTTGTAAACCTTCCTGAATAGTTGCGTCGTCACCCTCAACCTCTGCAAAAAATACACGGATGCGTCCGCGTCCCGCTTTATTGGCCATTTTTCTTAGTGAAAAAACTATAGCTAATCAGTATAGCTTCAAGTTTAGTCAAGCCATGATTAAGATTATCTTGATTTTTTTGAATAGTGTCTTGCTACTCAAGAAAGCAATAAATAGAAAAGCCCGCTCATGCGGGCTTTTTGAATCCATTAGATCAATTTTCTTACCGTTTCGCTAATTTCTTCGCCATCTTCCGTAGGCGAATAGATTGGGGTGTAACTTCCACCAACTCATCGGGGCCGATGTACTCCAATGCACGCTCTAAACTCATGTCGATTGGTGCTTGCAATTGAACTAGTTCATCACCACCCGCAGCACGGTGGTTGGTTAGCTGCTTGGTTTTGCAGACATTCAGGTCTAAGTCTTGGGGACGGTTGTGTTCACCGACAATCATGCCCTTATAGACTTTAGTACCAGGAGTGATAAAGAATGAGCCTCTATCTTCGGCGTTCTTCATAGCGTAGAAGGTGGAAACGCCTTCTTCAAAAGCAATCAACACGCCTTTGTTACGGGCTTCAATTTCACCACAGATAGGACGATAATCTAAGAAACTGTGGTTCATGATGCCTTCACCACGGGTCATCCGCATGAATTCACCACGGAAACCAATCAAACCACGGGCGGGAATGACGAACTCCAGTTGGGTACGGTTGCTAACACCGGGTTGCATATCTTGCATTTCGCCTTTGCGTTGTCCCAGACGTTCAATACAGCTACCAACTGCATCAGAAGGAACGTCTAACACCAACAATTCATAAGGTTCGCAAGGTTGACCGTTAACTTCGCGGTAAATTACTTGTGGCTGAGATACTTGGAACTCATAACCTTCACGGCGCATGGTTTCGATTAAGATACCCAAGTGCAATTCACCACGACCGGAAACCAGGAATTTATCGGGAGAGTCGGTTTCTTCCACACGTAATGCAACGTTGGTTTCTAGTTCGCGGAACAGGCGATCGCGTACTTGTCTTGATGTTACCAACTTACCTTCTTGACCAGCAAAAGGTGAATCGTTCACCCAGAAGGTCATCTGTAAGGTGGGTTCATCGACTTTAATTAGTGGTAATGCTTGGGGTTCGTTGGGGTCGGTAATTGTTTCCCCGATGTTTGCATCAGCAAAACCAGCAACCGCCACAATATGTCCTGCGGAAGCTTCTTCTAATTCCACCCGCTTCAAGCCTTCAAAACCTAGCAACTTGCTAATTTTTGCTTTAACAATTGCGCCTGTTTCTGTAACTAACGCTGCTTGCTGACCACCACGAATTGTACCGTTGTGGATTCTGCCAATCACAATCCGTCCCAGATATTCAGAATAATCTAGGGTTGTGACTTGCAATTGCAGAGGCTTGGTTGCATCGCCTACTGGTGGTGGAACGTGACGCAAGATAGCATCAAATAATGGCTGCATATCCTTGGGTTCTTCTTCCAAGGTTTCTTTTGCATAACCAGATAAACCAGAAGCGAATAGATAAGGGAAGTCGCACTGGTCATCATCTGCGCCTAATTCCAAGAACAGATCCAATACTTTATCAATTGCACCGTGGGGTTCTGCTTGGGGGCGATCGATTTTGTTAACTACAACAATTGGGCGTAGTCCTTTTTCCAATGCCTTTTTCAACACAAAACGTGTTTGTGGCATAGGGCCTTCGTTAGCATCAACAATCAGGATGCAACCATCAACCATACCCAGTACCCGTTCAACTTCGCCACCGAAGTCAGCGTGTCCGGGAGTATCAATAATATTGATGAGTGTATCTTTGTAGCGAACGGCTGTATTCTTAGCCAGAATCGTAATTCCACGTTCCCGTTCTAGGTCATTGGAGTCCATAACGCAATCCGGAACGTCTTCACCTTCTCGGAAAATGCCGGACTGTCTCAGGAGTGCATCAACCAAGGTGGTTTTGCCGTGGTCTACGTGGGCGATAATGGCGACGTTACGAATTGGGAGCGTCATAGAAGCTTACTTTGAACTCTAGAGAGGTTTTTAGACTTAAATTTAAGTGTGCTAGGCTGTTTTAACAGAATTGGGGGTGTTCTGCAAACTCTGTAAAGAACCTTTAACAATTCTAGCGTAATTGACACAATTACAAGGCATTTTATAGATAGTGCTGAAGAAAAATTTAGCAAGTTTAAAATATAAGCTAAAAATTTATAAATAATTCACGCTTGTTTAAGTGTAATCTCTGAGATGAGGTTACTGTGAGTCTTGAGATTGTGTTGTCTAAAAATATGGTTTTTGTATTTATTTATGTCAGTATTTTATGTTATGAGAAACCAACTCATTGTTGATAATCACAACTAGTTGCGAGTAATTCTCCATAGTCCTGCTGAATCACTGACCAGTCTCCATAACCTTGCTCCACATAGTCAAGATCCAGATCAATCTGATAAATAGCACCTCTTAGTTTGTCACAAGAGCTATGATCAAAAATTAAGTGATAGAGCGATCGCAATAATTTACTGTGTTCAGGTTTGGCAAAACGACCATTATCAGGCAAAAGTATGGGATAAATTTGACCCAATTTAGCAATTAACAATTTCAAGGATATGTCTAAATCTGGTTCGCCTGGAATCAAATACAGCAGGCTAATCACATCTAATGGATGTTTACCTGCACTTGTTGATAGCTCAATCATCCAATTTCCAGGATGTTCATTGTCTGTAATTAGTTTATCTGCCCAGTCAATGATTTCTGCGAGAGAACAAAGATTTAACTCAAAAGCCATCCGCAAGTAATCAGCGTAGTGTTTTAAACTCGGTTTCATTTGGAACTATTATGGGAATTGAGTAAATCAGCATATATGCGATCGCCTAAATTATTTCACTTTTAAAAAACTAAAAATATCTGCTGCTTGTACCTGCCAATCACCTAACACATCCAGGACAGGTAAAATATCCGCATCATATTTCACTTCTGGCAATTTGTTCGGTTGAAATACCATCACTGATTTATCATTAGGGTCAATAAACCAACCTAATTTAGTCTCGTGGTTAATACAGAAAATAATTTTATTAATTACTCTGTTAGGGGATTGATCAAGTGATAGGATTTCAATAGTCCAATCTGGGTAGCTTTCAAATTTATTGGCAATTTCTCCGGCTTCATCGGTTGGGACGCGTGACCATTCAAAAACAGCAATGTCTGGAACTAAGGAACGTTCCCCAAATGTGCAACGTAATTCGGTTAAGGCTAAAGCTTTTTGTTGAGTCTCACCAACCTGATTAATATTTAGTTGATAACCGAGTTTGCAGAATACTATGTTTTCCTTGGGGCATAGGTTTTTGGTAGATGCGTCCGTCAATATATTCACTAGCTGGTTTAGTTTCTGGTAAGTTGAGAAATTCTTCTAGGGAAATGTTGGAAAATATTTGAGTTGATAGCGACATCAGATTACTCTCTGTCCAATTCCAAACCATGTAATCACAATAATTTTGCCAAAGCTAGGGTAAATCCTGGGACAACATCTTCACCATTTAAAATTGCTGTCGCTGGGTACTGGGTAATGGAACCATCACGACGATAAACAAAAGCTTGCTGATTTTGCCGGTCAATTAACCAGCCTAACTGCACACCATTGGCTATATATTCTGCCATCTTCGCTTTGAGTTTTGGCAGGCTGTCATTTTTAGAACGAATTTCGATGACAAAGTCTGGTGCTAGGTTAATAAACGCATCTTCTTGCTGATCCCAATTCTCCGGTAAGCGTCCTTTCGCAACGAAAGCAGCATCAGGTGATTTCACAGCTGTATTTGCTAATTTAAAACCTGTGCTTGGCCCAAACACTTCCCCTAAATCTTGACTTTCTACCCAAGCCAGTAAATAAGCAACCGCTTTCGCCTCTCTATTTCCCGAAATTCCCCCAGTTGGTGGCATAGTTTCTAAAGTTCCATCAGCGTTACGTTCAAACCGCAGTTCTGGATTTTGCGAACTCATCAGCATTAGTTCTTCATCAGTGACAGTGTACCAAGGCTGCACTGTTACTTTTTCGCTGTTCATAAAGATGCTATGCCAAGCTGGGTGAACACTTCAATTTTAGGCTTTTCCTCTGTGAAATATTTGCCTAGAGCGGTTTGTAAAATGCCATAAAAATAAAATTGAAGCACGAAGGAGAAAAATTTCTTGGCTTCATACTTCAAAATTTAATGTTTATTTACGCCAGACTGTAACTTGAATAACAGTCTTTTTTTGGCTAACGGAACATACTACTTACAGAGGTATCTTCGTGAATCCGCCAGATGGTTTCTCCTAAAAGATTTGCCACGGAAAGCACTACTAATTGCGGAAAGCGTTTGTCTTCGGGGAGGGGTATCGTGTTTGTGACGATGACTTCTTCAAACAAGCCGCTTGATAACCGTTCAATTGCTGGGGGGGAGAAAACTGCATGAGTAGCACAGGCATATACCTGACGCGCTCCTTCTTCACGCAGCAATCTCGCGCCTTCGGCAATGGTGCCGCCTGTGTCAATCATATCGTCTACCAACACGGCTGTTTTGCCTTTGACATCGCCGATGACGTTCAAGACTTCCGCTACATTATGAGCTTGACGGCGTTTGTCAATAATGGCAAGAGGAGCATCATTGAGTTTTTTGGCAAATGCTCTCGCCCGTGCTACACCACCGACATCAGGAGAAACAACTACCAGATCATGCAGTTGTTTGCTGGTCAGATAATCGAGTATGACTGGCGAACCGTAAACATGATCAAAGGGTATATCGAAGTAACCTTGAATTTGGGCGGCGTGCAGATCCATTGCCAGGACACGATCTGCACCTGCTTGGGTAATCAGGTTAGCAACCAGTTTGGCTGTGATTGACTCTCGTCCTGCGGTTTTGCGATCGGCGCGAGCGTAACCATAATATGGAAGAACTGCTGTTACCTGTCTGGCTGAAGCCCGACGACAGGCATCAATCATAATCAGTAATTCCATTAAGTGATCATTAACTGGTTGACAAGATGGCTGGATTAAATAGACATCACAACCCCGGATTGATTCTTGGATTTGAACATAAAGTTCTCCATCCGCAAACCGTTTGCGAATCATTGGCCCCAAGTCCATCCCCAGGTAACGAGCGACTTCTTGAGACAATTGTATATTGGCAGAGCCAGAAAATAGCCGCAGGCGATGGTTGTCGGTTAGTCCTGTTGCAGCTGGCTGCACCTTAAAAGCGGCAGAACTGAGCACAGCAGATCCTCGAAGTGCATTCATGGCGAGATTATCATTTAGATATTTACCAGATTTAACCGGAATAGGCTAAATAAACATCTGTGAGCTTTATTTAAGCTTTCATACAAACTTTAAACATTTCTCAATAGAGCTACCATCAATCCATTTTTCAGTTTTTAGTGGTAAACAAACCATCGAATTCGTAACTGACATATAGTGTGTTAGTTAGCCCCTTTGTTGAGTTGTTCTCAACAACTCAAATTTCCTCTAGATTAGTCTGGCAGAGTAATGATTCTACCAACTGTATTGATTACTGAGACCAACTCTTTTCAGCTTAAATGAAGTAGAACTGGAACTCAGACAGTAGAAATACCCAAAATTAAATTCTTCTGGGGTAGAAGAATATTTTATGATACCAGCTACAAAATTATAAACTGACAAACTCAATTTTTGGATTATAAATTGGACAAAAATTTTCAAATCTGGAAAATTAGCCGGAAAACTAAAAAACCCGGATTTTGCTTTTGGGATGTTAGTCCGAAGCAGCATCAAGGGGAGTTGATGATTTCTCTGTTGCAATTTGGGCAATTTTTTCTGTGGTTTTGGTAATCAATTGGAAATCTGAATGGGATTATTGCTTTTCTTAGGGTAGAATATCGCCGCAGGTATTTGTCGTGTAACTGACGTATGAAAATGAAAAATCCAAGGTAGGAGTGATGGGTTAACAATTTGATGTGTATGAGGGTAAAAAATTTAGGGGTGGAAGGTGCAGAATCCTCAAACCCTGACACTATCCCACAAAGCAGAATTTTGAGTCAATTTTATGTATTGTGTCCTCCAGACTCAGCTTTGTAAGGGCGGTCTTATTAGTTATGATTAAATTTGAATTTATTTATGCAACCCCCAATTTCAATTGGTACTGTCTTACAAAACCGTTATCGGATCATTCAAATCCTGGGACAAGGAGGATTTGGTAGAACTTATTTAGCCGAAGATCAGCGTCGCTTTAATGAATTGTGTGCGATTAAAGAATTAATTCCGATCGCAGCTGGGGCTGGTGCTTGGGAAAAAGCCCAAGAACTTTTTCAACGGGAAGCTACGATTTTATATCAGATTGAACACCCACAAGTACCAAAATTCCGGGAAAGATTTGAGCAAGACCACCGTTTATTTTTGGTGGAAGATTATGTTGCAGGTAAAACTTATCGAGCTTTACTAACTGAGAAACAATCTGTAGGTCAAACTTTCAGTGAAGCAGATGTATTACAGTTGATGCGATCGCTCTTACCTGTATTAGACCACATTCATGGTCGCGGCATTATCCACCGTGATATTTCTCCGGAAAATATTATTTTCCGCGATAGCGATCGCTTGCCAGTATTAATTGATTTTGGTGTCGTCAAAGAAATTGCAACACGCTTGCAAACGGCTGATACTAATATCAATGTTACTAGTGTGGGTAAATTAGGTTACTCGCCTAGCGAACAAATGCAAACTGGACGCGCCTACCCCAGCAGTGATTTATATGCGTTAGCGGTGACAGCGATAGTTTTACTAACAGGTAAAGAACCATCTGAGTTGTTTGATGAAACTCAACTTACCTGGACTTGGCAAAGATTGGTGAGAGTCAGTCCGCAATTTGCTCAGGTAATTAATCGGATGTTACACCCTAGTCCTAGCGATCGCTATCAAAGTGCGACCGAGGTAGTTCAAGCATTACAATTTGTTGAACAACCCGGTGTAGCCACATCGCCAGAAGTAACAAATGTGCAAACAATTGCTGTCGGTCGTCGTCCCGATGCAATTCCACCGCAGCCATCTAATCGACCAGACCCAGCAATTCCCCCTAGCCGTGCTAACTCGGTGTTAGATAACCCGTTAGCTTTGGGTGCAATTGGGAGTGCGGTAGTTATTTTAGCGGGTGTGGGTTCTTGGGCGTTGGTGAGTTCAATCCGCAGTCAGTCTAATACACAGCCAGAAACAACACCGCCTGCACCCCAGACTTTTCCTTCACCTGTGATTTCTGGCGGTACACCATTCGGAACAGCGACACCCACTAATACAGAACCAACTGTTACTAGTAAGCGCCTGAGATTGGACGCATCAAACACCGCGACAGTCGAAAATTCGCTGAAAGCTGGTCAAGTGATGGAATATACATTTTTTGGGCAAGCTGGAGCAAAATTAACTACGGTATTAGAACAAGGTACAGGAATTACTTTGACTGTTTTAGCTCCGAATCGCCAAGTGCTTGACAGTAGCGCCCAACAAGTGAATTCTTATACGGGAATATTGCCAAGAAATGGTAGATATACTGTCCAGTTAACACTAGATTCTGGAGTTAGTGAAAGTGATTATAATCTCAGGGTGGCGTTAGAAAATCCACTCCAGCCAACGCCAACAGCAACACAGACACCAACACCAACCCTAACGCCCACACCAACACCAACACCAACGCCAACGCTCACACCAACATTTCCGCCAGCGTTTACACCCACACCCACCATTCCTACAGACAGTAACAATAACCCGGCTGTAGATGGTACACCTCAACCAACGCCTGAATTACCAAATACTCCTTGATGGAGGCAGAAGGCAGGAGGACGAAGGTAGTCCCGATGAAACTTGTTTCATCGCCAAGCATGGAAGTGGGACTAACATTTTTACTCAGCACTCAGCACTCAGCACTTTCAAGCTAGGAGGGAAGTTTCTCTGGTTGAGATTCCCTTGCAAAATTTCCTCATCTATAATGCTCTTGACTAGATTAGATATTTTGAAAGCAGATTGTTGAACACACTATTAATTACTGGAACTGACACTGAAGCTGGTAAAACTGTTTTAACGACAGCATTAGCCGCTTATTGGCAAAAATATTATCCGCAGCGTCACTGGGGAATTATGAAGCCAATACAATCGGGAATTGGCGATCGCGAGTGGTATCAAAATCTGTTTAAACTAGAACAATCCCCGGAAGAAATTACGCCTTTGTATTTTCAAGCGCCTTTAGCACCACCCATCGCCGCCGCTAGAGAAAATCGCCCAGTTGATTTAGCTGCGGTGTGGAAAACATTGTGTGAGTTGCGATCGCGCTATGAATTTCTCTTGGTAGAATCTGCTGGTGGGTTGGGTTCACCAGTCACTAACGAGTTGACGGTGGCTGATATTGCTGGCGAATGGCGTTTACCTACAGTCTTAGTCGTCCCTGTTAGGTTAGGCGCAATATCTCAAGCTGTGGCGAATGTGGCTTTAGCTAGACAGTCACGGGTGAATCTCATAGGTATTGTACTGAACTGCATTCAACCGCGTACTGATGCAGAGATTACCGACTGGACACCAAAAGAAGTCATTGAATCATTTACACACATCCCGGTTTTGGGTTGCTTACCTTATTTTGATAACCCAACAAATTTAGATCAACTTGCCCAAGCAGCATCTAATTTAGATTTAGAAGCACTAAATCTTTAAGGAAATATTAAACTGAGAACATAACCAAACCTCAGCCGTCTTCTAGCAGTTTGTTGTCACAATGGTTTCCACATTCCCCAGTTCCTATTCTGTTGATTTATCCCGTGTGCGACTTTCTATTCGCACATTGCAACCACAATTAGTAGAGTGGCGGCGGCGACTACATCAACAACCAGAATTAGGCTTTCAAGAAAAACTAACGGCTGAGTTTGTTGCTAGTAAGTTGGAAGCGTGGGGAATTGAACATCAAACTGGTATTGCGAAGACTGGTATTGTCGCCACCATTAAAGGTACTAAACTCAGCACTGAGAAAGTACTAGCAATTCGGGCAGATATGGACGCTTTGCCCATTCAAGAATTGAACGAAGTACCCTATCGATCGCAGCATGATGGCATTATGCACGCTTGTGGACATGATGGACATACAGCGATCGCACTAGGTACAGCATACTATCTCCAGCAGCATCGAGAAGACTTTGCGGGGACTGTGAAAATCATCTTCCAGCCAGCCGAAGAAGGGCCGGGAGGTGCAGAACCCATGATTGCGGCTGGAGTACTAAAAAACCCTGATGTCGATGCCATTATTGGTTTACACCTGTGGAATAATCTCCCCTTGGGAACTGTCGGTGTTCGTGCTGGTGCGTTGATGGCGGCGGTGGAGTTATTCAACTGCACAATTTTAGGCAAAGGTGGACATGGTGCAATTCCCCATCAAACAGTTGATTCGATTGTCGTTGCAGCGCAGATTGTCAACGCCCTACAAACCATTGTCGCCAGAAATGTTAACCCCATCGATTCCGCAGTGGTGACTGTCGGCGCACTGCACGCAGGTACAGCACATAATGTCATTGCTGATACTGCAAATATGAAAGGCACAGTGCGGTATTTTAACCCCGAATTTGCAGGCTTTTTTAAACAGCGCATCGAGCAAATCATTGCCGGAATTTGTCAGAGTCATGGCGCAAACTATGACTTAGAATATTGGAGTTTGTATCCCCCAGTCATTAACGATGCGGGGATTGCAGAATTAGTGCGAGCGATTGCTGAAGAAGTGGTAGAAACGCCTGTCGGAATTGTGCCAGAATGCCAAACAATGGGCGGCGAAGATATGTCTTTCTTCTTACAAGAAGTTCCCGGCTGTTACTTCTTCCTTGGTTCTGCTAATCCAGAAAAAGATTTAGCTTATCCTCATCATCATCCGCGATTTGACTTTGATGAAACAGTCTTACCAATGGGTGTGGAAATATTCATCCGTTGCGTGGAAAAGTTTTTTAGTTGAAAATTTTTCTGTTGAAACCATATCCCGCCTAGAACTAAAGTTCCAGGCTAATAGCCAAAGTCCACTCAAGTGGACTGTATTTTTCATCGAGTCCTTTTTAGAGGACTTGCGCTATGAGACTCGGAATTTATTCCGAGGCTGTATTTTGCGGCTTTGCGTGAGCTTTTGCTAATATCATCAGCAGCGCCAAAATATTGAATTATCTATGTCTGAAAACAATACAGACACCCTTAAGTACTGGCTAATAATTCTAGCATTTATATTCATCCTGACTGTAATGGGTGTTGTTTGGTTATTTTTATTTTCTGACTTTGCATTTTTTAATGCTAAGGGTTTGGAAGCCTCCAATAGAATAGATTATGGAGCTAAAGTTCTAACAACTATTGGAACGATATTTGGTGGATTGGCAGTATTAATAAATGCTTACTATGCAGCTAAACGTTGGGAAGCTATGGACAAAAGTGCTATGGCTGCTAATGAAAGTGCCAAAGCTGCCTTAAAAAAATGCTGAAGCTGCACAAGATAAACAAATTACAGAACGTTTTGCGAAAGCCATTGAACAGCTTGGAAGCGAAAAAATTGAAGTGCGGTTAGGTGCAATTTATACGTTAGAAAGAATTGCTAAAGATTCTGCAAAAGACCACTGGACAATAATGGAAGTTCTGACGGCTTTTGTAAGAGAGAATGCGCCTAGAAAACTGGAAGAGGAGAATATAGATAATACACAGCAGTTAGTAACTTATTGGATGAATAATCAAAACACTGAAAATACACGACAAATACAAAAAAATTCGTACGGATATTCAAGCAGCACTGACTATTATTGGAAGGCGTAATTGTGATAATGATTCAAAAAAACAAAAGCTTGATTTAAATAATATAGATATCCGAGGAGCTAATCTCACTAAATCTAATTGGCAAGAAGTTGATTTTTCCGGAGCTAAACTTCAAATTTCATGCTTTAATCATGCCAAATTGCAAGGCGCAATCTTTATTAATGCTGACTTGCAATATACATACTTCTGTGAAGCGAATTTACAAGATGCTGTCCTCTTTGAAGCAAACTTGAAATATACATATTTTTCTAGAAGTAACCTACAAGGAGCAGACCTCCACGGAGCAGAACTGGAAAAAGCAGAACTACAAGAGGCGAACCTTTCTAGAGCCAATATGCAAAGAATAATTCTCAATAAAGCGAATCTATTATTGGCCAATCTTTCTGATATTAACTTACAAGAAGCTCAACTCAGGAATACTAATCTACAAGGAGCAAATCTCCAAAGGGCCGATATGCAAAATGCAGACCTTTATGAAGCAAACTTGAAAAATGCAGACCTCCGCACAGCTAACCTGCAAAGGACATCTCTCGTATACGCGAAACTTCAAGGAGCGGATTTAACAGGAGTTCAAAATCTAGAAATATATCAGATTGAAATGGCATTTGGCGATCGCACCACTATTCTGCCAGACTACCTTGAATATCCCAAACATTGGCAATAACATTCTTAGTTAATGCTTAAAAATGCCTGCAATTTAGTTTGTATTGATGGCTGCTGAAGATACGCATTGGCGGCGTTGACTAAATTATCCAGATTTTCAGCACTCACATCATCAATATCATCACTCAATGGCTTACCAGTTAGTTCTCGGTCTAGCTTAAACTGCAAGCGTAAAATTTGGTTATCTAGAACTACTTGTTCTGTAATGTACTCATGCACACTAGATGAAGCATCAAATAATATACCAATGATTGGCTGCGCCCATTGTAACAAACCCCAACCCTCAGCTTTTTTAAATGGGATGATGCGTGTGCGATCGCCTGTACCTATCGAAAGAATGGTAATATCTTCTAGTCTATTGCCTAATCTTAAAGCTTCCGCTACAGCACAAGCTGATGGGTTATTGGCTGCTACACCACCATCAATGGCTGAATAGATACATTTAATAGAATAGCTAGCCGTATTATCTGGTACGGTTTCCCAAGGAGAATCTAACAAGGCTTCTCTTGTATAACCTTTATATTTTGTGATAGTGCGAGTTTGACCTTTGCCTACACCATCCGTAATGGTGATTTGGGTATTGTTATAAATATTTTCTGAATGGGCAGCAGCACCATCTATAAAAACACTATTTGCTGTAGCTTGTACCACTGGGCCTCTGATTATTCTATCTAATTTATGGGCAGGAAAATAAGTAGGAGCAGAGGCAGAACAAACGCAGAGTTCCCATAAAGGCACATTATCATAATCCTTATCTTTTCGCCAACTTTTAAATATTATTGGCTCTCTAGAAATGGTGTCATAAGAAGTAATTAATAACTTTGGCTCTTTAACATCAAATAATTTTGTTTCACCTAAGCTTTCTTTGAGAACTTGAATTAAACCACTATCAGAAAACTTAGGTGCAGATAAACCATATTTCAGGATGAGTGGAATCCTCTGGGCAGAAAAAAGACTTGTGTAAGGAAAGATTCTTGAGCTTTTTTGTTGATACAAATCAATGATAGTTTGACTTTTTTTACCTGTGGCGATCGCTGCTGCTAAAATTGACCCTGTAGAAGTGCCTGCGATTAAGTTAAAATACTCGTGTAAAGGTTTATTAATTTGCTGCTCAATTGCCTTCAACATTGTTGCAGCCATAATTCCCCTAATGCCGCCACCATCCAAGCTTAAAATCCGAAAAGGCATATTCCTCCGAATTCTTTTTAGTATTTTTGCTCAGTTCATTAAGTCTAGACAAATTTGATATTAAAAATATAAATTATAAATGTTTGAAAACTTATTTGCTTCACATTTAACATCAAAAATTATTTTAATTTAATTGGGGGAATCTCAATTCTTAATTTATTTTATCAAATAAAAATCTATGAAAAAAAACCGAAAAACAAAAAAATGTTAGCTGGCGAGCTATATCTAGCAGAAGATCCAGAATTAGTTGCGGAGAATAGACGAGCAAGTCTGCTTTTACAAAGGTATAACAGTACTATTTCTGAACAGCAAGAGCAAAGACAACAAATACTACAAGAATTATTTGCCAAGGTAGGAGAAAAAACTACCATTGTGCCACCATTTCATTGCGATTATGGCAGTAATATTTATGCTGGACATAAATTATATATGAATTACGGCTGTGTAATTTTAGACTGCAATATAGTTGAAATTGGTAATAATGTTTTGTGTGCGCCCTATGTGCAGATTTACGCTGCATATCATCCCGTAGAACCAGAAATTCGGCTGACGGGTCAAGAATTAGCTGCACCAGTAAAAATCGGTAACAATGTTTGGATAGGTGGAAATGCGATTATTTGTCCAGGGGTAACAATTGGCGACAACACAACAATTGGTGCTGGTAGTGTAGTGGTGAAAGATATACCTGCAAATGTCGTCGCGGCTGGAAACCCCTGTCGAATTATTCGCTATTTATCAGATAATTAAGGAGCTACATAGCGATATTCTAAAATTTGTAGCCTCTAGCCAGCCAATAGTGCCAATCTGCGATCGCTTGCTCAGTGTTATCATCGGCATCAATAGGCTTGATGTCTGATAATTTTGCCGAATAGACATCATCTTCCTTACCATTAAGGTCAGCTACTTCCACATACATATCTTTTAAACATTCATCATCAGGGGCCATTCCCAGCACCTCAACAGTTTTTTCCTCTATTGCCGAGGTTTTGCGGGATTTTTTCGCCCATTTAGCCATAAACGGACAATTCAAGGCTTCTTCTAGGTAATAATACCAACCCATTGCCCGGTCTTCTTTATCTTCCGCATCTGCAATGATTTCTGTGGCGATGCGATTTTCTCTGGTTTCGTCGCGTTCAACACTAGACATAAGAATAAAAAAACTTGCGTATATTGCACCTTGATATGGTATACCGCTTTAGCTATTGACTGTCAATTTTTTTGTCACTGTTTCACAGAGTCAAGTGCTATCTACTAAGTGCTTAGTATAAAGCTAGTATTTTTTAGAACCAAAGTAATGTTGCTTAGACATCTTGCTGTAAGTTGGTAAGGAATCAAATTGGAGCGATCGCTTATTTAAAAGTCTGATAAATTTGTTTAGCTGCAACAACTCCAGAAATTGCAGCACCTTCCATAAAACCTTGCCACTCATAAAATGAGTTAGTATGTTCACCAGCAAAATAAATGTTATCTACTGAGGTACCTTCATTACCAGCAATGTTAGTAAAATACCCAGGTTGATTACAAGTATAACTGCCTTGAGTGAGTGAGTTTAACGACCAATTTTCCAGATAAGCTAAATACTGGTTGCTTTTAACTTTGGCGGCTGTAATATCTGCACCTGGAAAGATAAATTTTAAGTTACTCAAAAAATTTGCCGTATCTTGCTGAAGAGATTTAGGATTGAGGCTTGCACCTAAATTACCACCAGTGTAATCTGTCAAAACTCCGCGAAAATTAGTTGCTTGGCTATAATTTGTCTCCCAAGTTCCTTGAATAAAAGGGAGATTAGCATAAGCTGTACCATTACTACCAAAATTCACCCAAGGACGGCTATTAAAGCCGACCATTAGTTTTGAGTTTGTGCCGTAAACAAAATTATTAATAGCACTGATTTTCCATTGAGGAAGGTGCAATCCTGTTAAATCGACTGCGCGTAAAGTTGAGAATGGGATTGCAAAAACAACTGCGTCAAATTTTTCACTTGCACTGTTTTCAAAGAATAATTCAATTTTCCCTAAACTATCTTTTCTCGCGGCTAGAAGTTTTTTACCAGGTTTAATTTGTCCTTGCAATTTTGTTTCTAAAGCTTTAACAATTTTTTGATTACCCCCAATGACATGATATCGCTCATCACTAAACACACCAAATGGCTGAAATTTTGAGCGTTTATCTGCATGGGCAAATAACAAAAAACTCAGACAACTTTGTTCGGAAATTTCTCGTCCATATTCACCAGTGTAGGCAGATTTAATCACTTGTTTAATTAACTTTCCCGCCCGACGACTATCAAGATAATCTTGCAAATTGGTAAAATCAAGGCGGCGTTCTACTTCTGTAAAATTATTCGCAGTCGGTTCTTGAATATTGCGTAAATCAGCTTGCATCGCCGCTACAAAATCTCGAAATTCTTCAACTACAAGCGACTCAGAATAACGTTGACTATTGAAGTAATAAAAAACTTCTCCAGATTCTTTAGATAAATCTTCTACTTCTAGCTTAAATTCTTTCACATATCCCAGCATAGTTTTATGCAGATTATCGATGAACTCGCCACCTCTTTCTGCAACTTGTCCAGGAAAAAAACCTTCTAGAGAATAACAACGTCCACCAATGCGTTGACTAGCTTCATAAACAGTAGCAAAAATGCCTTTTTTTTTGCAGTTCATAAGCACAAGCTAAACCTGCTAACCCACCACCAATAATGGCTATTTTGGCATCAGTTGAAGATGGTGCTGCTAAGGTACGATGAGCATAACCAGTACTTATACCCATTGCACCACCGATCAGGGTGAATTTTCCCATATCTGCGAGAAATTCTCGGCGTTTAGTTTTGCGTACTGACATCATTTTCTGAATAGTCGAAATTTCTTCTAAACCTTGGCTAGTCGAGATATTACGCTGTTGACAATAGCGGATAATCCGAAATGTATTGGCTAGTTTGTGAAACAGTTGTGAATGACTCATAAATCTGTATTGGGTTTTGTAAATTTTTTACTGTGTTTTGTGATTAACCGTTACCCAGTATAGTTTTTGTATATGTATTTACCTTAAAGCTGTTGCTGTTGTGAGTAAAGTTTTTACTAAGTTGGCAAGATATGTTGTTAAATTTTTGATATCTATAAAAATCAAGCTCAAAAAATTCAATAAATTTACTGGTTTGTAATATTCATCTCATTCAATTAACTCAGCAAAATTATCGTTATGAGTGTTATTGTTTTCGGCAGTATCAATCTAGATTTAGTCGCCACCGCATCCCATTTACCAACTAGTGGCGAAACTTTATTGGGAAAAAACTTTTTTCAAGTCCCAGGGGGTAAAGGTGCAAATCAAGCCGTAGCCTTAGCGCGGTTGGGAATTCCAACTCAGATGGTGGGACGTGTGGGAGGCAAAGGTTTTGGTGCAGAACTGTTGGATAATTTGCAAACGGCTGGTGTGCAAACTGAGAATATTTTCCGAGATGAAAGTGTCAGTTCTGGTGTTGCCATAATTATTGTTGATGATGTTGGACAAAATCAAATTGTGGTGGTTCCTGGTGCAAATGGAGAAGTAAATCAAGCAGATGTGGAGAGATTATTGCCTTTATTACCAACAGCCAAAGCATTACTTTTACAATTAGAAATTCCTTTGGGTGCGGTTGTGGCAGCTGCTAAAGCTGGACGCAATGCAAATATTACTGTAATTCTTGATCCTGCGCCGGCACAATCTGATTTACCCGCCGAACTTTACCCTTTAGTGGATATTATTACCCCCAATGAAGTAGAAGCCGGACAATTAGTTGGTTTTAAGGTAGATAGCCAAGAGTCAGCAACCAAAGCCGCGATAGTATTCTTGCAAAGAGGTGTAAAATCTGCGATCGTCAAATTAGGCGCAAAAGGCGTAGTTTGTGCCACAGCCGAAGAAACATTTTTTGTACCAGCTTTTCCTGTGAATGTTGTAGATACTGTGGCGGCGGGTGATGCTTTTAATGGTGGTTTAGCAGCTGCACTTTACACTGGAATGTCTTTACATCAAGCTGTTGTTTGGGGTGCAGCCGCAGGTGCTTTAGCAGCCACAAAACCCGGCGCACAAACTTCGTTACCTGATAAGTTGACTTTTGAGGCTTTCCTTAAAGATAGGAGAGACAAGGGAGGCGAGGGAGATAACTATTGACTATTTCCCAATATCTTCATTCCATAGTTCGGGGTTGGTTTGAATAAATTCACTCATCATTTGTTCGCATTCATCTAAATTTAAATCAATTACTTCTACGCCGTGAGATACCATAAATTCTTTTGCGCCAGGAAATGTGCGAGATTCACCGGCGATGACTTTTTTGATGCCAAACTGCACAACTGCCCCGGCGCACAAATAACACGGCATTAAGGTTGAATATAGGGTGATACCTCTGTAACTGCCAATTCTGCCAGCATTACGGAGACAATCAATTTCGGCATGGGTAACAGGATCGCCATCTTGGACGCGCTTATTGTGTCCTCTACCAAGAATCTGGCCATCCTTGACGAGAACGGAACCGATGGGAATTCCACCTTCTTGTCTACCTTGTCTAGCTTGGGCGATCGCAGCTTGCATAAATTCATCCATTCTCTTATTCTCCTTATATGTCAAAACAACTGGTATTAATGGATCACGATGGTGGTGTAGATGATTATCTAGCAACTATGCTGCTGTTGACGATGGATCACATAGAATTGCTTGGTGTTGTCGTCACTCCTGCTGATTGTTATGTTCAACCTGCTGTTAGTGCGACACGTAAAATCATTGATTTGATGGGATTTTCTCACATCCCAGTTGCCGAAAGTACAGTACGCGGTATCAATCCTTTTCCTCGGCTTTATCGGCGTGATTCGTTTATTGTTGACCATCTCCCCATTCTCAACCAGCAAGATACTATTAATACACCTCTAGTTGCCGAACCTGGACAAGATTTTATGGTGCGGGTGTTACAAGAAGCAGCAACACCAGTAACACTGATGGTAACAGGGCCATTAACGACAGTTGCAGTGGCGTTAGATAAAGCACCAGATATTGAAGCCAAAATTCAAAGAATTGTCTGGATGGGTGGCGCGTTGAACGTTGGTGGAAATGTCGAAAAAAGTTTAGAAGCCGGACAAGATGGTTCGGCGGAGTGGAATGTTTATTGGGATGCAGTTTCCGCCGCGCGAGTTTGGCAAACCCAAATTGAAATTATTATGTGTCCTTTAGATTTAACTAACAATGTGCCAGTCACCTCAGATATTGTCTACAAAATGGGCAAGCAACGTCACTATCCCATCTCTGATTTAGCCGGACAATGTTACGCACTGGTAATTCCCCAAGATTATTATTTTTGGGATGTGCTGGCGACAGCTTATTTAGGACACCCAGAATTTTATCAACTACGAGAGTGGGAAACGGAAATTATTACCACTGGCTTAAGTCAAGGACGGACGAAAGTTGTTCCTGGTGGGCGGAAGATTTATGCAATGGATACAGTTGATAAAGATGCTTTTTATGCTTATATCTTGCAGCAATGGGCAAGATGAAAGGTAACAGGAAACAGTGGAAATCAGATTGCTATAGGATGGAAAATACAGCAGATTTTTAGTGAATGAAGTACACAATTTAGTTTTCAAACTTAGGCAGCAAAACTATTCTGACTTCTGACTTCTGGATTCTGCTGTATATGTTTCTACCATAATTAAGAGTTATTTTTTCTCATGACCATTGTTGAAGTTGCATCATCCCTAGTTAACATTGCCGAAAAAAACTCGCGCGGCTGCAAGTAAATTAGCAATTCTGTCCACAGAAGCGAAAAATGAAGCGATCGCTGCGATTGCCCAAGGGTTAGAATCAGCCAGAGAGGAAATATTGCAAGCAAATCTAGCTGACTGTCAAGCTGCGGCGGCGGAAGGAATTGCTAAACCTCTGTATAAGCGGTTGCAGTTAGATGAACATAAATTAAGAGATGCGATCGCTGGAGTCCGAGATGTTGGTAAACTGGCTGATCCAATAGGTAAAGTCCAGATTCACCGCGAACTCGATACTGGCTTAGTCCTCAAACGCATCTCTTGTCCTTTGGGTGTGTTAGGCATTATTTTTGAAGCGCGTCCCGAAGCCGCCATTCAAATTGTTTCTTTGGCGATTAAATCAGGTAATGGTGTAATTCTCAAATGTGGTAAAGAAGCTGTACGTTCTTGTGAAGCAATAGTCAAAGCCATTAAACAAGGATTATCTCAAACTGCTGTAAGTCCTGATGCGGTGCAGTTACTCACCACCAGAGAAGAAACTGTAGGACTTTTAAAATTAGATAAATATGTCGATTTAATTATTCCTAGAGGTTCTAATTCTTTTGTGCGGTTTGTGCAAGAAAATACCCGCATTCCTGTTCTTGGTCATGCTGATGGCATTTGTCATGCTTATATTGATCAAGCTGCTGATATTAACAAAGCCGTAGAAATTACTGTTGATGCCAAAATTCAATATGCAGCCGCTTGCAATGCCATTGAAACTTTATTAGTACATCAAGCCATTGCCGGAGAATTTCTCCCCAAAGTTGCCGCAGCTTTAGCAGAAAATAATGTGGAATTAAAAGGTGAGCAACGTACCTTAGAAATATTACCAAATATTGCCCCAGCCACCGAAATTGATTGGGAAACCGAATATAGCGATTTAATTTTGTCAGTTAAAATTGTAGACTCTTTAGAAGATGCGATCGCTCATATTAACCAATATGGTTCTCGCCACACCGACGCAATTATTACTGAAGATATCGCCACCGCAGAAACTTTCTTTGGCTTGGTAAATTCTGCTGGCGTGTTTCATAATTGTTCCACACGCTTTGCTGATGGTTTCCGCTATGGTTTTGGCGCAGAAGTTGGCATTAGTACCCAACAAATGCCTCCCCGCGGCCCTGTTGGTTTAGAAGGCTTGGTAACTTATAAATATCACATGACTGGTAATGGTCACATTGTCGCTAGTTACACAGGCTCAAATGCCAAGGCGTTTATCCATCGAGATTTGTAAGAAGAGGTAGGGGCTAGTACAATAAGGCAAAAGTAAAAAGGCAAAAGTAAAAAGGCAAAAGTAAAAAGAAAGAATGTTGATACCACAAGCCTTTTAGCAATTCCTTATGGTCACTGAGCATAGTCGCAGTGTGGTCTGTTTATTTACGCCGACCTGTACTAGTATTTTTACTGTAACCTGTAACCTGTAACCTGTAACCTATATCAACAAGCACAATCTATGTTACCGTCACTGGAAGAAACAATCACTGGTTGATGATACAAAGGTACGGTAAAGGTGACAGTTGAACCTAGCCCTTCACCCAGACTGTAAAAATGTACTTCACCACCCATTGCTTCAATTAGCTTTTGGGATATTGCTAACCCCAAACCTGTACCGCCATATTGGCGAGTGCGGGAACCATCTACTTGAGAAAATAATTGAAATAATTTATCTTGCTTGTCTAAAGAAACACCAATACCTGTATCGGCTACCCTGACTCTAACCATACCGGGAAATTGCTGTTCTTGGAATTTGACTTTTTTCTGGACAATTTCGGATGTGATGGTTATACCGCCTTCATGGGTAAATTTAATGGCATTGTTGACCAAGTTCAGCATGACTTGGAGTAGCCGTTGATAATTCCCTTGAACAACAATTTCATCGCAGGTTGTGGGAATTTGCATCCGAAAGCTGAGGTTTTTCATTTCTGCTTGGGGACGCATAAAACTTTCTACACCACAAAATAGCTCATCTAATTTAACAGGGGCACAATCTAATTCCATTTTGCCTGCTTCAATTTTGGCAATATCCAAAATATCATTGATGATATTCAGCAGGTGGATGGATGATTGATGAGCTTCTAAGAGAAACTGGTGCTGTTCTTCTGGGTCGTCTGCCATCCCCTCTAGAATCAGCTTTAAAAAGCCAATCATCCCGTTGAGGGGAGTACGAATTTCGTGGGAAACATTGGCTAAAAATTCACTTTTGAGGCGTGATGCTTCTTCGGCTTTTTGTCGGGCTGCTTCTAATTCTTTATATAAAGTAGCATGAGCGATCGCAGTTCCTAATTGATCGGCTACTTCTTTCGCTAATTCTAGTTCGGCTTTTGTTAGAGGATAACATTCATCTCGCACAGCCACAGCAATCAAACCATTGGCTTGGTCTTGATAGCAGGTTGCAACTACTAAAACTTTCTGATTTGGACAAAGTGCATATTGCGATACCTCCATCACCACAGGTTCTAAAGTGGCTAATGCTTGGGCAAATGCTGGCTCAGAAGCTACATCTATTTCTAAGCCAAGCATCGAACTGCGTTCTGGCTGATGGTACTCTGCTATGACACGCACTTTGGAGCTAGAGGGCTGATAGGGACAGATAATGCAACGTTCTAACTTGAGGGCTTTACCCAAACTGTCTACTGTTTGTTGCCAAATAATGTCTAAGTCCAAAGTTCGCCGAATATTTCTAGTAATTTTAGTTACTAGTTTTTGATGTTGTTGCGAACGTAAAGCCAACTCGATTGGTGTAGGCGCTTTGGCTGTGGTACTGTGTTCTTGTTGATTCACTGTCGCCTGCAATAACCGCCCCATCACTACAACTGTAGTAGCGGCAGTTCCCAGTGGCGGCATGATTGGACAAATTACTAATTCCAACTCATACAACTCTTGCTGGTAGCGAAACCAACATTGAAACTTTTCTGGCACCAAATTTGCTAAAATTCGGTGCAATCGTTCCAAATAAGCTACCTTATCCACAGGAGCAAAAATTTCCTCTTCATGGCTGCTGACTACTTGCTCAGGGTTTAATCCCAGAACTTCACTACGCTGCCAATAAAACGTCAGGTAGCGGCCTGATCCATCCTGCACATACACCAACTCAGCACCGAGAGCTGGTGACGAGCCATTTGTTTGATTAGCTATGTTTTCCAGATTTTGAGAAAATAAGTTTGGCAATTGGGAGTTGGCAGTAATAGTCATTTAATCGAGTTGGGTAGACAAGGGGCAACTCAATACAGGTTTGCTTCGGCTAACGCTTTTGCAGACTTACATTGGGTGTTTTAGCTGTTGTGAACACGATGATTGACCTTTGTGTTCTTGTCTATGAAAAGCTTGTTTGTGGCTGTCAATCATTCCACTCACCTCTAGGCGGTACAGGTGTGCGATAAGGAGTCCGTGTCAGTTCATCATCTCTAGGAATCTCACCCCGTAACCATTGGCGAATTGCCACCTCAATGACTTTGCTAGGATCATTGGTAAGATGCTGAATTTGCTCTAATAACTCAGAATCTAGGCGGACAGCAATTTCTACCTTATCGCCTTGTCTTTGCTCCCCTTCGGTAGCTCTCTCTTTCATATTCATAGGTTTATATACTCTGAATTTGTTTTCTCCAAAGCTTTGTAAAGTAGTTCTACTCAAGTTTCGGGTTAGTTTACTGACAAATCTTAAAGGTATAGATACATAGTTCCCCGAACTCTCACCAAAAATAACAGCTTGAGATTTTTAAGTGGCCATTTTCATAGAACTCACTGTTTCAATGCTCTAGAACTTTTGTCAGTAAATCAGTAGATCCGAGCATTTACGAGGTGTAACTGCCCACGATCCCTACACTATGTACTTATATATCTTTATTGTACGCTGCTGATTGTTCAATACCTGCAAGGAAAAATAGACTTAATTATAGAGACTTTATATAGATTTGCAAAATACTTAAGAGTCATTGGTCATTGGTCAATAGTCATTTGTTATTAGTCATTCGTTATGTTACAGACTTATCTACCTTGTCCCCCTCGCCCCCTCTACCCCCTACCTCCCCACTCCCCACTCCCCACTCCCTCTCCTAAATAGCAGCGTCTTGGCAAAGAAAGCATTAAAATACATTAAGTAAATCGCTCTTTATAACCTTGGTTGCTGCTTCAGCAAAGATAGTATATGACTGACGTTCCCGCAGTTCGCATTCGCAATTTCTGTATTATTGCTCACATTGATCACGGGAAATCAACCCTGGCCGATCGCCTGTTGCAAGCTACCGGCACTGTTGATGAACGACAGATGAAGGAGCAGTTTCTCGACAATATGGATTTAGAACGGGAGCGCGGCATTACCATTAAGCTGCAAGCTGCCCGGATGAATTACACTGCTAAAGATGGTCAGCAGTATGTATTAAATTTAATTGACACTCCCGGACACGTAGATTTTTCTTATGAGGTGTCACGCAGTTTAGCGGCTTGTGAAGGGGCGCTGTTAGTTGTGGATGCGTCTCAAGGCGTAGAAGCTCAAACTCTGGCGAATGTCTACTTGGCGTTAGAGCATAACTTGGAAATTATTCCGGTTCTCAACAAAATTGACCTCCCTGGGGCAGAACCAGACCGGGTAATTAGCGAAATTGAAGAAATTATCGGTCTTGATTGCAGTGGGGCGATTCTCGCCTCAGCCAAAGAAGGCATTGGCATTGATGAGATTTTAGAGACGATTGTGGAACGCATTCCACCCGCACCCGATAGAGTTAATGAACGTTTACGGGCGTTAATTTTTGATAGCTATTACGACCCCTACCGGGGCGTAATTGTGTATTTCCGGGTGATGGATGGGCGCGTGAAAAAAGGCGATCGCATTTACCTAATGGCATCCGGCAAGGAATACGAAATCGACGAGTTGGGTGTTCTATCTCCCACTCAAAAGCAAGTTGATGACCTCCACGCCGGGGAAGTGGGTTATTTAGCAGCCGCCATTAAAGCCGTAGCTGATGCGCGGGTGGGCGATACCATTACCTTATCTAATGCCAAAGCCGCAGACCCCTTACCAGGGTACACCGAAGCTAACCCAATGGTCTTTTGTGGGATGTTCCCCATTGATGCTGACCAATTTGAAGACTTGCGGGAAGCTTTAGAAAAGCTCAGACTCAATGATGCGGCGCTGCATTACGAACCAGAAACTTCGAGCGCGATGGGTTTTGGCTTCCGTTGCGGGTTTTTGGGCTTGCTGCACATGGAAATCGTGCAGGAACGGTTAGAGCGTGAGTATGACTTGGATTTAATTATTACTGCGCCTTCAGTAGTTTATAAAGTAACTACTGTTAAGGGTGAAGAATTATATATTGATAATCCTAGCCATTTGCCTGCTCCCAACGATCGCGAGAAAATCGAAGAACCCTACGTACAGGTAGAGATGATTACACCGGAGGGTTTTGTCGGCACATTGATGGAGTTGTCACAAAATCGCCGTGGTATTTTCAAAGATATGAAATATCTCACCCAAGGGCGCACCACCTTAACTTATGAAATACCCTTGGCAGAAGTTGTCACCGACTTTTTTGACCAGATGAAATCGCGATCGCGCGGTTATGCCAGTATGGAATACCATATCATTGGCTACCGCGAGAATCCCCTGGTGAAGCTAGATATCATGATTAACGGCGACCCTGTGGATTCTTTAGCAATGATTGTCCACCGTGATAAAGCTTATAACGTCGGGCGGTCAATGGCTGAGAAACTCAAAGAATTAATTCCCCGCCATCAATTTAAAGTGCCAATTCAAGCCGCCATTGGTAGTAAAGTCATCGCCAGTGAACATATCCCCGCCTTACGCAAAGATGTCCTCGCCAAGTGTTACGGCGGTGACATCAGCCGCAAGAAGAAACTGTTGCAGAAGCAAGCCAAAGGTAAAAAGCGGATGAAGGCTGTAGGTACGGTAGATGTACCCCAAGAAGCGTTTATGGCAGTGTTACGCTTGGATCAAAATTAATTAAAGAATTTAGAAGTCAGAATCCATTGTGACTTTTATTGGATAAAGACTGTTATTAACTGCATACAGCAACTACCAGGAATGTCTAAGGGAAGATTCTCTTGACATTCTTTTATTTATGTCCTGAAAATTTGGACATATAGCAGGAGATAGGTTACAGGTTACAGACCGAACTTACACCCTTGTACGCTTACATAAAACTCAACAAAGGGGTAAGAGACTTCATCCCCTTAGGAACATTTATCAATTAACCTAGTAAGTTTCATAAGGTATTTGCGAATCTGCTCAACCTTGATAACCTGTGATCTATCCCTAAAATTATTAAAAAATTAGAAAACTTTGGTAAACATACCGACTCAATAGATTTCTTCTCCTTGTATTTTTGAGATACAGCTAGTTTTTTGAGAAATTTATAAAAATTTGGAGATTTTAGTACATGAAAATACTTGTATTAAGTTGGGAATTTCCACCAAGAATAGTCGGCGGTATTGCGAGACACGTAGCTGAGTTGTATCCAGAAATAGCTAAGTTAGGGCATGAAATTCACTTAATTACAGTGGAATTTGGTCAAGCACCGATGTATGAGGTTGTGGAAGGCATAAATGTGCATCGGGTACCGGTGGGACATAGTAATGACTTTTTTCACTGGATTGTCAATCTTAACCAAAGCATGGGTCATCACGGTGGTAAGTTAATTTTGGAGGAAGGGCCGTTTGATATTATCCATGCCCATGATTGGTTAGTGGGTGATGCAGCGATCGCCCTCAAGCATACTTTTAAAATCCCTTTAATTGCAACAATTCACGCCACAGAATACGGACGCTATAACGGCATTCATAACGATATTCAACGCTATATTCACGGCAAAGAAAACTTACTCGCTTTCGATGCTTGGCGAGTTATTGTTTGTACGGACTATATGCGCCGCGAAGTAGAACGCGCCCTCAGCAGCCCTTGGGACAAAATCGATGTGATTTATAACGGTATCCGTCCAGAGAAAAAACAGCATCACCAAGATTTTCACGCGCAAGATTTTCGCCGCCAATTTGCCGCCGATGGTGAAAAAATTGTTTACTATGTCGGGCGGATGACTCATGAAAAAGGTGTACCAGTATTATTAAATGCTGCACCCAAAGTTCTTGCAGAGATGGGTGGTTACGTTAAATTTGTGATTATTGGTGGCGGTAATACCGATCATCTTAAACGCCAAGCCGCAGATTTAGGCATTTGGGATAAATGCTATTTTACTGGTTTCTTATCTGATGAATACTTAGATAAGTTCCAAACCATCGCCGACTGTGCTGTATTTCCTAGTTTTTATGAACCCTTTGGTATCGTGGCTTTAGAAAGCTTTGCATCGCGTGTACCCGTGGTAGTTTCCGACACTGGTGGTTTCCCGGAAGTTGTTCAGCATACCAAAACAGGTATCGTCACTGGGGTAAATGATCCTGATTCTTTGGCGTGGGGAATTTTGGAGGTTTTGAAAAACCCCGAATATCGGCAATGGCTGGTTGATAATGCTTACGAAGATTTAGAACGCCGCTTTAGCTGGTCAAAATTAGCCCAGCAAACAGAGTCAGTTTATCAGCGAGTGGCGCAGGAGCGATCGCAAGTTATCTGGTAATTCAACACAGAGTAAAACTGAGGATACTGCCCCCAAACCAGAGAATAAATGATTACTCTGGACTATTTGACGTTAAAAAACATTACAAGACCTGTACGCTGGGAATTTCAAGCCTTCTGATGCGAGAGTAAACAGTAAATGCAGTTTGCTCTATAAAGTTAGTATGACGAAGGCATTCCCAGATATAGCAAAGTTCTGGAAGAATTTGGGAACTGTGTTGTTAAGGATGGGTGCCAGTTTAATAACCCGTCTTACAGCATACCTGAAACGCCACTTCATTGACAACACTGTTGATGTTGTTCCGCCCCTTTCCCACCTTCCTCGTCTAGCTGGCCCCGTACTTAACTTAGGCGGTGGTGGCCCTGATGTTGAGAAGGCTATTCAATGGATGATTGACCAAGTTCGTGGAGATACTAGTAGCAGCGCCAATAAAGTTGATGTGGTGGTTCTCCGCACTTATGGCAGTGATGATTACAATCACCTCATTTATGGAATGAGAGGTGTAAACTCAGTCAAAACACTCATCATTAGTAACCGTAATGATGCCAACCGGGAAGATATCGTCACCAAAGTCAGAAAAGCTGGCGTAGTTTTCTTTGCTGGTGGCGACCAATGTCAATATATCCGCAGTTGGAAAAACACCAGACTAGAAAACGCTGTGCGAGAAGTCTACACTAGAGGCGGTGCAATTGGCGGGACGAGTGCAGGTGCAATGATTCACAGTGAGTATATCTACGATTCTTGTGCTTGCGAAGACAGCATAGAAACAAGAGAAATACTCGAAGACCCTTATCGAAATATCACCTTTACATACGATTTTTTTCAATGGGGTCATTTGCGCGGAACTATCATCGATACCCACTTTGATAGCCGTAAACGTATGGGTCGCATTATGGCTTTTATTGCCCGACAAATTCAAGATGGTAAAGCTAACCGCGTTTTAGGAATAGCTATTAGTGAGGAGACATCCCTTGTCATAGATAAATATGGTCTAGCCAAGGTGATGGGGAGAAACGCCGCCTACTTTGTCTTGGGTGACCACCCGCCGGAGATATGTAAACCCCGAACACCTCTGACTTACCATGACTATAAAATTTGGCGGGTTCCCAGTGGCGATACATTCGACCTGAGAAACCCGCCAAACCGGGGTTATTACTTTAGAAGTGTGAAGCGGGGGAGGTTTAATTCAGATCCCTATTAAGAGAGGGTATGAGGGTGTAAGGGGGTGAGGGGAAGAAGTAACTTCGGTCTTCAACTAGAAGGTCTGAAAACCTTTCTAATTGTCCTCCTGCCTCCTGCCTATCATACACCCCTATACCCCTACACCCTTACACCCAACCTGACTTTACTTACAACTTCGTCCCACAATCAGAACAGAAGTTATGGTTTGGCGCATTCATGCTACCGCAGTGACTACAACAAACAGGTTCTACAGAACTTGTGGGTGGTTGCTTGGGTAAACCGACCATTTGGGCGTTGCTCTTACCAGGGGCTACCATTGGATAGCAGTTTTCATCTCTGGTGACGTGAACATTTAAGATGACGGGGCCGTTATACGCCAACATTTCGGCGATCGCATCTTTTAATTGCTCCCGTTCTTTAACTACAATGCCTTTGATACCATAAGCTTTCGCCAATAACTCAATATCTGGCATCCCAACTTCCATGTTGGAAGAAGAGTAACGTTCGCCGTGGAAAGCTTGTTGCCACTGACGCACCATTCCCTGCCAACCATTGTTAACGATTACAGTCTTGACATTAATCCCATATTGTGCTGCTGTTCCCAATTCTTGTAAACACATTTGGAAACTTGCATCACCGCTAATACAAATCACTTCTTCGTCAGGGAAGGCGACTTTTGCACCAATAGCCGCAGGTAAGCCAAAACCCATTGTTCCTAAACCCGCGCTGGAAATCCAACGGCGTGGCCCATTCTTGAGGAATTGCGCCGCCCACATTTGATGCTGACCTACATCTGTGGTGTAGAAGGCGTGGGGTGCTTGGCGACTAACTTCGACAATGGCTTCTTGGGGAGAAATGCTGTCGGGGTGCTGGGGAACAACTAAGGGATATTCTTCCCGCCAACGGTTAATTAAATTCAACCATTCTTGGTTTTGGTTGGGTGTAGGTTTAATCCCAGATTGCTTGCAGCGTCGCAACAAATCAAGCAGTACATTGCGGACATCACCAACAATGGGTACTTCAGGAATGCGGTTTTTCCCTACTTCTGCTGGGTCGATGTCGATGTGAATTACTTTGGCGCGGGAGGCAAATTCATCTAATTTACCAGTCACGCGGTCATCAAATCTTGCCCCAATGCAAATCAACAAATCACAATCACTGACAGCAAAGTTAGCGTAGGCTGTGCCGTGCATTCCCAACATCCCCACAGACAAAGGATGATGTTCATCAAATGCACCAATTCCCATCAATGTGGTGGTGACAGGAATATTGAATAACTCAGCTAACTGTTTAACTTCTTCATGGGCGTTAGCTGCGATCGCACCACCACCAACATACAACAATGGACGGCGGCTTTCTTTCAGCAACTTAATTGCCGCATTGATTTGGCGGGGATTTCCCTTAACTGTGGGGCGATATCCAGGTAATTTGACTGTACCTGGTTCTACAGGCTCATAATCAAATTCTTCAAAGGCTACATCTTTGGGGACATCAATTAAAACTGGCCCTGGTCTGCCTGTGCTGGCAATGTGAAATGCTTCAGCCACAATTCTGGCCATGTCTTTGGGGTCGCGCACAACATAAGAGTGCTTGACTATGGGTAAAGTAATGCCGTAAATATCGGTTTCTTGGAACGCATCTGTACCGATCATTTTCCGGGGTACTTGTCCCGTGACGATCACCATTGGAATCGAATCCATGTAGGCTGTAGCGATACCTGTTACCAAATTGGTCGCCCCAGGGCCAGAAGTCCCAAAGCAAACTCCTACCTTACCAGTGGCGCGGGCATAGCCGTCTGCGGCGTGGGCTGCGCCTTGTTCATGCCTTACCAGGATGTGCTTCAGCGCACCAGTGGATTCTACTTTGTATAAATCATCATAAATCGGCAGGATTGCCCCACCAGGATAACCAAAAATATACTCAACGCCGTGGCGGAGGAGGCTATCTAGTAAAGCGAAACCACCAGTTGCCCGTTTGGGTGTCACAACTGACGATTGAGCAGCAGACTGGTTTTGATTCTCGGTTTTTGCGGGACTAATCGGGGAAGGCAAGCTCAAGGTCACGGTCGAACCTCAGATAATAGCTAAGTTAACGCTTAAATTCTGTAGTTAAGATTTCATTTTAATGGAAAAGTTCGATTTAGTGCCTACCGATTTTTTAAATATCAATCACAAGGTAGAAGTGACAAACAGATAAATCTGTTTGTGCTGAATCTTGCAAAAATATCAATTCAAAAATTATTTTGCAGCTAACTATCTTTCATCATAGACAATCAAGCTCTTTAAATCACATCTTGTAATACTCGGCGGGTATTTTGCCATGCCCAAACACCAACAGCAGCAACGACAACGCTCATTGTCACTAGTACCACACGCAACCCAAGGACATCTGTTAATGGCCCAGTAATGGCTAAAGGTACAGATAAAGCAATATTTACGGCATGGTTTTGAAAACCAAATACTTTACCGTGCATGGTTGGTGGTGTTTGTTGCTGAATTAAAGTTTGCATAGGTACGCCAATTAAGGCCGCACCTATACCTAACAATGTACACAGGCCTAATGCCAGCAATAAGTTATGGGTAAATGTGAAGACTCCCAAAACTAGTGCCATTGCTAAAAATCCCATCAAAGGTAAAGGCTTGTGGTGTAATTTATCCCCCCAGTGACCTAAAATCCCAGCCCCGATGAGCATTCCAACTCCAGCAGCTGCTAAGAAAAAGCCAAACTGCTTTTCTTTTAAACCAAACTCTTCTGCTAATCGAATTGTCAAGACTGTTAAAGCTGCAAACACACAATATAAGGTGGTTAGTTGCAGCATTGCATTTAAAACTAAGCGGTTTTTCTTGAGGTAGCGCACACTTTCTCTAAATTCCGCCCAAGGGTTCACAGATACTCGATGTTCTCGATGGGGTTTATGTTCTTTAAATTGAATCGGTTGCATCATCACACCCGATAAAATGTATAGTCCGCCAACGATAATTTCTTGCCCGTATTCTTCTCCCATTAAGGTTTTAGCCCAACTTAATATGGGTTCTCCAATGGCAAAACCTACTATCAACGCGCCCATCATGGTGCTGCTAAACAGGGCGTTGGCTGCCAATAAATTTTCTCGCCGTACTAATAAGGGGATGGCTGCTTGTTCTGCGGGGGCAAAAAACTGCGTTACTGTAGAGATGCAAAAGGTGAGAATTAATAAAATAAAAAATTCTCTTGGTAAAAAGGGCAGACACAGTGTTAATAGCCCACGCACAATATCGGAGCCTACCATGATCAGCTTTTTTGGCAACCGATCCACAAACACACCACCCGCAGAACCGAATAAAATGGCGGGGATGGTAAATGCCACCATCAAAGTTGAGTACATCGAGTTCTCGGCTAATCCTGATGGGGCTGGATAAAATTCCAGTAAGGCAATCATCAGCACGAAAAAGACTTTATCTGCCAACTGGGAAATGAGTTGTCCAATCCACAGAAGCATGAAGCCACGGTTTTTTAGCAGTGCGCTAAACCCATTATTGACAGCAGCAGGTTCAGTTGGAAACATCGGTTCTTAGTGATAACGACTAGGGTAGATAGAACAGCTGAGGGAAAGAATAAAGTATAAAGTGTGAAATTTTAGCTTTCTGGTAGTTCAATTTTGGATAACACAATTGAAAATCCAAAATCTAAAATTCTTCTGTCTTCTATTTCTCACTCCTGTTTGCTGATGCTGTTTTCCGGACTATTTTTATTCATAGCGTTTTAGCAACAAATGCAAAAACTCAGCAGCAGTCAAGCGCATTTTTTGGGGAGAATCTTCATTTGAAGAGTCTACCCACCAACCTTGGACATTTTGGGGCGATCGCCACATAGATAAATGGTCAACGGTTGGTTCTGCGTAAAAATTATTATGCCCACTACTGAGTAACAAAGAACTCCAATGTGTAAAATAATCGTGGCTGAGGCGATGAATGGGAAAATCCCCCCATAAAGGTACACCCCATCCATCTATAGCAATAAATGCTTTGACTTGTCCTCCCCAGATTTGCCAGTTCCAGGCGGCGGCGATCGCTCCCACAACTCCGGCACTGAAGCTAATAAATACAATAGGTGAATTTTGACGGTTTTTGCAGCGATCGCCTAAAAATTGCAAAATATGTGGGGCTGATAATGCTAAAATACCTTGCCCCGGAAACACCATAATTTTATCTCTTTTTTCGCTTAACCAGCCTGAAATAAAGTTTTCTGTGAGTTCTGGTTCATGAATTCCTGGGCAAAGGATGATCATCATTTATCTTTTATGCTCACAAGTGACAGTTGCTCTTTCTGGCGTTTTTGTTCATTAATTCAGAATTCAATTAAGTATTTTTATTTAAACAAAAAGACATAAAACATACTTAAAAATCTCACATAAAGAGAACCTATTAGTTAAATTTTTCTTGAGGATACTCGGTAATTATTTTGTCATACTCAGTATCTAGGATTAATTCTAAGTATGTCTTTTGAAGTATTGTTGTTAATTTTCTGGTTATCCTATCCCCCCGGAAGGGATAATGATTTATCATTCAGAAAAATACACGAGAGCTATTACCTAGCTCTTGACTCTGAATTTCTATTGAGGAATGTATTGTGGTTGCTACCCCAGAAAAATTGCAACACACCCATGAGCATCTACCTGGTCAAGACCGTGTAGCTGTATTATTAATGGGCTATGGTGAAGTCGAAAGCTACGAAGATTTTGCCAACTATAACGAACAGGCTTTAAATTTACTCACAGCGAAGTTTGCACCCGTTCCCACTTGGATTTATCCTCCTCTAGCAAGGCTTTTGGCGCTATTTGACCGCCATGAATGGGGCCATACACATCATGATTTTATTTCGCCACATAACGCCATATTTGAGCAGCAACGAGCGGGTATTGAACAAAATTTACAAGCGAAGTGGGGTGATCGCGTTAAAGTATTCAAAGCATTTAACTTCTGTGCGCCATTTCTGCCCAAGCAAGTTTTAGCAGAAATCCAGAGCCAAGGGTTTGATAAGCTGTTAATCTACCCCCTGTTGGTTGTTGATTCAATCTTTACTAGTGGAATTGCGATCGAGCAAGTGAATAACGCTTTAGCCGAAATCACAGCCGGAGAAGAACACTGGGTTAAAGGACAGCGTTACATTCCCTCTTTTTACAACGAACCAGCTTACATCGATTTGATGGCGCATCTGGTAGAAGAAAAAATCGATGCTGATTTAGCCGCAAATTACTTACCTTCCCAAATCGGGATTGTATTAATGAATCACGGTTGTCCGCATAAAGCCAAAGGTTTCACCTCTGGAATAACTGAAAGCCAAGCACTTTACGATTTAGTCAGAGAAAAATTGATTAACCGCTATCCGTTAATATCGGTGGGCTGGTTAAATCACGATACACCTTTAATTGAATGGACACAGCCTAACGCTGAACAAGCTGCTAAAAACCTGATTCAATTAGGTGCAAAAGTCATAGTATTTATGCCCATTGGTTTCGCTACCGAAAACCATGAAACTTTATTAGATGTCCATCACATTATTCATGCTTTAGAAAAGCAACATTCTGGTGTGGATTATGTGCAGATGGCTTGTGTTAACGACAATCCAGAATTTTTGGCAATGGCAGCAGAATGGGCAAATTCTCATATTGCCGATTTATTGTCAGAACAAGCGGTGACAGTGAATCCTCATTTAACTGAACATCATCACCATCATTGATGAAGAAGTCAGAAGCCAGAAGTCAGAATTAATAATTTCGATAGTAAGAAGGGTGGGCAAAGTTTTGTCCACCCTTCTTACGGATAATTCAAAATCCAAAGTCTAAAATCCAAAATTGCATAGCAGTCAAAGCATCTGTTAGGAACTGAGTTACTACTCAGCGAGAAGTTGCGTGCGGAGAGAACTTGCGTGCGCGGGTTCCCCGCGTTGAGCAAACTTCGGTGACTCAGCACTTTCAAGACTTAGGCATGAAGGTTAGCTTGTTCTTGCAGCCAAGCATCTACAGGCTGTCCATCTTTGCGGCGCAGTTCAATTTCTACTACCATGACTTCTTTAGAGCCAGGAGGAGCAGGTTTTTGGTGGAAAACAATATCGTAGTCTAAAGGATTTTGATTACGTTCTTTTAACCATTCCTGGACTTTGGTTGTAGCGAAAAATGATTGTCCTTGGTCAAACATCCGGGTAATTTGCATTTGCAGGGTGTAGGGATTTATGCGACCCATGTTTTACTACCTTTGTAAAGTAATTTAAAGTTAGTATCTTGTCTACTTTATGTTATACCGCCTGTTATGGAAGCAGTCAGGAGGCAACAATAGGCACTGATGTCACAATTGCGGGAAACTGAAAACAGATCCATTAATGAAGGAGAACTCAATGGGCTGGACTAAAGTTCTGGCGGCTGATGCACTTGCCCCTGGTGCGAGAGAAGTTGTGAATGTTGGTAAACGGAAAATTCTCTTGCTCAATCATGAGAATCAATTATATGCAGTAGAAAATACTTGTCCGCATTTAAAATTACCTTTGAAGAATGGCAAAATTGAAGACGGGGCGATTGTTTGTCCGTTTCACCGCAGTGCTTTTGATTTGAGTACTGGACAGGTGAATAATTGGTGTCCTTGGCCACCAGGAGTTGGTAAGGTATTGTCATTAGTTTCACAACAAAAAACACTGCCAGTTTTTCCGATACGTGTGGAAGAAGGCAGTATTTTGATTGATGTGCCTGAAAGTTAAATTAAAATTGCGATCGCATTAATTGGGCGGGCAAACTGCCCACCCTGCTTACACAAGAGAAATGTTACCTAAAATTACATGATGGTTCTGGTCAGGAAATTTTGAGAGAAAATATAAATGTAGGAAAGACAGTTAATCCCCATCAGGTTTATTGCTGAAATTAACTTTGCAAACATGGTTAATGGAGGTGTCTCATGTTTAGCGATTTTTCACTTTATGATCCTACAACTTACCTAATTGTCAAACTCTTGGTTTTGATGTTGGCATTGCTAATGTTTATGGTGGTTGCTGCGGCTCCAGTTGTTTAGAAATTAGTTAATTTAAATCTTTTTCTCCAAGCAAGTTTCCCAGAAATATATCGGTGAGATGATGCTGACCATGAGCAATTTCTTACCAATGGGTATTGTTTGTTTAACTTTATTCACAGGTTCACTGATTTCTGATAAAGTCCCTTTGGCTCAAGACTTGCAGTTGACCAATCAACCAGTGAATATTGCCAGTTTAGTAAATGGTCAATATCAATTTTGCAGTCAACCTGACCCCCAAGATTGGCGGGATGGAGCTGGAGTTTGTTTTAATTTTTCTAAAACTGGAAATCAAGTGAATGGTTATTATGGGTATCCGCACTCTGATCAATTTGTTTGTGTGCGTGGGATAGCAGATAAAAATCGTATCACAGGCGAAGGTCTAAGTATTTTGTGGGATATTCCGCAGAAAAATACAGTCGATTCTGCTGAGTTTAAGTGGGATGCAGAAGAACATTTAACACTTAGTCAGGCAAATATCCTCAATACCGTCAATGTTGACGAGGATAGTGCTACGTGGATTTTGTACCGCAAAGCTTTACTAAATCTTGAGGGATTTTACCAATACAATCGCCCCCGGATGACACCAGTATCTCAATTGTGTCAGTGGAGTTTCAACTCGTAATAGATTAACTAGCGTGTTCCCAGTCACTGAGTAACTCGTGTTCTTGCTTAGTCTTTTTGGTTTTGCAGAATGGTACTTTGGGAGAACCAATATCTACGCGTCCTAAAGACTGCTTTTTCTGCTTGGTTGATTTTTGATTTTCTGTCGTTAAAGTAGTCATTGATGATTGTTTCCGAAAAACTCAGCACTACTTTAAATCATCAATTTCAAAACAGCAAATTTCTGAAGAGGTATTATTAAGTTTATTTAGGCGATTGCAAGGTATAAAAATATTCTCTAATTCCAAATATTTGGGTATACCTATGGTTTATGCCATCTAGGTAAACTTCTAGGTATGACTATATCTTTTAGGCTACCAACTAGATGAATTTAAATCGGAATTGCGATGGTAAACTCAGTTCCGATACCTGGTTGAGAATGAACATCCATGATGCCGTTGTGTTTTTCGACAACAATTTGATGGGCAATGGATAAACCAAGTCCTGTACCTTTACCGACGGGTTTTGTCGTAAATAAAGGTTCAAACAGTCTTTGTTTGAGTCTTTCAGGAATACCGATACCATTGTCAGCAATTTTAATTATTGCCATGTGTTGGGAATTGACATCGGTGATAATTTGAATTTGTGGAATGCGATCGCTCATTTTGCCTTGGATAATTGCTTCATCAAGGGCATCAATAGCGTTAGCCAGTAGATTCATAAATACTTGATTCATCTCACCGATGTAGCAGTGAACATGAGGTAACTTACCGTAAGACCGCATCACTTCAATTGCGGGGTGATCGCCATTAGGCTTGAGGCGATGTTGTAAAATCATCAGCGTACTATCGATACCCGTATGCAAATCAGCGAGTAATTTGGTGTTGCTATCTGAACGTGAAAAACTGCGGAGTGAAGTTGAAAGATGCTGAATGCGTTCTGAACCTACCTGGATAGAACTGACAATTTTTACTAAATCTTCGACGACAAATTTCAGATCCAAGTTTTGAATAAAAGTAGAAATTTTGGTTGTTGGCTGGGGATATTCTTGTTCATAAAGTTTTAGTAGCTTGGTGATGTCAGCAATGTATTCTTGTAAAGGTGGGATGTTGTTGACTATAAAACCAATAGGATTGTTCATTTCGTGAGCAATTCCCGCGATTAACTCTCCGAGAGTTGAGAGTTTTTCTTGCTGTACCAGTTGCACTTGGGCTTTTTGTAATGCAGTGGTGCGATCGCGTACTTGTTCTTCCAAAGATTGAGTTAATTGCTGGAGTTGTAAATGCACCCGCACTCGTGCAATTACTTCTTCTTGGGCAAAGGGTTTAGGGATATAATCAACCGCACCCAGAGAAAATCCCTGAATTTTGCTTTCTGTATCAGCTAAGGCTGTGGTGAAAATAATCGGAATATTTTGCGTTACCGGGTTCGCCTTGAGACGACGACAGGTTTCAAAGCCGTCAATACCAGGCATTTGGACATCAAGTAAAATTAATTCTGGTTGGTTGCGTTCGGCTTGAGCGATCGCACTTTCGCCATCCACTGCTACACGAAAACGCCAACCCTCACCCGCTAGTGCTTCCGAAAGCACAGATAAATTGGTGGGATTATCATCCACAATCAAAATAAATCTCTTAGTTAAAACCTGATTCATGATGCTGAATTAACTAATTTGTTGTTGAATAAAAGTTTCTAAACGTTTGAGTTGGAAGTTTTTTGCTAACTGGATAATGTGATGAGTAAATTTTTGGAACTGCTGCTGAGAAGCAATTTGTTCAGCTAGTTCTAAAATGTTTTGAATATCGCCATCTTGAGTGAGTCCTAAGAATTGCTGTAAAACTTCTTTGTCAGGCAGAATAAAATTATCTAACGCATCTGAAGTCGGCGTTTTGGTTTGTTTTATATTATTTCTTTGATTGTCGTATAACCATTCTAGTTGGAGAAATTGCCGCAGTAGTTCCAGGAGTGTTTCTGCTTCTACTGGCTTAGGGAGAAAGGCATTCGCACCCATATCAATACTTTTATATTCGTCAATTGCAAAGACACTGGCAGAAGAAGCGATCGCAGGTATTTTGGCAAATTGACTAGACTGACGCAAACTTTTAATCAACTCAAACCCATCCATGACAGGCATGACTAAATCAGTAATTATCAAGTCTGGTTGATGAGTATTGATTTTTTCCCATGCTTCTTTTCCGTGAGTAGCTTCTATGACAATAAATCCTACTGGTTCTAATAAATTGACAATCACCGAGCGATTTTCCCATTTATCATCCACAATCAAAATTGTGCGTGTTTGTCCTTGATAACCGATAATAATTCCCTGTTCGACTACTCTAGAAACTTTCGCCCAATCTTTAGATTCTGGTGATTCTACCTCAAACCAAAAACTACTGCCTTTGCCAAATTCACTTTCTACTTGAATTTGACTACCCATTAACGAAATAATTTTTTGGCTGATGGCTAATCCTAATCCTGTACCTTCTATTTGGCGTTTTTGACTTCCTGCTTGTTCAAACGGTACAAATATTTTTTCGATTTGCTCAGGTGTAATACCTGTGCCAGTATCTATCACTTCAAAACGAAGTTTATAAATGATTTTTTCTTGATTATTAATAGTTTGGTTAACAACTTTGACTTTAAAGGTAACACTGCCTTGTTGAGTAAACTTAATAGCATTACCCAGTAAGTTAATTAACACTTGTCGCAAGCGTTTTTCATCAGCCCGAATACCGATGGGTAAATCTGGGTCAAGTAATAGATGAAAATCGATGACTTTTTGTTCAGCCCGGATACGACAAATTTCACTGACGCTATCGATAAATGCAGGTAAATAAAAATCAATGGGATTTAAGTCTAGTTTTCTGGCTTCGATTTTAGATAAATCTAAAATATCATTAATCAGGGTTAATAAATGAGAGCCACACTGATAAATAATCCCGACACCTTTACTTCCTTTTTCACTTAATTTTTCTGTGCGTTGGAGAATTTGTGTATAGCCAAGAATACCGTTGAGTGGTGTGCGTAATTCATGGCTCATATTAGCGAGAAATTCACTCTTGGCTTGGTTAGAGTTTTTAGCAGCTTCTTCAGCAAGGCGTAATTCTTGTTCGATACGTTTACGCTCAATAATTTCAGTTTTCAGCACTTTATTGATAGCTTCTAACTGTGCTGGACTAGGTAGTGTCAGAGCTTGTGGTATGAGATGAATTAAGGCAAAGGCTGTATATATTGAGATAATTGCTGTAAAAGCTTTTACAATTGATGAAACCCAATAATCAGGATGCCAAAGCGTCCAAATATCCATTAAATGTCCACTACCACAAGCCAAGATAAAAGCCCCAAATAATAGAAATACGCTATTAAAGGGGACATCTTGACGTTTGAAAATAAAGTAAATCAGTAACAGAGGTATGGAATAATAGGCTAAGGCGATCGTGCCATCAGAAATAATATTCAGCCATACAAGTTCGGGTTTCCAGAGATAACAATGTCCATGTGGAATAAACCCAGCCACGTACATAGAATAGGGAACAAATGCCAATATCATGCTAGAGATTGCTAGTACTGTATTAAATTACGTAAACTTAGTATTCCCAAATCTTTACTCAAGATGAACGATGGCAAACATATTTAATTTGTAAAGATTAGGATTTAGCTACCTGGCTTCTCTTGCATAATTGAGAATTGCTATGGCAAGTATTAGCTATTATTTGGCGGTTTTTATGCTATAATCAGCTACTACATTTACTTCTGAGAATTAACAACTGAAAAACCCCGCTTTGTTGGTCGAATTTTGGCTAATTCTACTTGAAAATTCACTTTATCGCTGGTGTCTCCACTCCGCGCTTCTAAATTCCAGTTTCCTGGACGCAGATACCAAAATAAATTAGTTGATTTTGTATCTATTTGTTCACCATTCAACCACCACTCAACTGATGAGGGATTTCCGGCTAGTTTAAATTCTAGTTTTTGCTGTCCTTCTGTACCTGGATAGAGTAAGTACAAATCACCATTTTGGGGCGAAACAATTCGCAAATTACTAGAGACAAAATTTGATTGCTGCTTGGCTAACCAATCATTATATTCGGGCGGTAAATTAAACTTGTCTTGAGTGTCGTAAGCAATTTTATCTTCTGGGTAAAAATACTCTTGCACAATAGAATTACAATCTGCTGTGGGGCGTAAACCGGAATCTGCACATATAGGAAGTTGAATGAACCCTTGGGGAACTGTAAACGCTGCGGGTTCTTGGTTTTCGTGCAGGTGCAACATAATGCGGTTCCACAAAGGCGCTGCACCCATCACACCGGATACTTGACGCATCGGTTCGCCGTTGAAATTTCCTACCCAAGTTGCAACAGTGTAGTCGGTGGTAAAGCCAACTGTCCAAGTATCACGGAAGTTAGAAGAAGTACCAGTTTTGACGGCGGCGGGGAAAGGCAAGTTTAAAACTGAGTCTACACCAAAAGCGGTGGCGCGGGCGTGGCGATCGCTCAACATATCAGTAATTAGTTGCCATGTTGTCGAATTTTCGATTTTAGATTTGAGATTTTGGATGGAAGAATCGTTAACAGTAGTTACAAGTGAGATACTTTGTCCTTGTCTCGCCATTGTGACGTAAGCTTGAGCGAGTTCCCATAACGTGACTTCGCCACTACCGAGAGTTAAACCCAAACCGTAATATTCTGGGGTTTGATTGAGGTGAGTAAAGCCTAGTTCACGCAGACGTGCTAAAAAACTCGGTACACCAATTTTTTTCTAATACTCGCACCGCCGGCACATTTAAAGAATTGGCTAACGCTATCCGCACCCTTACCGGGCCGAGAAAGCGTTGAGTATAATCTGTAGGGCTATAAAGTTTCGCACCAGGAATAGCATAGTGGGCGGGGACATCTGCCAAGATGGTGTTTGGGCGAATCAGTTTTTTTTTCTAACGCCAACTCATAGACAAAGGGTTTCAGGGTAGAACCTGGTTGACGCAGTGCTTGTACGCCATCGTTACGTCCGAGTTTGGTTTCGTTGAAATAGTCAGGTGAACCGACGTAAGCTAAAACTTCGCCAGTGTGGTTGTCAATTACCAAAGCTGCTGCATCGTGGACATTGTTAGCGGCGAGGGTAGAGATGACTTGTTGTGCTTGTGCTTCGACGAATTGTTGTAATGGTCGGTCGATGGTGGTAAAAATGGGAGATGTTTCTTGTTGGGTATTTGATAACTGATTTGCTAACCAAAACAAGAAATGAGGCGCGGCGATAATTCCCCGTTGACGAGACTGAAAAACCACCTTTTCTGTTTGGGTTTTGTCGGCTATTTGTTGGGTGATATAGCCATCCTGTACCATCCGGTTGAGGACGTATTTTTGACGCTGTTTGAGTCTATCCCAATGTTGTAGCGGGTCAAAGTAGGTGGGATTATTAGGGATAGCAGCCAAAAGACTCGCTTGGGCAAGATTTAACTCACTCGCTGGTGTGGAAAAATAAGTCCGGGTTGCGGCTTCTACTCCATATAGATTGCCGCCCAATGGGAGACGGTTGATATATGCAGCGAGAATTTCATCTTTATTCATTCCTGCCGCTAACCGCCAAGCTAACCAAATTTCTTGCAGTTTCCCTGAGAAGTTGCGAGATGATGGTTCTAACATCCGCGCCAACTGCATGGTAATTGTGGAAGCACCGGAGACTATTTGTTTAGCGTGAATGGCTTGGTTGATGGCGCGGATAATAGCTTTCATATCCAACGCGCCATGATGGTAGAAACTGCTATCTTCGGCGGCGATAATTGCCTTGATAAATTGGGGAGAAACTTGATTTAAGGGTACGACGGCGGTATGTTCTTGGTCACGGGTAAGGATTGTTCCTAATGGTAGCCCATTGCGATCGCTAAATTCCAAAGCCAACTTATTTTGGGCGATATCTGCGGTGTGTATAGGCGCAAAATAAGGCAGTAGCCGCACCACTAGGCATACAAATACAATAGCTAAGAAAAATTTTGACTTTTGGATGAGCCGCCTACTTAGTCTCATCGGGGACTCCCCTGTATATTAAAACTTACTTTAATTGTGGCGCGGTGACTCTTTCTTTATCAGTGATTATTTCCAAGACTTAACAATCTCTATCAATATAAATTAAGAATTGTAGTGATTTTTGGAAATAACTACACTAAATTGGTTATCCATTGTATACCGAGTTTCTCTTTAATTTTCTTCTCTGTGTAACTTTGCGTTTACCTCAGCGTACCTCTGCGTTTATTTTTATAAAACATGATTATAAAAATCATCCTCCAATTATTTATTACTCTCACATTTATATTAAGCATTACCGGCTGTAGTTTACTAGGTGTATCCTCCAACAAAGAACCATTACCCGCCGTTTCTCCTCTCACGCCACCAAAGTTACCAGACTGGATTGAACAAATTAGTCCTATTGGTGATGCTACACCTTTAAATCAGATTCGTATCCGCTTTAAGGAAGCATTAATTCCTGTCGAAAACCTTGACAGCCCAGAACAACAAAATTTATTACAAAAATTTGCTTTATGGCCGCCTTTACCCGGTCAATTTCGCTTTTTAACACCGCGTATGGTAGGCTTTCAAGCAGATAAATCCCTACCTCAAGCAACAAGATTTCAAGTTACTTTAAAAGCAGGGTTGTCAGATTTAAAAAATCACAAGTTAAATCAAGATTTGGCTTGGACTTTTAACACTGAACCTATTAAGTTGACTGATTTACCTGGGGTGAATCCTGTGGAAAAGGCAGAGATTCAACCTATAGATTTAAAACAAAAGCTGCAATTTACATCTAATGTCGAATTAAATTTAGCTTCGTTACAAGAGCATCTTAAACTTGTCCCCGAAGGTAAAAATAAAGATATCAGCTTTAATATAGATTTAGCGAAAGAAGAAAAACCAACCGAAGGTGAAGACCCGTTACAAAAGTTTGACCCTTCAATGCGTAATTGGGTTTATAATCTGATCCCGCAGCAAGGTTTAGAAAAAGCGACTAACTACCGTCTGGTATTTTCTCCCGGCATATTACCAAATTACGGTAACTTACCTACAGATAAAGAGTCGGTGAGTAAGTTGGCGACTTATTCACCTTTAGAGTTTAAAACCATCAACTTTTACGGACAGCCTGATGTTAATGGAACTTACGGAAGGTTTATTAAAGGTAGCCCGCAGTTAGAATTTAATAATATATTACTGGCAGATTCGGTTAAAGATAATATCAAAATTGACCCAGCACCAAAAGATATTTCTCGACTGTTACAAGTGCCAGATGAATCTAATTTTGTGACTCTTAATCCCTACGCTTTAGAACCTGCAACTAATTATAAAATTACTATTGGAAAAAATATTAAAGATAAATTTGGTCAGACTTTAAATAAACCTGTCACCCTAAAATATAACACTGGCGATTTGGCGGGTGATATTTGGGTTCCATCAGATTTACATATTTTTCCATCTAATCAAAATTTACAGTTAAATATTAGTACAGTTAATTTACCAGAGTCTCAATATAAAGCTGCTTATCGTGTAGTTCAACCTAGCGATTTAGTTTATTTTAATAGTGCTTCACCTAAAGGTAATGATAACGAGTTATTACCACAGCTAAATTCTTGGCAAAGCTTTAAAGTCAACTCTAAAAAAAAATCAACTTGTTGATGTCAATGTCCCATTACGAGAAAAGCTTGGTAGTCCGACAGGAATGTTAGCTTATGGAGTCCAAGCCCGCACGAATAAATATCAAGATAATGGCAAGGAATTATGGCGGGAACCTGTAACTTATGGTTTAGTACAGTTGACAAATTTGGGTGTATTTAGTCAATGGTTTCCCGACTCTGGTTTAATTCGGGTGCATCATTTGAGTGATGGTTCACCTGCGAAGGGTGCATCTGTGGAAGTTTATCAATCAAAGTTAGAGGAAAAATATCCTAGTAATGCTGTAGCTTGTGCAACAGGGAAAACTGATGATAATGGAACTTTAAGACTGCAATTTGATAATTTACAGCAGTGTTTTATAGATAATCAAAGATTTACTAAATCACCACAATTATTAGTAATTGCGCGAGAAAACCAAGATTGGGCTTTTGCGAGAACTGAAGAATATAGCGGTTCTTTTGGTTATGGTATTGATGCAGGTTGGCAAGAAGCTAAAGCAGAATCACGGGGTGTAATTTTTTCTGATAGAGACTTATATCAACCAGGGGAAAAAGCTTGGTTTACTGGTTTTACTGACTATTTACAAAATGGGACTCTTCAACAAGATAAAAACGCGATTTATCAATTAACTTTGGTTAATCCCGATGGACAGAAGACACAATTAGGTGGCAAAACCACCAATGAGTTTGGGACATTTTCTCTAGAGTTACCCATTCAGAAGACTCAAGCTTTGGGCTACTATACAATTCAGGGTAAAGGTAAGGAAGGACAAGAAATTTCAGGCGAGTTTCGCGTGGCTGAATTTAAACCACCTAATTTTAAAGTTGAACTCAATTTAGATAAAGAGTTTGCCCTAACTAACGATAAAGTGGAAGCGAAAGCCGCTAGTAATTATTTATTTGGTGCGCCTGTGGAAGCTGGGGAAGCAAAATATTTTGTCACCCGTCAACAAACTAGTTTTATTCCTAAAGGTTGGGAAGAATTTAGTTTTGGTAGACAATGGTTTTGGCCGGAAGAAAGTCCATCTTTAACCAGTGATGTTTTGCAAACCAGTGACAAGTTAGATGCAAGTGGTAAAACTAGTCAAACTGTGATGGTGGCGAAAGATTTACCTTACCCAATGACTTATCAAGTAGATGTGCAAGTTGCGGATGTTTCTAATTTATCTGTGGCTGCTTCTCAAAAGTTTACGGCTTTACCCAGTAACAAACTGATTGGAATCAAAAGCAATTTTATTGCTGATGCTGGTAAGGCTTTACCTGTGGAAATGATAGTGACTGAACCTACAGGGAAAGTAATCACAGGTCAACGGGTGCATTTAGAATTACAACAGATGAAATATAGTAGTGTGACGCAGTTAGTTGAAGGAAGTCGCACTGCGAAAAATCAAGTTGAATATAAAACAGTAGAACAAACAGATATTACTTCTGCTGAGAGTCCCCAGATATTAACTTTAACACCGCGCGAATCAGGCTCATATAGAATTAGGGCTAATTTTAGCGATACAAAAGAGGAATTAACGGCGACAGATTTGCAAATTTGGGCAACAGGAGAAACCCCAGTTTATTGGAGTTCGGAAGACCGCGATCGCCTAGAAGTTAAACTAGATAAAAAAGAGTATAAACCTGGGGAAACTGCCACAGCTTTAATTCAATCTCCCTACCCCGAAGCGGAATTATATTTTGCTGTCATTAAAGACAAACCAATTTATCAACAAGTCACAAAAGTTAAGGGAGGCGCACCCCAAATTCAGTTTCAAGTCACGCCAGAAATGTTACCCAATGCAGCAGTTGAAGCTGTATTAGTTAGACAAGGCGCACCTCTTAACCAAGTCGAACCAGGAAGTTTAGATAAATTAGTAAAAATTGGTTTTTCACCTTTTAAAGTCAACTTGCAAGATAAATATTTAAAAGTGCAAGTGACACCTTTGCAAGCATCTTTAGAACCTGGTGCAGAACAAACAATACAATTAGAACTGAAAGACAACCAAAATAACCCCACCCCAGGACAATTTACTGTCATGGTGGTGAATGAAGCGGTGTTGCAACTATCTGGTTATCGTCCGCCAAATTTGGTAGATACAGTCTACGCAGAACAGCAAATCTCTACCCGGTTCAGCGATAATCGTCCTGATGTGGTGATACAACCCCAAGATATTGCTAAACCCAAAGGTTGGGGTTATGGCGGTGGTTTTTCTGTGGGTGCAGCAAATACCCGCGTCCGCACAGATTTTCAGGCGTTGGCTTACTACAACGGTTCGGTTGTAGCTGATGCGAGTGGTAAGGCGCAGATAACCTTTAAATTACCTGATGATTTTACGACATGGCGGGTGATGGCTGTTGCTACTGATGGAAACTTGCGCTTTGGTAATGCTGACGCGACATTTATCACTACCAAACCACTGCTAACTAATGCCATCTTGCCACAGTTTGTCCGTCCAGGCGATCGCATCTTCGCGGGTTTATCCGTCACCAACACCACCGGGAATAACGGAAACCTTTCAATTAATGGTGAACTTAGCGGTACAGTCAAGTTTGCAGAAAATAACCCCACCGCGACTTCCTTACAAACCAACGCTGAACCAGCCACCAAAGCTTATCGCTTCCCGATGATTGCAGGTGGCGTTGGCGAAAGTAAAGTTAGGTTCACCACTCAACTAAATAATACAGCCGATGCTTTTGAACTGCCTTTAGAAGTCAAGCCACTAGAAATTACCGAACAAGTTGTGGAAACTGGCGTAACAGAAAAACAAGTTAAAATTCCCCTGAATGTTGATAAAAATATCTACCCGGAAGCAGGCGGTTTAGATATTCAATTGGCGAGTACGTTAATACCTGAAATTAAAGCACCCGCTAAACAAGTGTTAGAAGATGATGATTTACCCTTTGCAGAACCAGCCGCCAGTCAATTAATTATTGCTGCTAACCTGCAAACTTTAGGTAAACAATACAGTCAAACATTTACTGAATTTAATCCTAGCCAAAAAGCAAACCAAGCCATTACGCAACTGCAAAAATTACAAATAGCCGATGGTGGTTTTGCTGCTTATCCAGGACAAGAAAAATCAGATCCTTGGGTTTCTGCATACTCGGCGGAATCTTTAGTAAAAGCTAATCAAGCATTTCCTGGTTTTATTGATTCTGCAACACTCACGCGCTTGAAAAATTATCTGCAAAAGGTAGTAGCTAACCCAGGACAATATGATTTTTGTAAACAACAAATCTGTAAACATCAACTGCAATTAAATGCCTTAATTGCATTAGCAGAATTAGGAGATAAAAGCAATAGTTTCTTAGGTGATATTTACCAACAACGCAATAACTTTGATATCGTCACCCAAATCAAACTAGCGCGGTATTTATCGCAATTCCCAGAATGGCAAGATGAATCACAACAAATGTTGAACCAGTTACAACAAAATATCTATGAAACTGGACGCAACGCTGTAATTAGTTTACCCAAGAGTTGGGGATGGATGAATTCATCTACTACAGCCCAAGCCCAAGCTTTAAGATTATTTATTGCCAAACAAAGTAAACCAGAAGTAATCGATAAATTATTCCAAAGTTTATTAGGATTACGCCGCGATGGCACATGGCAAACTAACTATGATAATGCTCAAGCCTTAACAGCATTAGTAGAATATAGCCAACTCCAACCCACACCACCAAACTTTGCCACCACAGTTCAATTAGCTCGTCAAAAGTTAGATGAAAATAGGTTTAATGGTTATCAAAATCCTAACTTGCAGCTAAATGTTGTAATGAATAAATTACCCCGTGGTCGCCATGATTTAATATTGCAAAAATCAGGTAGGGGTAAATTACATTATTTAGTTGCCTATAATTATCGCTTGCAAGGCAATCAACCAGGCAGATTTAATGGTTTACGAGTCACCAGAGAAATTAGTAAAGTTGGGGAAGAAAAAGTTCTGCAAAAAACAGGGATGTATGCCGTTGATAAACCCTTAACTGTAGATAGTGGACAAGTATTTGATATTGGTTTAGAAATAATTGCAGATCATCCTGTAGACCATATAGTAATTAAAGACCCATTACCAGCAGGATTTGAAGCCGTAGACCAAAGTTTTCAAACTGCGACAGCCGCATTGCAAGCCAAAGCCGATAGTTGGCAACTTGGTTATCGCAATATTTACCGCGATCGCATTATCGCTTACGCCGACCACCTCGAACCAGGAGTTTATAGCCTACATTACCTAGTCCGTTCTGTAACTGCCGGTACATATACATGGCCTGGCGCAGAAGCTCATTTACAATATGCACCAGAAGAATTTGGTCGTTCTGCTGAGTCTACAATTGTGCTTGAGGATAAGCGTTGATTTTTAGATGCAGAGTTCTTCTCTCTGCGTTCTCTGTGTCTCTGTGGTACCCTTCGGGAAGCCGCTTCGCGTCTACGTTAAACAAATCGCTGCACAAACGCAGCATATTCCGGCGACTTCAACCCCTCTTGTACCACCTCCAAAACTCGCGCCATTTGATTATTTAACAGCGCCTCCACTGCCAACCACAACCCCGGAAACACCTGAGAACGAATAATGCCATCTGCACCAGGAGCTAGCAATTGATACTCACCATCAACTAAGCGAAACCATTCCAATTTATTCTCGTAGGATTGCCAGATTACATACTCCAACACCCCATTCCGGCGATAAACTTGCTTTTTAATGCCAGTATCAATTGAGACGCTACTAGCAGCAATTTCCACAATCAATTCGGGAGAACCTTCAATATAACCGTCACGGCTTAATCGAGTTTGTCCACCCGCCGCAGGTTCAATAAACAGCACTGCATCTGGTTGGGGTTCATTATCTAAATCTAATCTGACTGTTGGTTCTACACTCAAATCAACGCCAGGAGTCAATGCTTGATAAACTCCTAACCAAGTTATAACTCGACTGTGGGGTTTACCATGCTGTTCATGTCTTAAGGGAGAGGCCACGTAAACAATTCCTTCAATCAGTTCTGCTTTTCTGATATGGGTTGCAGCTTCATAACGGCGTTCAAATTCAGGACGAGTTAAGCGATCGCCACTTTCCAAGGGAGGTATTGCTTGTGTTTTCACCATTTGGCAATCTGGGAATTTGCTAGATACTTCTCACTTTAGCAAACCGTAGTTATTGACAACTCTAAACTAGATCAAGATGCAAAATCATGAAATAATTTTAATATTCTTTGCCGCACTCGTTCTTTAACTCCTTCATCCTCACCCGCTAACCCATCAAATAACATTTCATATATTAACGGTACACCCAACTCTAACTCTTCTAATAAAGAACGCTGATTAAAGACATCTTGCGGTTCACCTTCTAAAATTAGGTTTCCTTTATCCATCACAAAAACCCAATCTGCCCAACGATATACCAAATCTAAATCGTGGGTTGCCATCATTAAAGTTGTGCCATTTCGATGAATTCTTTGCAGAGTTTTAATCAAATTCCGCGTATGTTTCACATCCAAATAAGCTGTCGGTTCATCTAACAATAATAGTTCAGGATTCAATACCATCACATCTGCTATGGAAACTCGCTTCTTCTGCCCTAAACTTAAATGATGTACTGGTCTTTCTGCTAAAGCTGTCAACCCAAATTCTAGTAATACCTGTTCTACTCGTGCTTGAATTTCTGCAACTGGCAAGTCTAAATTACACAAGCCATAAGATATATCTTCCTCTACAGTAGAAGCCACTAGTTGCTGTTCGGGGTCTTGAAAGATTAGCCCGACTTGTTGGCGCAATTTACCCAGATAATTGCGATGATAATTTAACGCTTCTCCGCGCCACCGCACAACGCCAGAATCAGGTTTATATAAACCATTAGCTAATAAAAATAGTGTGGTTTTACCACAACCATTCTGCCCAATTAACGCACATCTTTTACCTAATGGAACTTTTAAGTTAAGACCATTTAAAGCTGATTGTTGTGCGCCAGAATAAGTGTAATAGACTTGCTCAAATTCTAATAAATATTCCTGCATTCCGCCAAAATTCCAATCCTATTAAACCAATACAGCCGCAAACTGCTTCGATGATATATCTGTTTTGGGGATGATAGCGGCGAGGATGCCAAACTTTAAATTCACCGACAAAACCCCGCGCTTCTAAACCCAGAGAAAACTGACTATATGCTTGTAAAGTACGCTGTAAAAGTTGTCCAATTAATATGGCTAAACTTTTCATCCAACTGTGCCAAGTGCGATAGCCACCACGGGAATTCTGCGCTGTCCATATTTCATTAGTTGTATTCAGCAAAATGAAAATAAACCGATACATCAGTAATAACAAATCAGTTAACAGCACCGGAAATCGCAAGTAACGCAAAGTTTGTAATATTTCCGTAAATGGCACAGTTAACATGAGAAAATATAAGCAAGAAACTGAGGCTAAAGCTCTGGTGAAGATTGACCATGCTTGCAGGCTGCCATGATGACTAACATAAATATAGAATTGCCCAAAAGTTAGCCCATATAAAGCATCTAACTGCACTTTTGGCAAATCATGAATTGACACCCCATTCATCATCAAAGCTGGTAAACTTGTCAAACAAAAAACGATGGTAAATAATAACAAGCGAAAATAAATACCAGCCGGAATTTTGGCATAAACAATTGTCCAAACAGCCATCCAAATTGCTATTAAAATCTGCACTAGTGGATGAGTAGCTAAGGCAATTGCCAGAGTAGTCAAGGCAAAAATTAGTTTATGCTCTGGTGGTAATTTTCGCAGCCGATTAGTATAAGCTAACGTATCTAATTGCAAACTCATTCTTCATGCTTTTGTTGTTGGGAACGGCCTTTATATAAGCCAATTGCGTAACCAATTACTCCCGCACCCAAAGCCGCTTGCGACGCAAATAATAAGCTTGCTATTTCACCACTAGCTGGTTCAAAAATTGATTTAAACCAAGGTTTATATTCTGGTTGTATCTCACTTATAGCTTCTTGTGCTTTGCTATCAGCACCTCCAAATTCTGCACCACGGACAAAAATTAATGGTGCAACAGCTAAAGCTAATACAGCTAATACTAATAACCAGTTACTCAACCCTTTTTTAGACTGATTCATTTCCTTGGGGTTCCCGTTTGATTAATTTCAGTAATTCTAATTCTTGAGGATTATAAGATTGCAACCAGTTCCACACTAATACAGTTAGCAATCCTTCACTAATTGCAAGAGGAACTTGCGTTAAGGCAAAAATGCCGGCAAATTTGGTGAATGAAGCAATGAAACCACCAACAGGTGCAGGAAAAGCTAAGGCGAGTTGAATAGAAGTAATGATGTAGGTGAGTAAATCTGAGATGGCGGCGGCGAGAAATATGGCGATTTTTGCTTTACCACCTAGCTTAATTGTGAAATTATATATCCAGTAAGCGGCAAATGGCCCAGCGATCGCCATCGAAAACGCATTTGCACCCAGTGTCGTCAAACCGCCATGTGCTAATAACAAAGCTTGAAATAACAATACTAAGCTACCCAAAACCGACATAGTTAAGGGGCCAAACAACACCGCACCTAACCCTGTGCCGGTAGGATGAGAACAACTACCTGTAACCGAAGGGATTTTCAACGCTGAAAGTACAAAAGTAAACGCACCCGCCAAGCCCAGTAATAGTTTAAGCTGGGGGTTAGCTTGGGTAATGCGCGTCAAACTCCGTAACCCTAAAAGAAAAAATGGTAATGCGACAACCCACCAAAAAATTGCCCACTGCACAGGTAAAAAACCTTCCATAATGTGCATTGCGTAGGCGGGTTTGGGTAAACCAACTACTAAATAAAAACTAATTACTGCCATCAGGCATAGACTAGCTAAAGCCTGCTGTTTTCTGTTCATAATCTGTACCTCGCAGATTTATGTAAATATATTCAGTTATATCGGCGGGCATCCTGACTCACCCAATTATTGGTTCACAGTTGCGGGACAGTGCCGGATTCTCACCGAACTTTCCCCCTTACGTCTAATGGCTGCTCCCCATCAGAACCGATCTCAGTAAATATATCACTATTTTTAATGTTGGCACTTCCATCAAAGCCGCATCTATTTCAAAAATCAAATATAGTATCATCCATCAGAGTTAGGTGAGGTTGAATGCAGAAATTAACAAAACAGGTGGTACTTTGGCTAAGTGCAACTATGATGGTTTTGGGTTTGGTAAGTTGCGATAAATTCTTTGGTGCTTCTGGGGACTTGGTAGAACGAGTGAGTGATGGGGATACTTTAGCTGTCAAAGATGCAAAAGGAAATAAATTCAATGTGCGCTTTGCTTGTGTGGATGCGCCAGAAGTACCTCATTCCCAAAAAGAAAGGAACAGTAACCGCGTCACTGATCGCAATCAATTTGACTGGGGTGCCAAAGCACAAGCACGCTTACAACAATTAGTAAAACAATCAGGCGATCGCGTGATGTTGACGATTACAGATAGCGATCGCTATGGCAGAAAGGTGGCAGAAGTCCGCTTAAAAGACGGTACTTTTGTCCAAGAAATTTTATTAAAAGAAGGTTTAGCTAAAGTTTATCGCCCTTATTTAAACAAATGTCCGAGTAAAGATTTAGTTCAAAAAGCGGAAGCACAAGCACAACAGCAAAAACTAGGTGTTTGGAGTGATAGCAAATTCACCAACCCTTGGGAATATCGCAGTCTTGTAAAAGGAGGCAGGAGGCAGGAGGTAAAATTTTAATGTTGCTGTTTAAAAGATACTCATCCATCTGCGTCTTAGAATGAAAAAACTTTCACACTTCATACTTCCTCTTCCAGAATGAAAAAACTTTCACACTTCATACTTCCTCTTCCCATCCATGTTGACAAGCTATTTCTTTGGTGACAAATTCAATCAGGGTTGGGGGTGCGGCCGAGATTAAAACACTCGGATAAACTGCTGTACCCCAAATAGGATGAACCAGCACACAACATTTATTTTTTATGACTGGATAGCCGAGTAACGCTTTGACTACAGCAGTATCATTATGTGGCATTGCGCCAGGACGTGAAAGTAAAGGATAGCCAGTACGCGGATCAATTAAATCTGAGAAATAGCCGCGATCGCGCAGTTCAAAAGCTACATCACAACCAAATCCCATAAACCTTTGGCGTAACTTTTGTTTCTCCGTTTCGATTTCTTTGGTACTTTCCACTAAAGGAAATTGCGATCGCTGCAAAACAATCACAACCCAAAAAAAGGGTTCTTGTTTCCAATCTGGTAATATCCGTTCGCAATTAGTACATATATATTGGCTAGGTGCATGAATAGAAATTTGCACAGCTTGTCCCATATCGCCAGTTAAATTTATGGGACTGGTTTGTTCCGAAATGTAAACGCTTGGGTAGTTCACTAAATTGATATGGTTTTTTACAAGTTGTTAATTTATTCCTTGGGATCGATAATAACTCTTAAAACTTTATAAAAACCATCATTTTTCGCCCAGCAGTCAGATTTTATTGCAATTTATATATATAGATTATGAATTTTTAATTTAATTTTTATCTTTTATTAACCTTATTTGAAACTCAGCACTAACACCTTGGAGATTAATATTTTTAGACTGCTGATGCTCTTCAGTTTATATGTACTACTTTTCCCGCTTGTAATATTTTTGGAGAAGTTGCCCTAACCATCAAGTCAGGACAACTTCTGGTACACCCCTTGCACAATAAAAACAATATCAGTATTCACAACAATTTGTTTGCCAAATTGGCAAAAATTAAAAATTCAACGTTAGTCAAGTGTAATATCTGCTTAAGTCTGAGGTGGATAATCAAGCTGAACGATTCAGGTAAATTTACTCAATCTGTCTCTGCTTCCCGAATCAGGCGTTGTGAATTGTCATAATATAAGCAGTTACTTGATTGAGTCTCAACAGTGAAATCTCCTTCATTGCGTCAATCCTAGCTTTCAGGAATCAACTAAACTCAGTGAGGCGACTCATGAATATTGATCAGCAACTCAATGTTAATTTACGTGCAGAACTGGAAGTAGCTAAAAGACAATTGAAATCTGACCAAAAAGGTGGAATTGCAGCCTTAGATAAGATTTATCGCCAAGGTAAAGTCCCAGAAGTAACTTTGAATGGTCGCTATTGGGGTGAGTTTTTGACTGCTAATTTCAATCCGGTTTTAGATAGTTGGTTAGATATCATCACAAAAATGTGGCTACCTTGGGAGGGTAAAACATTTGATGCCAGGAATAATACTGGCGATAATATTTTTACCAATGATGGGTTATTACTAGGGCGCTTAATCTGGCCTTTATATAATGGTTATGTGGCAGATACGAGAGGAAGAACCCTGGCATTTAAATTTCAGACATCCCGTGGTCAGTGTTTATTAGAACCGGATATTGAAGTTTTACGCTTGAGCTTTGATTTACCAGAGAACCCCAAATTTCTGATTCGGGAATTGGTAGACCAATTAGTTCAAATTGATGATGATTTTTACCTAGGAAAAGCCGTACTCAAACATCCAGATGGTGGTAGATTTTGTGCTGCTTATTTTACCTTAAAATCTGGGTTAGTTTCACATTAATGATATAGAAGTAGGTAGGGCATTTTCCGATAATATATCTATCAAAATGCAAGATAGTAAATGCCCACCTGACAGATACAACAATTGTATCTGCGGTTGATTTTTTCCAATCTTCAACTCTGCTAAATATCCCATTCTTCATATTCCACAAAATAAATACATTGATCACACAATTCAGCCGGATTTACTGCACATTGAATATAAGGCGATCGCGCATTATATAAACAATCATTTTTATCAAGCAGATTTTGGGGTTTGCGACTTTGATTTTCTTCTCTAACTTGCATTGGTGGTGTAGCGATCGCTGATATAACTCCTAGTAAATACCAAACTCCACCACAAACAATCATCAACATAAAATCAGCAATACGTCGCATATTCAACCCCTAGCTAAAATCCAAACTTGTCAATGATTTTAGCGATATTAAAATATTTCTTCATCCGTCATTAGCTATTCGTCTTTAGTAAATAAAAATAAACAATAATTGTCTAAAAAGGATAAATATACAGAAAATACTAGTATCTAAAGATATATTAGTGAGTTTAAGGCGCATGAATATCTGTTGAGTATGTCACTGATATATCAAACCCTAGTAGTATAATCTACTCTGGTTTATTGTATCGCCCAAGTATAAGTTTGGTACTGCTCTCATGTTGTTAAATCCAGTTGTGACCATCGAGATATTTCAAAAACAAGCCGAGCCTCAAATATATGCAGCAGATCAGATCATCTTTACAGAAGGACAGCCTGGTGATTTTATGTTTGGGATTATCACAGGAGAAATTAACATCTTAGTTAACGGCAAAGTTGTAGAAACAATTACATCAGGTGATGTGTTTGGAACGGGAGTACTTGTAGGCATTAAAAATCGGACTTATACTGCGATCTCTAAAACTGAATGCAAACTTGTCTCTTTAGATGAAAAAAGATTTCTCTTCGCAGTTCAAGAAACACCTATGTTTGCACTGCACGTCATCAAAAACTATTCAGAGCGTTTGTCTCGATTGCAACACATGGTTTAGAGGTTATTGATAAAGTAAGAGTTTAATTTTCTACCAAACTTGGCGCAAATCTAAAACTACCCCAGATAATCAGGGTTGTTGTGATTTATTAAATGACTACCCTGAATATATCTCCTATCAATCTTTTTGCTGAGAAAATTTGTAACTACCCCATAAAGATAAAGCGATCGCCACTACTAATAAAATCGGTATACTGTACCAAGGAAACTCCGATAAAGGTGAGTAAACAGCAGCCCGTAAACCAGTGCTGGCGTAAGTTAAAGGTAATAAGTAAACTACACATTTCAACGCAATTGGTAAGGTGCTGGGGTCAAAAAAAAGTTGCGCCAAGGAAAGACATCGGCACAATGACGAAGTTGTTATATAGTCCCACAGATTCGAGCGATCGCACACTTAACCCAACAATTACCCCCAACCCAGCAAATACAGCACAATTCAAAACTAGCAACAACAAAAATAACGGATTTAGAAAATTCCAATTTCCGGTAAACAGTAGTGCTACCAAAATTACCGAACCAGATGTCATCAAACCCCGCACAATTCCCGCCAGCATTTTACCAATATGCAAAGCTAAAGGATTTATGGGAACTAGTAACATCTCTTCAAAAGTTTTGCTAAACAGCCTTTCGCCACAAAGAGAAAATGTTGTACCGCCGAAACTAATTGTCATCGATGATAAAGCTACCATCCCCGGCAGAATAAATTCTAAATAGTTATCATAATTTCCTGTAACACTTGAGCCTGGCCTAATTGAACTACCCAATCCCAAACCAAAAGCCAAAATATATATTAGCGGCGAGACTAAACCAGTTGCGGCAACTTGAGTGATTCTGGCTCGCAATTTTAACCACTCTCCCCAGAAAATTGTCAGGCTATCTGCCACTAAAAGTTGAAATTGTGTAGTTTTAACTTGTTTTCCCCAGAGAAATACTTTTTGAGATGTCACTTGTTTGCAGTCACTGATCAAAGTTTTTGTAATAATACTTTACACTCTTCAGTGATTCAATTAATACTCATCATCAAAAATGCTTATTTTACAATTTATGTATTATTCATCACTAGATAGAGTGAGGCAAATTTATTTAAACTCTAAAAAGTCATCGTACTACTAAAATTTTGCAGACAATCATCGTCAAGAATCGGCATACTGAAATAAGGAGAGCAGTGCAAACAGCTCCCTGCTTTCCAAAATGTGAAGGTGTAAAGTAAAAATGAGACGTAAATCTACTGGTAGATCAGCCACAACATCTAAACCACCGGCTTTTCAGCCTTCTCTGTTCAACCTCACCACGATCGCTGTTTTAGGAGGTGTGCTAGTTTTAGGTATTGGGATTGGCATTGCTTTTAGCTCCACAACTACATTAACGCCCTCCAACGTAGCTTCGCGGGAGTTATTGATACAAAAGCCCCCAACCCAGAGATTTGCGTACAATACGGCGCTAGTGCAATGGTGATGGATGCTAGATTATTTGTCACACTCAACCCATTTAACGTTTATGTTGCTCAACCAAGTATGCGTCCTGGGTGTGTGTTACGGCAAAATAACTGGGCAATTTTAGAACAACGCAAACTTGTTACTTCTGATCAAGTCAGAGAATGTAAAAATCGTCTGAATACCTTTGGTTTTACAGGTAGTTTAGATAGCGAAAAACCCGATATTAGATGTATCTATCAAAACGAGGCAGCACAAAACTTCTTCACATCTCAACCAGGTGCAGTTGCCGTGCCTCAAGAAACAGATAGATTTTAAGAGAGGCTAGGGGCTAGAGGTTAGGGGTTAGGGGTTAGGGACTAGGGACTAGTATTTTTACTCAGCACTCACACTTCGACTGCGCTCAGTGTAAAACACTCAGCACTTTTAACTTACGGTTTGGGAAGAGGTTGTCCAAACTCAATCACTGGGATTTGGACTTCATCAGATCGATAATTCGGTGTGCTGGGTGTTGTAGGGATAGGGAAATTAGGGTTGGCTAGGGGCGGAATATTATTCACATTACTCACATTACTAGGTTGATTAGGAAAGCTTGCTGGAGGTAGAACCGAGCCTTGGATTTGATAAGGGTTACTGGGAGTGAGGGGAGGTACTGTAATATAAGGTTGCTGTTGGTTATTAGAAATAGGCGGTAATGTACTAGGTAACTGTAAATAGTTAGAGTTGGAATTTGAGTTAGTAGGTGTTGGCGGATAGTAGTTATGAGAAGCTGGCGGTAAGCTATTAATACTAGGCTGTCTGTCAGTAGGTTGAATCGAGAGATTTGTACTAGAAGTAAAAGGACGCAGTATCCAGTGTGTAGGGTTGTATCTAGACACAGGTTGTAGTTTTACCTGGTTAATATCAATATAAGTTCCAGCTGCTAAATCTAGAACAATCCGAGTTATGTTAGCGTTCAATTGCGAAACTCGAACTCGTTGAATTGCACCAGAATAACTTTGCTTGGTTGCAACATAACCCAATTTAGTATCTGGCAAGTCAATAACCAGACGTGGAGGTTGGGAAAGATAGAAGTATTGAGGCTTTGTAGCTGCTGATAGTGTAAATTCCAGTTGTGCTGCTTCTGGATAAAATCGCCAATCATTCAATTTAGCGATTTGTGCCGCATGAGTACTAGGTGTTTCTAAAGAAATTGCTGTGTAAAATCCCAGCAAACTGATGCTAACACCCTGACTCCATAATAAAAACCATGTAGGTTTTCGGTTTGTATACATTATTTGATTCCTTTGCAACAAGAACCTTGATTTTGGGAGGGTGTCAGGGTTGGGAAAATATCTACCCTTTCACCAGTCCAACCCTTAATTTTTAATTTTCGTGCTTAACTTCACTTTCATAATTTACCCATATTTCAATGAGGAGTTACCTTTTGTGATTTTTCTGGGGTTGATTGTTTAGCAGCAGTGAATCTCAGGGTTTGAGGAATGCCATTGACTGTGATTTGACCTGTGATTTTATCTTGATCTATTAGCTGCATTTGCATGACGACGGATTGATTTGAGTTAATCTGAGAGTTGGAATCAAGACAAAGGATTTTTGGATCAACTTTGCCAGAAAAACTGATCTGTTGATTTTTCAAGATACCTGTCAGCGAAGGTTTTTCAGTCTCTGCATTGGCATTAACTGTTACCAAAGAGGCATTCAAGTAAATACCTGATTGTTGCATATTTAATACCAGAGAATTTGCGGTTTCACAACTGGGTAATTTTGTCGCCAGAGTCAGAAGGTAGCGGCCATCAACTACAGGAGGGGCTTTGAGATTGTTTTCTCCATAGACAGTAACGGTTTTAAACAACACTAACACTGAACCTATGGCTACTCCGTAGAAGGTTAAAGATTTAACATTCAAATGATTCATCTTTTTAACTTGTGACCCATAATTTATTTGATGGTAGAAGCTCTCAGATAAATCTCAGAGGTAAATTCCAAATCTAGAATTGCTTGACTGTTGATTCTTGGTTGCTAATTTCTGGGAGTACAGAAGCCAGATGAGATGTAACTTGGCTGTAACGACGGGTAATGAGTAGTGAAGAACGACATTGAATCGCCAAAGCATCTGTATATCTGCCCAGGGTTTGACGTTCAATTCCCCAAACGCGGCTAGTACCAGCAATTGTCAGGTCAACTGCTTCGGAAGCTTCTACTACAGCTTGAATTGGCTCTGGAGATTCGACGGTTTTAATGGCAATGCGATCGCGTACACTAGCTGGTAATTGCTCCATCATTTTATGCAGTTCATAGCTCAACTCATCTTGGTGATGGTTATCTCTTAGTACTTGTAAAATCTGCAACATACAGGTGTCACGGTTCAGCAAGAGCCTAAAAGCTAAAATCAAGGCTAAATCATCATGGATATTTGCTGAGTAAGGCACTAATAAATTTTCTAAGCGTTCGGAACCACGATCTACAAACACAGCAACATCTACTGGTGCGATGCTTAAGATTTGACCGACTCGACCACCTAAGCGATTATTACTAAAAGCTGGGCGGTGCCATCCTACAAGAATTAAATCAGGTTGCTCAATTTCAGCGATTTGGGCAGTTTCTCGCGCTACGTTGCTTGATATGCGAATGATGGGATGTATATGAGAACGAGCTATTGGTGGTTCTAAGGTATTAATCAATTCTTCTAGTTCTAGGCGACGCTGAAGAATTAATCGTTCTGCTTCCACTGGGGTACTCTCAAAAGCATAATCTTCTTGCAATTCAATTAAACTGAGAGGATTGACAACCGCAGGTTGTTTGTAATTAAGCGCCAACGCTACTGCCAACTGTACCAAACCTTTTTGGGTGCTGGGATTTGCCACTGGGACTAAAATTCGGTAACTCGGAGCAGGTTCAACAATGGTAGCGGTTTCAGCAGATGTTTCTACTTCTAAGTCTGGTTCAACGACATCTAACTTGATGAGGCGTTTCGGATATGTCCACTCCAGTAGCGGAGAGGTCATAAATGTTGTTACCAATGCCATAATCACCAGCATGGTAAAGACTAAAGGCGAAATTACTCCTAGCTCTAAACCAATATTCAGAACAATGAGTTCAGTTAAACCGCGGGTATTCATTAACCAACCAAGGGCTGAAGCTTCGCGTTTATTAATTCCACTCACACGAGCGGCGATATAAGTACCAAGATACTTGCCTGCGATCGCCACGAGCAATACCAAGCCACACAATAACCACAACTCAGGACGATTTAATAAACCAATCTGTGTCCGCAAACCACTGTAGGCAAAAAATATTGGTAGCAGAAATATCAAAACAAAATCTTCAGTTTTGACGGCTAATTCTCGCACTAAATCTGCATTCTTGGGCATGGCGGCTCCCAATAAAAATGCGCCAAAAATGAGGTGAATCCCAATTAGTTCGGTGATGAGTGCAGAACCAACTACCGCCATGTAAATTACAGCTAAAAGTAACTGGCTTAAGCGTCCAGTACGTCGGTAATAAGTTGCTAAACGTTTCAGAAACCAGCGCCCCACTGTCAGCATAAAGCCAATGTAGACTATGCTTTCAATAATGGTGGGAATAGCACCAAAAAAGTTACCAGTACGTGCTACTGCGATCGCTACTGCTAAAACACACCATGCTGTGACATCATCTACGGCGGCACAAGTTAATGCTAGGGTTCCTAAACGTGTTCCCTGTAAGTTATTCTCTGTAATAATTCGTGCCAATACAGGAAAAGCTGTAATTGACATTGCTGCACCTAAAAATAAGGCAAAGGCAGTAAACGAAACACTTGCATTAGAAACCAGAGGATACAGCAGTACTGCCAGCAAAGTTCCCAAAGAAAAAGGTACTAAAATGCTGACATGGGAAGTTAGAACTGCTACTTCTAACTGACCACTCAGATATTTGGGATTAAGTTCTAGCCCAATCAAAAACATGAAAAATATTAACCCCACCTGAGATAAAACATTAAGAAACGGAATCGTTTCTGGTGGAAATAAACTAGCTGCTATATGGGGAGCAACCAATCCAAATAAAGATGGGCCAAGCATAATCCCGGCAACAATCTCACCAATTACCAAAGGTTGCTTAATTGATTTGAATGCCAGACCTATGAGCCGGGACAGTCCAATAACAATCAGCACCTCGATCAAAACGAGAATAACTGTGTGCATGGTTTCCTCTAAGTGACTATCTGGTTTCCCTAAGATGATTCTTTAAACAATGGGAAATTGTCAACCTAATTCATCATATTCCATGTAAATTTATCCCTTATTTTGATGTTAATTGTTGTTACAACACAGTCATACAAATCAAGAACGAATTGGTTAAATTTAACAGATATTCAGAGAATAATTAGTAAAAATGCGGCAGAAACATTAATGAATAATTAACAATTATCAGTTATATCTTTGGTGTTAACGTCTAAGCGTTGATAAACGCAGTTAACAATTTTAAATTAAATTTTCTCTGGAGAATTACTTAATAGCAATGTAATTTGGCTAAGATAAATTACTGGCAATTACCGATTTATAACATTACTATTGGTTTTTTAAACATAGAAGATTTCAGATACCCGACTTCTTCAAGAAGTCGGGTATCTGGTAGTTTTTGACGAATTTATTGATAAAAATTGACGTGAATCAAACAATTGTGGCTTTTATATTGACTCCGCCGACACATTTATCAAACTGATACAAGCAAACGAATAATTTAGGTTGGAAAAAAGGGTGTAAGGGTGTAGATGTAAACAACTCTTACGCCCAATATTAACAGACAATCTTGATGTGTAACTGTATTATCTCAATTGGTATTCTGGTTGAGCATGATAGGGTGCTAGAGCATCCCATTTCAACACATCATCTAACAAAGCTTGGTAGCCTAATGTATTGGGATGTAAACCATCAGCATTCATTCGCTGGCTTAACCAAGTTTCACCACGTCCCATCCATTGGTCGAAAATATCCAAGTAAGGAATTTGACGTTGTTGACAAGCTAGGCGCGTAGCTTCTTTATAACGGTGTTGGTCAGTATGATTGAAATAAAAACAATCCAGAAATGGCATTTTAGTTTCATCCACAGGTGTCATACCTACAAATAAAACTGGGCAGAGTTGCTGTGCCAAATCTAATAAATGGGCGATATCGGCTTCAAAGGTGGCGAAATCTGTGTAGTTTTTGCCATTGGGACGACCTAACCGCGCTGAATCATTCACTCCAACTGAAAGAATAATTAAATCAGGAACACGATTACGGAGTTCGCCACGATGACGAAATTCTACTTCTAGTCTTTGGGCTACTTGTTGTGTGCGATCGCCTCTGACACCTAAATTATATAAAACGTGACCAGCACTACCAGGCAACATCCACCATCGCCGCAGTTGTTCCACCCAACCACCACGTTCAGGATCACCAAAACCGTAAACTATGCTGTCTCCAAGAGCGACAATCTTCAAAGACTGACATTGATTCGGAGCTAAAGACAGTTGCATTGAAGAAAGAGCTTGTAATGTTTGCATCTTAAAAAAGACTATATTTTATATCTTTACAAGATTCTATACATTTCTACACTATTCCAGCGTATCTTTTTTGTCATGCGTGCTGCAATGTTGACTTTTCTGAATGTTTCACTGATTATCTATTAGACGCTAACTTATCCGCGACACGGGTTGTTTCTGGTAATCTGTACTTTGGTGTACAGCGTAATACATAATCAATTGCTGTAGTTAAGCTAATTTTGTGACCACTAGAAATATACAAAGGTTTAACGCCAACGCGCGTCCGTAACACTGCACCAACAGTTTCACCTTTATGTATGAGTGGTTGCCAACTACCTCTAGCTTCTAGCAATTCTTGATGCTTGCCAATTAACAGTGATTTAGCGACACCAATTGTCGGCATATCTAAAATTACCCCAAGATGGCTGGCTATACCTAATCTGCGGGGATGGGCAATACCTTGTCCATCACAGAGAATAACATCTGGTACTGTTTGAATTTTTGCTAAAGCATCCAGTACAGCCGGAATTTCTCGAAAGGAAAGAAACCCAGGAATGTAGGGAAATGAAGTCGGACGATGCGCCAAGGCTGTTTCTACAACTTTTAAATCAGGAAAACTCAGCACTGCTACAGCAGCGCGGCTAACTTTACCCTCCTCTGCAAAACCCATATCGACACCAGCAACATAACTAATAGTTTCTGGGAGTTGATCTTCTGTAATTACTTGTTCGCGCAAACTTTCTTGAATAGTGATAGCTTCTTCTAGGGTTTGAGGCCAAGCATGAAGTTGATGAATATTCATAATCTCTGGAGAGAAAAATCTAGTTAAATGGGTGCGTAGATGCAAAGCGGTAAAGGGATCAGAGTCTTGGCGGTTCCCGTCGAGTCTGAACCCCTGAACCCGTTAGACGAAGTCTTTCTCGAAGAGTAGGACTTGTCGTCAGACATCGCTAATTTTTCGTTTTCCCTCGACATCGCAATCAAAGCAGATTCCTTGATAAATACCACAAGCTAATCTAGCAACTAAGCCACATCACCACCAAATAAACTCAATAAACCGTCAAAATTAGTGATATTTTGCCACTCTACCTACAGGTTGATATTCCCTCTAACTCAGAAGTGATTAACTTCACTCTACAGGTCGATCCCAAAGTAGGATGATTCAACGTAAATATAAGTTAGGTGAAATTCGCTAGAGAAATGATTGTGAAACAGCTAAACACTGAATGGCTATAACAGCTTTAGTTCAGCCAACAGTGCAAGTAATTCACAATTAAATTATTCTGCAAATATCTACCTAAAAATAACTCACCAGCCAAGCATATCTTAATAATTTTGCGCCAACATTTATTTTGATGATGGCTAAAATTTGCTGCGCTGGAAAATTATAACTTATGTGTTGTTAACGTTGTTTTTGAGGAATTCACATGAAAAATATGACTTCTGTTCTATCTCTATTACGTCCAGTACGTTTCCTAATTGTAGCTTTTACCTGTGCATTAGTTTTATTTTCTAATGCTTTTCCAGCTTTGGCAATTGAAAGCTATAAAAGTGAGCCTACAGAAGCTACCACACAACTGCTAGAAACTCAAAAGAAAACTGATGAAGTTGGTAGATCCGCACCTCCAGGATTGAATAAGGTGCAAGAAGAGTCTAACAAAGGACTCAACGAAGTTCAAGGTGATGCTGATATTGATAAAATGAAGCGTCCTGAAAATTCCCAAGATGCAACCTCAGTGAGAGATGAAGTAGAAAACCTGTTGGAAAAAGTTACAGGTAAAAAGTAAAAAGTAAAAATACTAATTAGCAGTTACAAAGGTAATCTAACTAGTGATATTGGGTAATACTGCATAATCTTTGAATGATAATTATGTACCAAGTAAAGACTTTGGCTGCTGATTAGTATTCACACTCTTCATCTTTGGTTCGGAAAATTGGAAATATTTAGATACCCGAATTCTTGAAGAATTCGGGTATCTTGCTGTTCATAATTGATTGAAATTTTTTCTATTCTAAGTCATAAATGAAGCGTACCCTAAGTTGTAAATAATTCTTCTCTAGTAATCTTTCCTATGGTTGATGTAAATAATATTTGATTTTTGTGAACTTATAAATAAGTCTATTTAGGAATTAAAATCAATGCGTGCAATCAACATCGGTTTGACAGAAGAACAGCGTCAAGGTGTAGCTAATCTGTTAAATCAAGATTTGGCGGATGCCTATTTACTTTTAGTAAAAACCAAAAAGTATCATTGGGATGTCGTTGGCCCTCAGTTTCGTAGCTTGCACCAACTATGGGAAGAACATTACGAAAAACTGACTGAAAATATTGATGCTTTAGCTGAACGGGTGAGAGCTTTAGGTTGTTACCCTGTTGGCACAATGGAAGGATTTCTCCAAATTGCTACTCTCAAAGAACATTCAGGTGATGTTCCCACAGCCACAGGGATGGTAGCAAATCTGGTGGAAGATCATGAGCAAATTATTCGCAACCTCAGAGAACATATAGATCAGTCAAGTGAAGAATTCCATGATGAAGGAACTGCTGACTTTTTAACCGGACTGATGGAAGAGCATGAAGAAATGGCTTGGATGCTGCGCTCTTTTATTGAAGGACAAGAATTGCAGCCAGATGGCAGCAAGCCAGAAACAGGCACAAAAACTCCTGTGGGCGTGTAGTCAAACGCAGATTTACCTCTAAAAATAGGATCTGATTGAACATACTAGGCTGCGGGAAGCAATTATCTCCCGCATTTGCCTGTTTGTCAGTCAACTATAAAAAGCAGATTTTAAGGAGTATTCAAGTGCCAGAAGTCTATCAAGCAGAGCGTACTATTTCGGCTGTATTTAAAGAACAGAAGCAAGTTGATGATGTAATTCGACGTTTACTCGACCGAGGCGTACCCAGAGATCATATTTCGGTGATGGGACGAAACTTCCAGTCAGAAACGAGAATTGCAGGCTTTATTACTAAAAAAGATGTAATTTTAGGCGGGTTGCGAACAGGAGCGATTTTTGGCTCGCTGTTTGGCTCTTTCTTGAGTTTGCTCACAGGTGTAGGTGTACTGTTCATTCCCTTTGTTGGCCCGATTGTGGCGGCTGGGCCAATCAGTGCATTACTATTAGGGGCAGCCAGTGGTGCGATCGCAGGTAGTGCTGGTGCTGGTTTAGTTTCGGTGTTCACCGCTTGGGGAATGCCAGAAGATAAGGCCGCAGTTTACCAAACTCGCTTACAAGCTGGCGAATTTTTATTAATGACAGAAGTACCAGCTAATCGTGCCGGGGAATTTCAACTACTTTTAGAAAGTGCCGGTGCTGAAGAACTGAGTACAATGGACAAAACTTTGGTTCATCCTTGCCCTGGGCCATGTAATAGCCCAGAGGATTTATCTCCTGAAGTCCGCGCTCATCTGTCACAAGAAGCTCAACGAGTATTCATCGAGCGTTACAATGCGGTATTGAATGAAACCAGTGATGAGTTTAATGCCGAACAAGCTGCCTGGGAAGCCGTACACCAGCGTTTTGATGAAGATGAAAACGGTGTTTGGTCAAAACAAAAAGTCGGTGTTTAAGCAATATAGTCAAGACTTAAGCACCAAGATTGTCTGTGGGGATGGGGTGTAGTGGAGCTAGTTGCGTGGTGTTAGCAACGTAGAAGCGTCGGTAGTTCCTTCAGGTCTGGCGACCGAACGGACTGCTCATCGCAACTCACTGGCTTTTCCCACTGTTTTTCAACAGATAAACGTGGATAGGACACAGATTCATCTGTGTCCTATCCACGTTATGAGGTGCTATATCTCTGTATTTAGAGAAAAAATAATTTATGGAAGTGTAGGTTATTTTCAATTAGGTTAGTACTAGATAAAGTGGTCAACTGTCGGATAGTTGCTTGAAGTGCTGCTGATGAGATTTGCTGGTTAATTCGATGCAAGGCATAACGCACGCGATCGCTTAAAATGACCGCAGCGTAGGAATTAGCGAACACACTCATCCTAGTGCATGGGAAGTAATTCGCCACTGTTATGTGAAAGTCAATAACCCCCAGTTCCGATATCTGCATCCGACTTACTTCCACAAACGATATGTGACTATTTGTTGTCCAGATAAGCTGATGAGTGCAGTCCTCACGCAAAAAAAATTTACTGCGAGAAGTCGCACAGTATTTAGGACTAATGGAAGTTGTGTGCTTGAATGCTACCAACTTAGTACGAGACCCTATGTCTCAACTTAAACACACTCATCCGCAATTATGGTTAGATTTATTATGGATTTTATCAACCAAACATGAAAGTTAAGTCTCATAATTTCAACTGAAAAAATTTCTAGATTAATTCTAGAAATGGATGTTTTTTCAGAGGCGATATCCTGCTTTTAGATATGACTTAATTTAGTTGGTAATTACCCATAATCCCATAATAAAGGGCAGTTAATCTGCCCTTTATTTGATGTATTGATAAAAAAATAAATTAATTAATCAATAGCAATCATTACATCAGTAGCTTTAACAATGGCATAAACCTGTTTACCTTCAGCGAGTTTCAGATTTTCCGCAGATGATTTTGTAATGATTGCTGTGACTTCTACACCATTGGCAATTTCTACGCTAACTTCTGTATTAACACTGCCAACTTCAACTTTTTTAACTGTTCCTTTTAAAGCATTACGCGCACTAACTTGCATTTTAAATTGCTCCCTGGCTCAGTATTATTGACAGATTCAATATAGCATTTACTATCTTCAAAATTTAGCAATATTAGGAGTATTACTCTTTTTTAACTATATTTTTAGATTTATCCTCTCTCTGTAACTTATACCAATAAAGTTGGAACTTTTAAATAAAGTCGGTATTTTAGCTGTAAGATTATCTGTGAAGACTGGGTGTAAAAGTTTTTTCCTCTCTTCCCTATGCTCTTCCTCCCAGCAGAGTGAGTATTTTCTTGAGTTGTTAACATTCCCACACAACTTTGCTGGGTAAACTTTTAAACTGTCCTTAACCCATGATAGACTAACTTTACCAACTTTATTGGTTTAGTATATACTTTTACCAACCTACTGGTGTAGTTAAGTTCAGGTGTGAGGCTCATGAATAGTGTTTTACGCAGCGCAGTATGGATCAGTCCAATACTGCTACTTGCTAGTGTCGTTACGAATCAAAAGGCATTAGCAAATTCTGTAATTGAATCTCCAGATGAATTACAAGCAGAAAGTATCAAGTTAGTTTCACCACAATTACAAGATACTCTTGTTGCTCAAACGGCAACTGAAATTAATCAAACTTCTGTATCAGAATTAACCCAAGAAGCTGATAATTCCGATACTATGAATCAAGTAACATCCGTATCGCAACTATCGGATGTGCAACCTACAGACTGGGCATTCCAAGCACTACAATCTTTAGTTGAGCGATATGGGTGTATTGCAGGTTATCCTAACAGTACCTATCGGGGTAATCGGGCGATGACGCGCTATGAATTTGCAGCTGGTTTAAATGCTTGTTTGGAAAAAATTAATGCACTAATTGCCACAAGTACCGCCGACGCTGTGAGAAAAGAAGACTTAGAAACCTTACAAAAGCTGCAACAAGAATTTGCTGATGGTTTAGTTGAGTTGCGTGGCAGAATTGACCCATTGGAAGCACGCACCGCCGAACTAGAAGCCAATCAGTTTTCTACCACGACCAAATTATCCGGGGATGTAATCTTGACCTTTGGTGGTGTGTATGGTGATGAAAAAGCTTTAACTTCCGATGCGTGGCGGACTATCAATAATACCCCTGGTGAAAGTAGAGCCGCCAGAGAAGCCGCAGCTTATAGAAGTGCTGGCGGACGGGACTTGGAAGATAACACAATTTTTGCTGACCGGGTGCGAATCATCTTTGATTCCAGTTTTTACGGTCAAGACCGCTTACGCCTGATATTGAGAGCGAATAATACTCTGGCTTTCAATGCGACAAATCAAGTTTCTGGGACGAATATGACGCGGTTGGCTTGGGATACAACTCTTGAGCCAGACAATAGTTTTGGCTTGGCCAAGTTATTTTATAACTTCCCGATTGGGGATAAGTTGAATGTGACGGTTGATGCTATTGGCGGTTCATTTTTTGATAATTTCAACACAGTTAACCCCTTATTTTCAGCTGCAACGACAGGGGCTATATCGAGGTTTGGTCGTTTTGCACCAATTTATCGTGCGAGTAACTCTGGTCTGGCGGTTGGTAGAGGTTCTGGTGTCAGTGCTATCTTCAAGTTGAGTGATGCTATCACCTTGTCGGGCGGTTATATAGCCAGAAATGCGGAAAATCCTCTTGATGGTAGAGGTTTGTTTGATGGGAGTTATGGCGCATTAGGACAAGTGGCGTTTCAACCAAATAAAGATTTGACTCTGGCTTTTACTTACGCCCATTCTTACTTTAGTGCGGTTGATGGTAATGGAGTCGCAACTGGTGATGTGAATGTCTCCGGTTCGGAAGGAAGTACATTTGCCAATAATCCTTTTGGGACGACTGCAATTCCCATTGCCACATCAGCTAATCACTATGGCATTCAAAGTAGTTACAAGTTGAGTGATAAATTCATCTTATCTGGTTGGGTGGGTTATACACAGGCGATCGCCGAAGCTAGTTCTGGAAGAAACTCTGTTACCAATACAGTCAATAGAGGTGATAAAGCCGATATTTGGAACTGGGCTGTGACTCTAGGATTTCCCGACTTGGGTAAAAAAGGTAATGTCGGTGGGATTATCTTTGGTCAGCCGCCAAAGGTGACAAGCAATGATTACGGGCCACGCACTCTGACGGCGACAAGTGCGCGTCGGGAAGATAGCGATACTTCCTACCATTTAGAAGCTTTGTATCGTTATCAAGTTAATAGCAATATCTCAATTACTCCAGGGTTTATCATTCTGTTCAACCCCGAACACAACAGCAAAAAACGACACTATCTATGTCGGCACAATTCGGACAACTTTCCGGTTCTAGAAATTCTCAATACAACTTTTCAGCTAAGTTGTTTGAGTACTCACCTGCTCAAACAGCTTTTTCCATATATTCACAATAAAATCTCTAACCATGTACAGAAGATCAGTAGTGTACCCATACCCCCATAATTAGGGTAGTGGTAGAGTAATCTGTACAGCAGGTTTTCAATGTCAAAACTTGTTGAGGTTTGAATAGCGATCGCCAAAGTTAGGTTCTCTGGTTAGAAAATTGTTTCAACTAAGGTTTTAAGCGTTTATTAAAGGTTCAGGTTGATGTTATGTAGGCGATCGCTCTGGTTAAGAGAACTTATTCTTCGTCAGAATTAGTAGCCGCTAACCTTTGCTCTTTCAAGTTTTGCAACTGCTGTAACAGAGAATCTACCTCTGCTTCCAGGTGCTTAAACTTGGCTTGCTGATCTGCTTGATAATAGGACTTGTTTAGTTCGTTAACTAAAGCAGCTTGGGATTTCCGTTCTGAAACACTAGATGTAGACATCGTTATATTAAATAGATACACAACTCAACTCACACCAATATTAAATATTATAGTAATGTCGGTTTAAGGTTTGTTAAATGATTGTATATTTTTAATCACATCATTTAATGGATTGTGAGTTTTGTGATAAGTGACGGCGATGAGTACAGGAGTGTTCCAACGTTTGTCTGTTGAGAATGGGTGTAAGGGTGTGGGGGTATAGGGGTGTAAGCCTTTCAGCCTCACCGAAACCCTTGATTTTTCCTCTCACTCTTAAGTCATAAAAAACATGGGTGTACAAAGGCTTTATGGTAAACTGTACTATCTGCACGAAATAAAAAATCTCAAAAACTACACCAAACAAAGATAATATTTTTCTGGAATAGATGGATAAAGAAAGCTAAACATTAGCTTTCGTATCCATAATTGATCAATCTTTAGTGAAAAACTGTTAAAACCTGTGACTGTGAGCTTGTCTGTTGCTAAATCTCATCGCCAACCTTGGCCCGGACTGATAGAAGCCTATCGTGAATACTTACCTGTCAGTGACAAAACGCCTGTTGTTACCTTGTTAGAGGGTAATACTCCCTTAATTCCGGTGCCGGCGATCGCAGAACGCATTGGCAGACAAGTGAATGTATTTGTCAAGTACGATGGCCTCAACCCCACCGGCAGTTTTAAAGACCGGGGAATGACAATGGCCATTTCCAAAGCCAAGGAAGCAGGCGCAAAAGCCGTAATTTGTGCCAGTACAGGTAATACTTCCGCCGCCGCCGCCGCTTATGCTAAACGTGGCGGGATGAAAGCCTTTGTTTTGATTCCTGATGGTTACGTCGCTTTGGGCAAATTAGCACAGGCTTTATTGTATGGTGCAGAAGTTTTAGCAATTAAAGGTAACTTTGACCGCGCCTTAGAAATTGTCCGGGATATGGCTGAGAGTTACCCAGTAACCTTGGTAAATTCCGTTAACCCTTACCGCTTAGAAGGACAAAAAACCGGAGCCTTTGAAGTTGTTGATGCTTTGGGTAACGCTCCCGATTGGCTATGTATCCCCGTGGGCAATGCGGGAAATATATCAGCATATTGGATGGGATTTTGTCAATACCACCAAGCAGGTAAATGCGATCGCCTGCCCAAAATGATGGGATTCCAAGCCGCAGGTGCCGCACCCTTAGTCAACGGTCAACCAGTCACCCATCCCGAAACCATCGCCACAGCCATTCGGATTGGGAATCCAGCTAGTTGGGATAAAGCGATCGCCGCGCAAACAGCGAGTCAAGGAAGTTTTGCGGCTGTCACCGATGCAGAAATTCTCGACGCTTATCGATTGTTGGCTGCATCCGAAGGTATTTTCTGTGAACCAGCCAGCGCCGCTTCTGTGGCGGGATTATTAAAAGTTAAAGACCAAGTACCCACAGGTGCAACAGTGGTTTGTGTGCTGACTGGTAATGGTTTGAAAGACCCTGATACAGCAATTAAGCACAGTGACAGTCAATTTAAACAAGGCATCCCAGCAGAACTGAAAGATGTAGCCACTGCAATGGGATTTTAAAAGTTGTTTTTGGCAATATGCGATCGCTTGATTGACAACTAGAACCCCAGCTTTGTGAAAAAGTTGGGGGTTTTATTTACCTGTTGCGTATCAATATCATTCGTGGTCTAGAATCGTTTCTATATTTTGCCTAGCGTGGAGAATGCGTATAATTTCAATACTTTCATCTCGCTCGCAATAAAAAAATTAGATACCTTTTAAATCCTTTAACAACCCACTTACGTAAACCATGTAAACGTAAGTTATCTAAAGGATAACTACTCCCCATTCCAGGCATTCTAGCTAACTGTGCAAAAGTTTCTCTTATGGAATCAAAAAATATAAGAGCTGTTTCGGGGTTTTCTTGAGCAATGTACGCAAAACACTCATCAATGTCTAAACTAGCTTTGGGTGTAATGACTATGCGTTTTGCCATTATTGGTCTTCATACAGGTGATTTGTTAGGTACGTGCGTTTTTGCTCCCACCATTCATCATTAACTTCTATTGCTTCTCCACTTTCAAGCCCGGCAATTAAAAGTTCTTCTATGTGTTCTTGTGTCTGGCGTTTTTGCTCTTGACTAATCAACTCTTGTAAATACTCGCTTACCGAACTGTAGCCACCTTTAGTGACTTGTTCTTCCACAAAGACTTTCATAGATTCAGGTAAGGAAATATTAATACTGCTCATAACTTTGGTAGTTCAGTTGAACTTTCTTCTATGTTATCAGGGTTCTTAAACGTTGCCTTTGGCAGAACTTTAGCGATCGCAGTATGACATTTTCCACAAGGGTGATCAATTCAAAATTATGTGGGTGAAAAATCAAACCTATTCTTTACGATAGATATACTCTTGCGGGAAATTATGTCTCAGAAAACTTTATGAATATTTTTATGCAAATACCGTTGATTCCTTGTAATCATAGCGATGCTGGGCAATCGATGTTGTTATGGCTGCATATTGTATCTGATAGTTTGATTGCGATCGCCTATTATTCTATTCCCTGCACACTACTATATTTCATTCGCAAACGCCGAGATTTACCATTTAACTGGATTTTTTTGCTGTTTGCTTTATTGATGCTAAGTTGTGGCACAGCTCACTGGATAGAAATTTGGACGCTTTGGCATCCTATATATTGGCTGAGTGGCGGGATGAAAGCGATCGCATCTGTAGTATCACTGTACACAGCATTAGAACTGATACGTTTAATGCCACAAGCCCTAACCTTTCCCAGTCCCGCACAACTAGAAGCCACAAACAAAGAACTAGCGCGAGAAATTAGCGAACGTCAAAAAATAGAAGCAGCTTTACGGTGCAGTGAAGAACGTTGGCACTTGGCTGTGGCTGGTACGAGTGAGGCGATTTGGGATTGGGACATCACAACTAATCAAACTTATCGTTCAGAACGTTGGTATGAAATGTTGGGATATAAGCATCATGAACTGAGCAATGAAGATGATGAATGGAGTAAACGCATACATCCTAATGATTATGAACAAGTCATAGCAGCTCAAACAGCTTATTTATTAAAACAAGCCCCAGATTATAACGTTGAATATCGATTGCGCCGTAAAGATGGTAGTTATGGATGGTTTAGATCACGCGCCAAAGCCGTTTGGGATGAGCAAGGAAATCCTGTGCGGTTGGTTGGTTCATTAGGAGAGATTACAGACCGCAAACAAGTAGAATTGGTTTTGCAAGAACGGGAAGCGATGTTGCGACGGATTGGAGATAACTTGCCGAATGGGGCAATTTACAAAGTCATTCGAGAATTAGATGGTAGCGATCGCTTTTATTATTTAAGTGCTGGAATTGAAAACATCATGGAAGTGAGCGCCGCAGATGCACTCCAAGATGCCAGCCTACTCTATAGTCAGTTTATCCCAGAAGATATCCCCCGACTTCATGCCGCAGAGAATGAGTCAAGACAGCATCTCAGTATTTTTAATATTCAACTACGAATCTGTACACCTAGTAATCAACTGAAGTGGTGTCATTTTCGTTCCTCGCCACGGCGGTTGGAAGATGGTCGCATAGCTTGGGATGGAATGGTAGTTGATATTACAGAATTTAAACGCACTGAAGAAATACTCCGCAAAAATGAAGCTTTGTTAGAAGAAGCGCAGCGCGTGGCTCGTTTGGGTAACTGGGAGTATGACCTTGCCACTGGTAAAGTTAGCTGGTCAAAAGGGCTGTTTGAACTTTTTCAACGCGACAGTAAACTCTCACCCCCCACATATACAGAAAATCTACAGCTATATCACCCCGAAGATCGAGAAAAATTAGACCAAGCTGTTAAGCGTGCTATTGCTACTGGTGAATCTTACAAACTAGTGCTACGTGCTACTAGAGTTGACAATGTTGAAATTTATGTTGAGGGGATTGGCTATGCCGAGTTTAATACTAATGGAGAGGTAGCACGCCTTTACGGTACTGCTCAAGATATTACAGAACGCAAGCAAGCAGAAGCGGCTTTACAAGCCAGCGAACGTAGATTTCGTGGCATTTTCAACAATTCATTTCAGTTTATCGGGCTGCTGAGTGTTGATGGAACTTTGCTAGAAGCAAATCAAACGGCGCTCGATTTTGCAGGAATTAAGCCGGAAGACGTAATTAATCGACCATTTTGGGAAACACACTGGTGGACAATTTCGCCAGAAATTCAAGAGCAACTTAAACAGGCAATTGCTTCAGCGACTCAAGGAAACTTTGTCCGCTATGAAGTGGATGTTTTGGGAGCAAATCACCAAGTAGCAACAATTGATTTTTCCTTGCGTCCACTCCAGGACGAAACGGGCGAAGTTATTTTGTTAATTCCTGAAGGCCGAGATATTACCGAACGACAAGCGGCATTACGCGATCGCATTCAGGCAGAAGAAAAATTGCGCCGTAGTGAATTACAGCTAACTGCTGCCCAGCATATCGCCCATGTCGGCAGTTGGGAATGGAACTTGGGTGATGAACCGCAAATTTGGTCAGTAGAAACCTTTCGGATTTTTGGTCTTTGCCCAATTCAACCAGCACCAACTCAAGCAGAATTTCTGCAAATGGTTCACCCAGATGATCGGCCAGGTTTACAAGCCCATTTTTTAGCAGCAATTGTCGATGCAGTCCCGATTAACGTGGAATATCGGATTATTCGGCCTGATGGCTCAATGCGCTACTTAGAATCTAGAGCAGATGTAGCATACAATACCGAAACCAAAAGTATCAAGTTATTTGGAGCCGTTCTCGATATTACAGAGCGTAAACAAGCTGAATTAGAAATTATCAAGAGCCGTGATTTGCTCGAAGCCATTTATAACGAATCGGCTGATGCTCTGTTTCTGGTTGATCCCCAAACATTATTAACGCTCGACTGCAACCATCGGGCTGTAGAATTATTTGCGGCGCGATGTAAAGCTGACCTAATTGGGATTGAAGGACAAACCCTGCACAAACGACCATTTAGTTCTCAGGAAGTAGCTGATATCCTGGCAATAATGAATCAGCAAGGATTTTGGAGCCAAGAAATTGAGTACGTTACGCAGCAGGGTAATTGTTTTTGGGGAAATATTGCAATTAAACAAATTCGAGTTGCCGAGCAGGTGATGAATTTGGTACGAGTGACTGATATTAGCGATCGCAAATTAGCAGAAGCAGCATTAACTAGAAGTGAAGAACAACAGCGACTCACATTAGAATATACCCAAATTGGGACTTGGGATTGGAATCTGCAAACAAATGAAGTGATTTGGGATGACAATCACTGTCGCTTGCTAGGCTTAGATCCAGAAATATCAACAGCCCAATATCAATTATGGCGTGATGCTGTTCATCCAGAGGATATAGAACGAATTGAACAAACTGTCCTCCAGGCTTTGGCAGATCATACTAATTTTGAGGCAGAATATCGGGTAATTTTTCCTAATGGCGAAATTCGCTGGCTGACAGGAAAAGGACATGGAATTTATGACACAGAGGGTCAGCCAATTCGGATGTTGGGTGTAATTATTGATATTAGCGATCGCAAACTAGCAGAAGAAAAACTCAAGCAAGCCGAATTGCAATATCGCACTTTAGTTGAGCAAATTCCCGGAGTAGTTTACACATCACCAATCGCAGGTACTTCGGAATTTGCCTACATCAGTCCCCAAATTCAAACATTACTCAATGTCCCAGCACAAGAATGGGAAGCAGGCCTCTGCAACAGTTGGGTAAACTTTGTCAATCCACAAGATCACCCATTTGTCCTACAAGCAGTTCAAACAACACTTGCAACAGGAGAGCCTCTCAACATTGAATATCGGATGATGACTCAAGATAACAAAGTCATTTGGGTACAGGATCAGGCGCGTTTAGTATTAGCACCCGATGGCAAAACTCCAATCTTACAAGGAGTTGCATTTAATATTAGCGATCGCAAACAAGCAGAACAAGCACTGCAAGAAAAAGAAAATTTTTTACGCAGTATTTACGATGGTGTAGCCCAGGCAATTTTTGTGGTCGATGTGGTCGATGATGATTTTCGTTATGTCGGTTTGAATACTGCTCACGAAAAACTCACAGGTCTAATTTCCGATGATGTGCAAGGCAAAACCCCAGAACAGTTGTTTCCTCCCACTCCGGCGACGAAGGTAAGACAACATTATCAAGATTGTCTCAACGCAGGCACAACTATTACTTATGAAGAATGTTTACCATTTAAAGGCCAAGAAACTTGGTGGTTCACCAGCCTGACTCCCTTGAGAGACGATAATCACCGTGTTTACCGCATCGTTGGTAGTGGTATTAATATTACAGAGCAGAAACACGCTCAACAAATGCTAGAACTACAAGCAGTCATTACGCGCAACATGGCTGAAGGAATCTGCTTAGTTCGCGCCAGCGATGGCATTATCGTTTATGCCAATCCTAAGTTTGAGAAAATGTTTGGTTATGACACTAATGAATTAACTGGCATACATATCTCAATTATCAATTATGCCAAGGATCAAGCGGAAGCTGAAGCAGTGAATCAAGCCATCAGTGCAACTGTTTTGCAACATGGTGAAGCCAGCTATGAAGTCCACAATGTGAAAAAAGATGGCACACCTTTCTGGTGTAGTGCGACAACTTCTATGTTTGAGCATCCTGAGTATGGACAAGTTTTCGTTGCGGTTCACCAAGACATTACCGAACAAAAGCAAATCCAAGAGCGACTCAAAGCGTCTCTGAAAGAAAAAGAGGTTTTACTCAAAGAAATTCATCATCGTGTCAAAAACAATTTAGGCATTGTTAGTAGTCTGTTACAAATGCAATGCCGACGGACACAAGACCCTGAAGCCACAGCAATTCTGCGTGATAGTCAAAACCGCATTGCTTCTATTGCCTTAGTTCATGAAAAACTCTACCGTTCCGCCGATTTAGCAAACATAGATTTTGCTCAATACATCCCCGATTTGACCACTCATTTATTTGATTCTTACAATGTCACACCTAACTGTATTAAACTGAAAATCCAAGTTAATAATGCCAGCTTAGACATTGAAACAGCCATCCCTTGTGGTTTGATTATCAATGAATTAGTTTCCAATGCTTTAAAATACGCTTTTCCTCATCAAAGTACAGGAGAAATTATCGTTAGCTTAGAGCAGCAAGATAATTACAACTTGATATTAACCATTCAAGACAATGGAGTTGGACTGCCTCAAGACTTTAATCCTAAATACACAAAAACCTTGGGTATTATTCTTGTCCAAGGTTTAGTGAAACAGTTAAGAGGAACGATGGAAGTTAATTCTCAACAAGGCACAGAATTTAAAATTACTTTTACAAAAAGCAGGGCATGAATATGATAGATATCTCCTCCGATACAAGCACAAGCAAGACAGTAAAAGTTTTGGTTGTGGAAGATGAGTATATTCTTGCCATCAATTTGCAAGAAAGTTTAGAAGCCTTGGGTTACACCGTTGTTGAGATTGCAGATACCGCAGAAGCCGCTATAGAAAAAGCAACAGCATTGCGCCCAAACTTGATTTTGATGGATATTAGATTACGGGGTGAAAGTGATGGTATCCAAGCCGCAGAAGCAATCTGGAATAATTTACAAATCCCGATTATCTATGTTACAGGTCACTCTGACCAAAGTACTGTAGAAAGGGCAACTCTGACTTTTCCCTTTGGTTACATTCTCAAACCCATCAGAGATCAAGAACTCTATGTTGCTATTCAAACGGCACTGAATCGCTATGAACGAGAACAGTTTTTGAGTACTGTGTTGCGCGGTATGGGGGATGGGGTGATTGTAGTTAATCCCCAGTTACAAATTAAGTATATGAATCAAGTAGCTGAAACCCTTACAGGCTGGCAATTACAAGAAGGGCAAAATCAATTATTAGAAAAAATTTTTTCCCTAGTTGACGAACAAACTAAAGCACCTGTATCAAACCCCATTCATGCAGCTTTACAACAAGAAACTACTGTATATTTAAGCGATCGCACTTTATTAATTACCAAAGATAAAAATGCTATTCCCATTGCGGATAGTGCTGCTCCTCTACGCGACAATAAAGGTAAAATTACAGGCGCAGTCTTAGTATTTCGAGATGATACCCAACGCAGATTAACTCAAGAGCGCAACCTTGCCAATGAACGCTCCCGTCAGTTAGAAATTCAAATGACAGAACTGCAACGACTAAACCAGTTAAAAGAAGATTTTCTTGCAGCTACTTCTCATGAAATGCGTACGCCATTATCAAACATGAAAATGGCAATTACAATGCTGGAAAGTATTCTCGATCGCCGACGGATGATTCAGTCTGGTAAACCTCCAGAAATAAATGCTGTAGCTTACTATATCAACATCTTACGTTACGAATGCGAACGCGAACTAAATTTAGTAGATGATTTATTAAATATGCGTTTTGTAGACGCAGATATGTATCCTCTAGAATTAACTTCTATTCGTCTACAAGATTGGCTACCTCATGTTACTGAAAGCTATCAGGATCTTGCTCAAACTCAACAGCAAATTTTAACAATTGAAATTCCGTCTGATTTGCCCAATATTACGACTGATTTGGCTATCTTGACCAGGATTTTATCAGAGTTATTAATGAATGCTTGTAAACATACACCCTTGGGCGAAAGTATCACAGTGGGCGTTCAACTAACAACAATCTCTAATCAGCCAAATCCTCCAGAGAAACCACCTGATGTTCCAATCTCTGCGGTAGAAATTATTGTGAGCAATTCTGGTGTAGAAATTTCGTCCACAGAACAAGCTCAAATCTTTGAACCGTTTTATCGCACATCCCAAAATCAAAACCAAGATAAATTATCAATTTTTGATTATACTTACCAAGCTCTGCAAGACGAATCTACATTTAATAGCGGTACAGGTTTAGGTTTAACTTTGGTCAAAAAACTTGTGGAATATCTGCAAGGAAATATTACAGTTACTAGTTCTCAAGGTTGGACAAGGTTCATAGTTCAATTACCATTAACCTTGTCAGATCGTGTTGAGTGAAAAATTGATCATGAAGGGAGCAGGGGACAAGGGTGATAAGGGTGACAAGGACGACAAGGAAGATAAGGAAACAATTTTCTACCTTGTCCATCCCCTCTACCCCCTCAGCACTCAGCGAGAAGTTGCGTGCGGGGGTTTCCCCCGTTGAGCAAACTTCGGTGACTCAGCACTTTTTCATAAGCCTAAATGTTGGCGTAGTGCTTGGCGCATAATCTCAACTGGAACAGTTTCTATTTGTAACCAAATTTTTAAGGCGGCTGCACCTTGTTGCACTAACATTTCTAGCCCATCAATGGCTATAGCCCCTTGATTTTGTGCCTGTTGAAGAAATTTTGTCGGTTGGGGGATATAAATTAAATCATAGGCGATCGCACCTTGGGGTAAATCAGCCATTTCTGCGACACTTAAAGGCGAGTTTTCTACTTGCGGATACATCCCAATGGGCGTTGTATTCACTAATAAATGAGCTTGGGGAATCAATTTAGCTAGACTAGCCCAGGTATAAACTTGCAACTTTTCGGCTATGGGTGAACTCCCCCAACTATCACGAAACTCGATTAATCTTTGTTCATTGCGTCCCACCACATAAATTTCCGCAAAACCCAGTTGATAACAGCCTGCAACTACAGCCCTGGCTGCACCACCATTACCTAAAATGACCGCTACTTTCTGACTCCAATCTTGTTGGTATGTTGTTTGTAAGGGGGCGATAAATCCTTCAATATCTGTGTTTGTCCCTATCCATCGCTGATTTTGGCGAGTCACAGTATTGACTGCACCTATCGCCTGGGCTACGGGGGTAATTTCTGATAATAACGGCATAATTGCCTGTTTATGGGGAATTGTCACACTAAAACCTGTTACCCCAATTGCCGCAAAACCTGCGATCGCTATTTCTAAGTTATCAGGTGCGATCGGGAAAGGTAAATAAACATAATCTAATCCTAATTCTGATATCGCAGCATTGTGCATCAACGGCGACAGCGAATGTTCCACCGGATGTCCAATTACCCCTAATAATTTGGTAGTGCCTGTAATTTTAGTCATTAGTCAATCTTAAGGGGGCAGGAGGCAGAAGGTAGAAGAAGATTTTCCCTGTACACCCTTGCACCCTCACAACCCTATACCCTTACACTCCTATACCCTTACCCCCTTGTTTCTCTCTCCTGCTCTACAATTATTAACAACTACTTAACATTACTTAAAATTATGCAAGTTAGTACAGCCCCTTTGACAAATCCGGTTCCTGGGCAATATTGGCAGTGGCGAGGGCAGAAAATTTACTATGTACATGCAGGAAATTCACAATCGCAACGTCCGCCTTTGCTATTGGTACATGGGTTTGGCGCTTCCACAGACCACTGGCGAAAGAATATTAGTGGATTGTATCAAGATTTTGAAGTGTTTGCGATCGACTTGTTGGGATTTGGGCGATCGGCTAAACCTAAACTACAGTACAGTGGAGACTTATGGCGTGACCAACTTCATGATTTTATCAGTGAAGTAATTGGTCGCCGAGCGATCGTTGCAGGTAACTCCCTTGGTGGCTATGCAAGTTTGTCTGTTGCTGCCCAATATCCTGATAGTGTTGCTGGGGTAGTATTACTCAATAGTGCTGGCCCTTTTAGCGAAGTCCAACCCACAGCAGAACCAGAAGCTTTACAATCACAAATCCAGCCACCTAAACAACCATCACCCCTAGAAAAAATCTTAGGTAGTAGTGTCAAGTGGATTTTTCAACAATCTTTTTCCCGATTTTTGATATTTCAATATGTGCGACAACGTTGGGTAATTCGCCGCACTTTAGAAAAAGTTTATTTAGATAAAACTGCAATTACCGACCAATTAGTAGAAGAAATTTCTCGCCCTGCTTATGATACTGGGGCTTTTGATGTGTTTGTCTCTGTGTTTAGCAGTCCTCAAGGGGAAAAAGTTGATGTGCTATTGCAAAGATTAACTTGTCCTTTATTATTACTGTGGGGCGAGGCTGATCCGTGGATGAAGGCGCGAGAACGTTCGCAAAAGTTCCGCCAATATTACCCCCAACTAACTGAATATTTTCTCAGGGCTGGTCATTGTCCCCATGATGAAATTCCAGATCAGGTAAATCAACTTTTACGAGATTGGGTTCTATCTATTTCTGAGTAGAAATGTAAAGTTATGATTCCTGGTGAAAACGAGTGATACGATGTCCGGTTAATTAGTTGTGATTCCCACAATCCTTGCACCCTACCCCCAACCCCTCCCCGTTGACGGGGAGACATAGCGTAGCTGTGGCGGGGTGGGATTCTTCGGTTTTTGTAAGTAATCAAGCGGACATGATATGACATATACTTTCAACAAAAATAGGGATGTTAGCTTATAAAAAGTGTTGCTTCAGAGTATATGCACCGTTTTTCCTAAACAAATAATGATATTATTTCTCAATAATGTTCAGATTGTTCGAGAGATTGAATGCTCAGTAATGAAACGACTGCAATATTGTTTGCCCTACTATCGGCATTTTTTGCAGCCTTAACCACTATCTTTGCCAAGATAGGAGTCGAGACGATTAACCCCAATTTAGCAACCGCAATCCGCACCGTAGTCATTTTAGTCATGGTTTGGGGTTGGGTTTTTGCCAAAGGACAACTAGATACACTGCTGACAATTACACCTAAAACCCTGTTATTTCTCGTATTTTCTGGTTTATCAACGGGTTTATCTTGGTTATTTTACTTTCGAGCTTTACAAATCGGGAAAGCTTCTTTAGTTGCGCCTTTAGATAAATCAAGTTTACTTTTGGTACTAGTTTTTTCAGCACTGTTTCTCAAAGAACAACTAACGCCGCAAGTGATATTGGGAACTGGCTTGATTTTAGCTGGCACAGTGGTTTTGATTCGTTAAAATACGCTATTACAGTAGTAATTACGCATAACAACGAAAAAATAAGGTTTTAAAATAGGGAATCTCTACAAACAATTTTGGTGCGTAAGTCTTGTTTGATTTGAATCTGTGGAGTCAGTTTGTCATCTACACACAGCCGTCATCAAAAGCAGACTGATAGACTGGAACGTTTGTGAAACTAGAGTTAAAATCACAAACAAAGTTTAAACAAAAATCGAGTTATGAAAACTGCTGAAAAATTGGCGGCGGGTTGGTTACTGACACTCGGATTCATGTTTTTGACGCTTTCAGTCTCTGCGGTAATGGAGAAAAATACGATGCTAAAACCTTTGCCGTCAGGGAATGATGCAGATTCAGGACTGGATTTTGTGAATAAAGAAGCTCTTTTTATGCTGGATACAACAGCAAGACAAGGTTTTATATTTGGTGTGCCGACAATGGTGTTGGGTGGTTGGTTAAGTTTATCTTTATACCGCCGTAGTAAGACAGAACAAAAAGCACTTCAACAACAAGCGAGCGATCGCCTACAATCAATTTTCTATCAAATGTTACAGCAAAATCATGGCAGAGTTACTGTTTTGGGTTTTGCAATGCAGTCTCAGTTACCTGCATCTGTAGCGCGGGAATTTTTAGACGAAAAAGCTAAAGAATTCAATGCGAATTTTAAAGTCAATGAAGAAGGGGGAGTATCATATCATTTTGATGTTTAAATCTGTTGCCAAGTAAGTCTGATGACACAGATTTTTTTGAGTATAGCTGCCGTTTTAGGTGGGTTATCTGTTGCGGCTGGGGCTTTTGCTTCCCATGCTTTACGAGATCATATTAGTGAGCGATCGCTTTCTATTTTTGAAACTGGCGCTCGCTACCAAATGTACCATGCCCTAGCACTTTTAGTAGTTGCTCTCCTCATTAGTCGCCTCGAATCACCTCCAACTACTTTAATTGCTAGTGGATGGCTATTTATTATCGGTATTGCCATTTTCTCCGGCAGTTTATACGCCTTGAGCTTAACTGGTGTGAAATATTTAGGCGCAATCACACCATTAGGCGGTGTCGCCTTTATCGCTGGCTGGGCTACTTTGGCTATTGCGGCTTGGAATTTGAAATTCTGAAGTTTTTCAACACCAAGGGACGCAGAGTTTTGTGATTCACATATCTTATACCTAGCCCTAGCAATAAGAAATCGCGGCTATACAAACTAAGTTCGCCTAGCCTGCGAACAGCAAAGCTGAACGCGGACTAATAGAAAATCAAGGTTTTTAACCCGCGAAGGCGGGTTTTGTCTGTGTAGCCGCGACTTCTAGTCGCCTAGTCTAATATTTCTCCGAATTTTAAGCTACCCTCTAAAATATCGGTAATTTTGCGGGTCTCTGCCAATGACAAGGCGCTGGTCACAAATCTGGGAACGGTTGCGACAATCTTTCTCTGTTGAGGAAAGTCTTAATACCACAATTGACACTAGCAAAACATTTTTAGATGCGGCAAAAACTCTTCAAGAAAATGGTGCAAGTTTAGAAGTTTTAAAACCTGTACTGCAACATTCATCTTCTTTGTTAGATGTGTTGTGTTCACCGTTGGCGCAGGTGATAGGCGCGGGTTTGCCGTTTGTACCGATGGGTATTGCTTTGCTGAAGTTTTATCGCCAAAACAGCCAGGAACAACCAACCCTAGAAGATTGTGTATTTATAGTTAGTCAAATTGCTTATTTAGAAAGCGTTAAAGAAATTTTATCTTCCGATATTAATGTAAATTGGGATGCTCATTTTCAGAGTGATGAAGCAGTCCGCCAACAACTACAAAAACTCAACGATATTGAATTAGATTATGAAGCTGCCAGTAAAACAATCAATTGTTTTCATCAATCAGATTTAGCCCAGGCATTTAATCAAGTATTGTTGGCAAGGTTAGCATCTGCAAATATATCTAATGCAGAAATTTTGACAGAGCGAGTCGCTTGGAATACTCCCCGTTATTTAGTGAAAGCTTGGATAAAATCATGTGATGTTACTAAAGATGTGATTCAACTTTCTTTTAGTGATTGGCAGAAAGCAGAGCAGAAATTTCAAAGTATTGATGAATATTTAAAGAGTCAGATTGCCACTAAACCAGAAGAAAAGGTTTTTAACGAAGACTTTGCTTTTAAAGATATTTATGTACCACTCAAAGCCAGAAATGTAGATAGAAATGGCAAATTAAATACTAATACACAACCTTTTGATTTAGAAACCTGGACTAAACGAATTCTCTTTGCTACCAGATCAAATACACAACCCCAAGTCATGTTTATTCAAGGCGGGCTGGGGAGAGGTAAAAGTGTTTTTTGTCGGATGTTTGCTGATTGGGTGCGTCAGAATTTACACCCTATATGGACACCAATTTTAATTCATCTGCGTGATATTGATGATTTTCAACCAAGTCTAGAAGAAACTTTGCGCTCCCGAATTAAAGCAGATTTCGCGCAAAATGATGATGGGTGGCTAACAGATGGAAATACCAGATTTTTATTTATTTTAGATGGCTTTGATGAATTGCGAATTGAGCGCGGCAATAACCAAAGTGTAGAAAGATTTCTGCGCCAAATCGGAACATTTCAAAATGACTACCAAGATAATAAAGCAGGTCATCGAGTCATCATTACAGGTAGACAGATGGCTTTACATGGTATTGATCGCCTACCACCTAACTTGGAACGGGTGGAAATTGCGGAAATGGATGTGGAATTACAACAGCAATGGTTTGAGAAATGGTACAGGATATTTCCTACCAATGACACGTTAAACTTTATGGATTTCCTGCAAATTACCTTAGACAAAACAGCAGCATCTCAACAGATTTCACAAAATAAAAAATCCTGTCCCCAGCAAATTCAGGAGTTAGCCAAAGAACCACTATTGCTGTATATACTAACAGCAATGCACCGAGATAAAAAATCAGATATTAATCAATTTGAGCAAGCCACAGAGACAGAAGCAAAAATATTAGTTTACGAACAAGCCCTGAATTGGGTACTAACTAAACAGCGTGCTGATACTCGCCACCCTGATTTAAATTATGAACTGACTCGACAACACCCAGACGCATTACGCCGCATATTAGCCGAAGCCGCAGTGTGTGTAGTGCAGTCAGGGGGAGAAAGTGCTTCGATGCAGATGGTAAAAGCGCGGTTGCAGCAAGATGATGAAGCTAAAGAACTCATTGCTAAAGCCGAAAAAGAACTAGGAGAAGAAGCATTAAAAACTGCGTTGGGTGCTTTTTATCTCAAGTCTAATGACCGTGGTGGTGTGGAGTTTTTTCATAAAAGTATTCGGGAATTTCTTTGTGCGGAACGCATCAAACAAAGTTTGGAAGAATGGACAGAACCAGGTAGACGCGGCGCAGACCTCAGCGACGCAAACCTCAGCCACGTAAACCTCAGTGACGCAAACCTCAACCGCATAGACCTCAGCAGCGCAAACCTCAGCAGCGCAAACCTCAGCAGCGCAGACCTCAGCCGTGCAAACCTCAGTGACACAAACCTCAGCGACGCAGACCTCAGCGGCGCAAACCTCAGCGACGCAAACCTCAGTGGCGCAATCCTCAGCAATCAGATATGGAAAGATGTCCGCTGGGATGACAAGACAAACTGGAAGAATGTCCGAGGGTTAAATACAGCAAGGAATGTCCCAGAAGCTTTAAAGCAACGGTTGGGGCTGAGTTGAGAATCAATTTGCAATTCGCAATTACAAAAGGCGTAGCGACTGTCTTAAATACTCGTGAATGAGTATCAAACACTCTCACGCCAGTCTCAAACACTCGTGGGCGAAGCTCAGAGATTCATTAATCAAGTTCCGTGCTTCGTTCACTAAGCTCAGAGGTTCATTCACCAAGTTCCGAGGTTCATTCACTAAGCTCAGAGGTTCATTCACTAAGCTTAAAGGTTCATTAATCAAGCTCCGAGGTTCATTCACTAAGCTCAGAGGTTCATTAGTCAAGCTCCGAGGTTCATTCACTAAGCTCAGAGGTTCATTAGTCAAGCTCAGAGGTTCATTCACTAAGCTCAGAGGTTCATTCACTAAGCTCAGAGGTTCAGCGATGAAGTCCCAACTACATTTATTTTTCTCTCGCGCCAGTCTCAAACAGTTTGCATTTCCTATTGTTGCAGTAGAAAATCCATATAGCAGCCGTAAATTCTACCGCCGCAATAAGCCAAAATTCTTATATAGCGGTTCTTACTTGCTTGTAATGCAGTCGGAACCCCACCCCGCATTTGCTAACGGCAAACGCTCCCCTCCCCGCGTGCGGAGGGGTTGAAAGGTACTTCATCCAACCGAGAACCGCTATAGTCCTTCTAGTTATCAGAACTGACACAGCAAGATTGTCTGTTGACACTGGGATCTCGCATCCCACACCATGAATGACGAAGCATATCAATTTCTGTATCGTGGGGCTTGTCACTGCAATATATTACAATTATAATACAAAATATAATACCACTCTCATAGTGACTATTTGTCGCTTAAACAAAAAGGAAATGTTATGATTCCCCGAACACGCGTCCGCAATATTGGTATTTCTGCTCACATCGACTCTGGTAAAACTACGCTGTCAGAGCGAATTCTCTTCTACACGGGCAGAATCCATGCTATTGAGGAGGTGAAGGGAGGCGGCAAGGGTGCAACAATGGATTTTATGCCAGAGGAAAAGCTGCATGGAATTACCATTACCTCTGCGGCAACAACTTGCCAGTGGCGTGATACACAAATTAATTTAATTGATACCCCTGGGCATGTGGATTTTACGATAGAAGTAGAGCGTGCCTTGCGGGTGTTGGATGGTGCCGTAATGGTTTTGTGTGCCGTGGCGGGTGTGCAGTCCCAATCCATCACAGTGGATCGGCAGATGAAACGCTACCGTGTACCGCGTCTAGCATTCATCAACAAAATGGATCGAATGGGTGCAGATCCATTTCGTGTAGTTCAGGCAATTCGCGATCGCTTGCAATTAAATGCGGTGTTGCTGCAATATCCCATCGGTAGTGAAGATAACTTCCAAGGTGTGATTGACCTAGTGACAATGCAGGCACATTACTTTGAGGGCGAAAATGGCGAAAACTGGGTCAAACCAGCAATTCCCGACAATCTTGTAGCAGCAGCCCAACAAGCGCGGGAAAAATTGCTAGATAGTTTGTCTTTGTTCTCCGAAGAGATGACTGAGATGCTATTGGCAGATCAAGAGATTCCCCAAGAACTAATTTGGCAAGTTATTCGCCAAGCAACCTTGAGGCTGGAACTCACACCTGTACTACTAGGTTCCGCATTCAAAAATAAAGGCGTGCAGAATCTTTTAGATGCGATCGCCCTTTATTTACCATCTCCCATCGATAGGGAAGTAGTCAAAACCGCAGAATCAAACAGTGTTTACCCTGAGCCTGATGCTGCTTTGGTGGCTTTGGCATTCAAACTCACTCTTGAATCTTTCGGTCAGCTAACCTACACCCGCATTTACTCCGGCACATTAAAACCGGGTGATATTGTTTATAACTCCCGTACTGAACAACGAGTGCAAATTGGTCGCTTGGTGCGAATGCACGCCAACAAGCGCGAAGAGTTGCCAGTGGCTGTGGCTGGAGATATTGTGGCTTTGTTGGGTGTGGATTGTGCTTCGGGCGATACATTATACACTGGAGACACACCAGTATTTCTGGAAAGAATGTTTGTCCCGGAACCAGTGATTACACTGGCAGTTACACCGAAAAAACAAGAAGATAGCGATCGCCTAGCCAAAGCCCTCAACCGCTTTCAACGGGAAGACCCCACATTTCGGCTAAGTATCGACCCAGAATCAAAAGCAACTTTGATTTCTGGTATGGGTGAACTGCATCTGGAAATCTACCTAGAGCGGATTCAACGAGAATATAACGCTGAGGTTTATGTCGGTACTCCGGCTGTGGCGTATCGGGAAACCATTAGCCAAAAAACTCAATTTGATTACCGACTCAAGAAACAATCAGGTGGTACTGGTTTATACGCCCATGTGACTGGATGGATTGAACCAAGCGATGAACCATTTGTATTTGAAAATCGAGTAGTTGGTGGTGCAGTTCCTAAAGAATATATCCCAGCTTGTGAAAAAGGTTTCCGCGAAGCGATGACAACCGGAAAACTCTCAGGCTATCCGGTCACTGGGGTGAAAGTTGTGCTGGATGGGGGTTCCTATCATCCAGTTGACTCTTCGGAATTAGCGTTTCGTTCAGCTGCACATCAAGCACTAGAAAATGCGATCGCCCAAGCCAAACCCTATATACTCGAACCAATTATGCTCGTCGAAGTGGAAACACCAAACGAGTTCATAGGTAGAGTCCAGGGTGATATATCATCCCGTCGTGGCTTGCTGTTGAGTTCCGAGACAATGCAAGGATACTCTGTGATTCGCGCCGAAGTTCCACTAGTGCAGATGTTTGGCTATTCTACAGACTTGCGATCGCTCACTGCCGGTATGGCGACTTTTTCAATGGAATTTGCCTGTTATCGCCAGTCTTAAATCCACAATTTGCCACTAACCTCTTGAATTAGTTATTTAGGGACACAAAATAATTGTGTCCCTTTTATTTTTGCGATCAGGTTTCCTCGTCGCGTGATTGGTATGAATACTCGCATCTACGCTTGTGAAGAAAGCAATACTGTTTGATAATGTTTCTACCTATACCAGCAGTTTGAGATGGAAATCGGCACAAAACAGCGAATAATCTTGTTTTACCGTTAAATTTCTCACAGATAGAGTCGTTATTATAAATTATTCATTATGGAAGCAAGCTTTTTAACTGCGGTTGTTCTACCTATAGCCTTAGCGATTATTATGCTAGGAATGGGTTTATCTCTGACACCAGAAGATTTCCAACGTGTCAAGAATTATCCCAAAGCCGTCACCATTGGCTTGATTAGTCAGTTAGTTCTTTTACCAATTATTGGTTTTGCCATTGCGAAATTAGTACCTATGCAACCTACCATTGCTATGGGTTTAATCATAATTGCACTCTGTCCAGGTGGAGTATCCTCCAATATGATTACATTCCTGGCTAAAGGTGATGTTGCCCTGTCGGTAACTCTAACAGCTTTTAGTAGTTTAATTACCGTCTTGACAATTCCAGTATTGGCAAACCTCGCATATCAAAACTTGCTCGGACAAACTGCGGCGATCGCTCTACCTATTGGTGCCACAATAGTACAAATATTTCTGATGACACTTCTGCCTATATGTTTAGGTATGGGAGTGCGTCAATTATTTCCAGAAGTTGCTCACCGTTTAGAAAAGGTGACTAGCCGTCTAGCAGTCGCATTCCTAGCATTAATTATTCTCTTACTAATTGTTCGTGAGTGGAATCGTCTCCCTGGCTTTATTCTGCAAGTAGGAATTGCCGTGGTGCTGTTGAACAGTATCTCAATGTTGGCGGGGTTTTATATTAGCAAACTATTTAATCTCAATCCGCCTCAGCAAATCTGCATCGCTATTGAGGTAGGGATTCAAAATGGTACGCTAGCGATCGCCATTACCGCCGGAATACTCAACAATCCTGATATGGCAGTACCAGCAGCAGTTTACAGTTTATTTATGTATGTGACAGGGTTGATCGCTATTAACTACGGCAGAAAGTTAGCTGCAACTACTCCGATTCCCCAACCTCTAGAAAGCAAGGTTTAGCATAAGTTAGGTGGGCATCAATATTTATCGTTAGGGCAAGGCAGGAGACAGGAGGCAGAAGGCAGGAGGGAAGAGGGTTTGGGGCAACTTTACTTTTAGTTACATACTTCGGTTTTTTTACGCCTTGCTACTTAGTTCAAGATACAGGTTTGACTGAGTAGCAAGATGTTATTTTCATCTGACTAACTTTCTCTTGCCTGCTCAAAGATAGCTTAATTTCAATGAAAGCTACTTCATCAGATGATAGTTCGAGAAAGTCGGCTGCATCGCCTATGCGCCAACCTGCTGCTTCCAGTCGTTGACGTTTATTTATATCCATCTAACCTCCCCTTATCTCCGCGTTTGAAATCTCCTGTAACTCCCATTCTGATAACTGCTGCACTTCTATTTCCATATCAAAACAATCTTTTGCAGCAGCAATCAAAGCTGTGATGATTTGTTCGTGACTGTAAGGCAAATAAACGTTATTGAATGACTCTGTACCAAATACTTTTGCAAACAGTTCCGCATCTGGTTGCAAGCGAATGGAACCATGTTGCAAAATTACGTCACCGCGTTTGAGTTGGGCGCTTCCGATGAGTTTTGCGCCATTGGGTAAAATTAAATCTGCACCTGTCGCCGTCCCAAAACAGTTGGGGTTATGGATGTAGCCTCGCCCAGATGTACCGTAGCTTAATTCCACACCAAGCGATCGCCATCCTTGAATTAAAAATTCACAAATTTTTGTATATGCTTGTAAACGGTTTCCAGTTAAACCCGATGTAATTACAGCGTAAGTTAAATCGCCTTGGTGTAATACTGCTCTGCCACCAGTGGGACGGCGAACTAAATCTAGTTTTTTACCTTGCCAAGTTAAATTCTCCCATGCTGGGGGATATTGCCGTTGATGATAGCCGAGAGAAATAGCAGCTGGCGACCAAGTATAAAAGCGCAGAGTTGGAGGATGCTTTCTTAAATGGTGTTGTTCTACTAACCATTTATCGATCGCCATCTGTAAATTACCAGAGGCTTCTAAGAAAGGAATCAGTCGCCATACCTGCTTGTTGGACATGAATGATTACTTAAGCAATACCAAACTCAGATTGTAAAGCTTCATCGTTGTTATCGGCGATCGTGGCAACAATTGTAATTAACCGCGAGACTTCCCCTGGAGACAACTCCGCAAGGGTACGTGTTGAGATGACAACAACTTTGTCCTCAATGATGCCAAAACGCGCTTCAAAAGTACTAGAACAGTTCAGTTCCAAAAGTTGACGCATTAATTTAGGTTCATCTTTGGCGGGTAATTTTAATACAACAGACCAAACCGTGAGGGTGTCTTCGTCGCTTGTACCCGTGAGTTGCACAAACACTTCCACACTACCGTACTTAAACTTCCAGAGATGACCACCTTCTGGACTCTGGCTAACCATTGCACTGTCATCTTGTTCTAGAGAGTCGATGACGTTTTCAATAATTTCTAGATGGTCGATGGTATTTGTTTCCTGGATTAGTTCGTTAAGAAATTCTTCAGTTAGGTTTTCTTGAGAGATTGCCATAAGGATTTTTGGTTCAATATGTTTACTGGTGTATCGGTAGAGAATTCGGGATGAAGCGAAAAGTATTAAGAACCTCCGCTTCGGTGAATTCTGCTGTAACTACACATACTTTATAGCTTGTCAGCAAAATTAGTTTTAGTTCCCTAAGTGATAATCTGGTCATCAGTGACCAGACTAACGCGGAAAAGGATAGGCTGAATTATGTCATCTCTCTCTCAATCTGTGCAAACTTCTGATGTGCGTCAATTGGGAATTAACCCTAATCATTGGTATGTAGTTGCACGGTGTACTGAGGTAACTAATAAACCTGTGGGAGTGATATTATGGCATCAAGCGATCGCACTTTACCGCGACAGTACAGGTAAAATCCACGCCTTAGAAGACCGTTGTCCCCATCGTCAAGTTAAACTGAGCCACGGACAAGCGATCGCTAATGAATTAGAATGCGCTTATCATGGTTGGCGGTTCAATTCATCGGGTGAATGTACAGCAGTTCCTTATTTAGCTGCAAATCAAAAATTACCAAACTGCCAAATTCGTCGCTACCCAGTCAAAGAACAAGATGGTTTTATTTGGCTATTTCCTGGTGATGCAGAATCAGCCGTTGAACCAATGGGTTTACCAGAATGGGAACATTTGAATTATATTGCTTCAGTTGCCGTCATTAACTGTCAAGCCCATTATTCTTATTTAATTGAAAACTTGATGGATATGTATCATGGGCATTTACATCAAGATTTACAAGCTTGGGCGGCAGCATCTTTAAAAGATATTGACGAAGATAATCACCGTGTAGATGCTCATTATACAGCCCAAAGTTATTACAAAATAGATAAAATCTGGTCAATATCCCAGTTATTTTTCCCTGCATTACGAAAACTCCATCCAGAACCATTGGATGTCAGTTATATCTATCCCCATTGGCAATCAACTTTAGGCAAAGATTTTAAAATTTATTGTTTATTGTGTCCTGTAGATGAAACTCAAACCAAAGCTTATTTAATTCACTTTACTTCACTCAATGCCTTTTGGCGATTACATAAATTACCTGTATGGTTTCGCCGATTTATTAAAGATAGTTTATTTAATGCCGCCAAAAAATTACTTGATGGTTTAGTAGTGCAGGATGTGGAAATGATTGAAGAAGAACAACAGGCGTATTTACAAAATCCGCAACGACGCAATTATGAGTTAAATCGAGCTTTAATTAGTGTGCAGAAATTGATGCGGAGTCAAGTTGAAAGATTAGGCTGAGATATCAGTAAATTATCTAGTTGTAATTCGCATTGTTGAAAAATATAGTTGACAGTGGCAAATAAACTGTCTAATTCATAAATAGTGTATGGTGTAATATTTCTGGTAAAATTTTGTGCTTCTAGTTTACCAAATTGCCAGACTGCACCATTAGAAACAATCCCATAGATAATTACAGGCAACTCTTGATTTAGTCTTTGAGCAGCAATCATTTCAGCTAAACATTGCGCCCAACCTGCTTCAAAATTATCTTGCTTGGCTTCTACTAAAATAAAGTATGGTTTATCAAAAACTATTTTTCCTAAAGGCGAACGTTTAGCCAAAATATATTCAGGAAAGCCTGATAATTGCTCATCACAATTGAGTGATTGATGACTCCATAAAGTAAACTTACTGTTATACTGCTTCCAAACTTCTTTTAGAACTGGATAAATTAAGTTTTCACAAATAGCAAACTCAGAATTATCAACAACACCTTCGCGCATGACAATTGCTAAGTCTTCTCGAAAATACTGCGGAATATTAAACTCTGTAGCTAGAACAAAATTAGCTTCTGTGTAAATAATCTGAAATGTTTTGAGAACTTCGCTAATCGATTTATAACTACTAAAGGCCATATTCACCTCCTGAAGAATAACGTTACCTTAGCTGTATTTTGCAGTTTGTAATCACAATTGTAATGAAGGGCGATCGCCAAGTATCTTAGAAATAGGTTTGATAGTTGTGGAGTGGCGATCGTGAATACTCAGGAATTCCTGCGATTGATCGATAGACAGGTCTCATGTCCGCAAACCCTACCAAAAGCACTACAAGCTCTGTGGTATGACAAAAAAGGCAATTGGCACCAAGCTCATGAAATAGTCCAAAATGCCAATGATGTTGATAGTGCTTGGGTTCATGCTTACTTACATCGTCAAGAAGGTGATTTGCATAATGCGCGTTATTGGTATCATCGCAGCAGTCAGCCAGAGTTTGTTGGTGAGTTAAACCAGGAATGGGAACAAATTACTTCTCTATTACTGAAAAAGGTCAACACTACTCATGGATGCTGAACAACTCAAGCGCAGTTACGATGCAGGGGAGAGATATTTTCCAGCTGCAAATTTAAGTCGAGCTAGGTTAATTTCCGCTTACTTACCAGGAATTAATTTATGGGGAGCAGACTTGAGCCAAGCGAACCTAGCCAAAGCTAAACTCTGGGGAGCAGACTTGAGTCAAGCTAATTTGGCTCAGGCGAATTTGACAAGAGCTAATTTATGCGGTGTCAAATTAAAAGAAGCAAATCTCCGGGGTGCGAAACTCAACTTTACTAAGCTGTATGGTGCAGATTTAAGTGGTGCTTATTATGATGACAGCACGCGTTTTTCTAGAGGATTTGACCCTGTAAAAAACAATATGCGAAAGTTTTAATTCTGATGAACAAACAGCACTGGAGTTCCCGATGATTCGACCTAGTACGCCCGATGATTCAGCCGCATTAATCGCGATCGCTGTAGCAGCAGAACTATTCCCCGCCAACGAAACCGAAGAACTGAGCAAAGTGCTGGCCAGTTACTTTAGTGGTGACATCGGCGATGGTCATGTGTGGCTTACCGATGAGGAGGATGGGGAGCCATGCGGGGTCGCCTATTACGCACCAGCACCCTTTACGGATGGGACGTGGGACTTGTTAATGATTGTTGTGCATCCCAACTATCAGAGACAAGGGCGAGGAGAAGCGTTGGTGAAGTATGTGGAAAATGCCTTACGAGCAAGTGGTCAGAGGATTTTGCTGGTCGAGACTTCGGGACTTCCCAGTTATGATCGAGCGCGGGCTTTCTACAAAAAGTGTGGTTTCGAGGAGGAGGCGCGTATTCGTGACTTCTACAAAGCAGGGGAAGATAAGGTGGTGTTCCGCAAGGCGTTGAATGCGGAATAGACCACACACGAAATTACAACTCCTCAGCAGCAGGTAAGGGAAAGATTTCGCCGGCTAAATACGCATCAAAATGCTTTTGAAAGTACAGCCAAGAAGTCATATCTTCCCCATCGGAAAATGCTTTGGGAGCTTGTTTATATAAGGGAACGCGATGATTAATTTCATCTTGCAATAGTTGGGGTAGTTCTGCTAAACCAGCAACTTTGCAACCAAAAGCACTATAGATGAGATTACCAGCGCGATCGCCCATTTTCATCCACGGTAGCCATTGCCCAATCCTATCCCAACTCAACTTTAGTTGAGAAACAGAATTGAGTTCTGAATTGAATAAATCTGCGGTAGGAACAGATAATTTAAATAATTCTGCGGCTTGATAAGTTTCATAAGGACTATATTCGGCAAATTTTGGATCTTCTGCCAAAGGATTTGGATAAGTTGGAAAAATATCAAAGACAAAAGTTGTGGTGTCTCCTTCAACTTGCGCCGGAAATTTACCTTTAAAATGTCCCTGCACGGGATTATTCGCAACGTGTAACACAGGCACAGTTTGACCAGTCCAAGGATTTTCCCATTTGGGTAAAATCTCTTGTGTTTCTGGGTTCAAGTAATAAGTCAGTTCACGAGAAGTAAAATCCCAACTATCTTCTCCTGTAGAAATACATCTACTAACACTCACACCCAAGATTTTAAATAAAAGTTTTCTTTTTTCTCCAGGAATAAAACTATAAATTTTGCCTTGCCACATTAAAAATGTAGATTCGTTAGCATCGAGGGAAGAGCGAGTTTTAACCCATTGTTGTGCATCAAATTCTTTCACTGTTGTGACCATTTTGCATCTCCTCTTTAACAGAATATACAAAGGGTAGTCTTAAACAAGGTAAAATGACGAGATTATTCTTCCTTGTTATTCATTTACTCAATCAGTTGCTAATTCGTGGTGTAGCAGATTTTTCCCCTTTTTTTTAGCACCATACATTAAATTATCGGCTCTTTCGAGCATTTCGGTGACTGAAGCTGGTGGTTTAATAAAGGTAATTGCGCCAATACTCAAGGTGACAGGCCAATTTTCTGCCTGCATCACAGATGATAGAGTTCTGTGTAATCTCTGTAACACTACTTCGGATGCTTCATAACCAGTACGTGGTAATAAAATTGCAAATTCATCACCACCAAGTCTGGCGATGACATCAATTTTACGTAGATTATTTCTTGCATTTTCTGCAACTAAACATAGCAGGCGATCGCCAACAGTATGACCAAACTGATCGTTAACAAGTTTAAAGTTATCAACATCAAAATATGCAATAGTTATTGGTTCTTGATGTCTTAAAGATTTATGAATTTCAAGATTTACTAACTCTAAAAAAAATGACCTGTTATGCAGTCCTGTTAAAGCATCTGTTCTCGCTAGTTTTTCTAAATTTTTTAATGTGAGTTTTTGTTGCGACAAAAGATAGTTTGTAAATAAAAAAAAACACTAAAACTACAACAGTATTCCAATAAGGTACTAATGGATGTAAATAGTGAAAATTTGGTTTTTGGTTGACTACTAAATTTGTAACTGCACTAATCAATGAAATTAATATTCCACTGCAATTGTCAGCAAACCAAGTTGCAATGCCAATAGGGATTAAGTAAAAAATTGCTATTAATATTTCTGGTGGAATTTGGTAGTCTAACCAACCTATTAAGCTTGTGAGCAAAACACTGAGGGAGATTATGCACCATTTAGGTTGATTATCTAGGATTTTCATTAAATTCATATTCCTTCAGCTTCACTGCAACATCTTTTACAGTTCCTTATTAGTTATCAGCTTCACCCTTATTTTTCACACAATCATATATTTTAGGTTTTGTCAATGTTAATCAAATTAATTCTCTCAATAAAATAATCAATCCAAGCAATAATTTGGGATTTAATATACTGAGAAATTCAATAATAACGTTATTTTAGTTCATAAGACAAATTGAATACATAATTATAACTGAGTAAATTATCCTATTTTATAACCGTAGTCACATAGATGAGGACAGTATTGATGGCTCAAAGCCTTGAAATTACTGTGTTTCTCCTCAGCATTTTGCTATAAATTTAGATTGATAGTTGCTGTATAAGACGGTTTTTTCTGTATCTATCATCATCATTATTTAAATTGATATTCATAGCTTTTACTAAAACCTCTCTACCCAGAAAAAACATCTTTATCGCTTGATCATTTATCTGGATATTAGAGAATTTCTGTCGTTATTATCCATTTCTCCGGATAAGTAAAAAAAATACCTGAATAGTAATTCACATAAATTTTCTACACCACAACTTATGGAACTGCCTCAACGCGTGTCAATTCGCTACAAAGACACTTCCTATAATATGAGTGAGATCCGCCTAAAAACAGTGCAACTAGCATTCAAAATTTGGGAAGAACAAAGTAAGCCTCGCAAAACCGAGTTGTATGATTTTATCTTGACTTGTCTCAAACAATTTGACCGTCAAGACCGTTTTATTGTTTCATATCTATTCTTAGAGTTAACAGATATGATTCGTAATTCTTCCTTAGAAAGAACGATGAGAGAGGTGTTAATTAAAACAGCTTTTCGGGAGTTTGCTTGTGCGTTGACAGATTTTGAGAATGCGGAGAAATAGGACTATAGCAGGAGGGCTTAATTTGGTAACAGAGATTTTGGATGAATTTTGACTCCCGCAAAAGGCATAGAGTCAACAGCCTCTTAAAACCCTCTTCCCTTCTGCCTCAACCGCATAGTGGTAAGTTAAAAGGCAAAAGTTAAAAATCAAGAATACTTTTGACTTTTCCGGCTTTGCTAGAATGCCTTACCTTAGCGATAAATTTTTCCACTCATCTACTTACTTAATAAAAAAGGGATGATTCACTCATCCCTTTATATAACCAACTTTATCTACACCCATAACAATTAGAAAACTCGGAAAATAAACGGATAGCGGAAAGGTTCATCAGGATTGTTTAAACAGTGTAGAAGTGCAAAAAATTGTTAATCCCCAGTGCAGTAAAAAACCAAAAGCTACAACAGGAAAGAACACAATTCCACCTATACCAAAAGTCAGCCAAGATAAAACAGCAATGGGTACACCAATTACAGTTGCCCAAAACCAAACATTGAAGTGAAAGTTAATTGATTCCTTAGCGTTACTTTTAACAACTGGGTCATCCGAGATGATGTTAATAACAATCGGTACACCAACCGAAAACAACGCCGTACTAAAAAAAATCGCCCCATGAGACAGAGATGATAGCAGTTTGCGCTTATCAGAATCGTATGAAACTTGCATCCTGCAAGACTCCTCAATTTGTTTCTTGTCTTTTATTGTAAAGGCTATTTGTTAAGCATTGTATGGTAGTTTACCGTACTCAGTAAATTATTATTATGATTTGCGTCATCCACTGTAGTACAAGCAAGCAGATTGGTTTGCAGTTGTGGGTGGTTCGCGGCTTTACGAACAAAGAGATTTGCGTTTAAGTTACGTGGTTTGGACAGAAAGATTAATAGCACAATTGCGATCGCTTGGCGTTGAACCTGATTTAGACTGATGAATGTTAAATCATGCACTCATCAATGCTCAAGGGAGAAATTTTACTAAAAGCTGGCACTTTATGGACAAGTGTCCAAGCAAGTACACTACATGCTCTCAAATGTGGGGCGTTGCTTTCTATTCCGACAGAATTTGAATTTGTTGAGCAAGATGGCGTTAACTTTTTAGTCCGAATTTTATCGAACCTTACCCGCAAAGACGCAGCCAAGAAACAACAAGATAAACAAACTTCTGCTGGTAAGGATTTCAACCCTTTCCTTCCCTATGAACAAGATTTATTTGTGGCGGATATTTCCGATACTCATGTCTGTATTTTGAACAAATTCAACGTTGTTGACTATCATCTACTCCTCATCACCCGTGCTTTTGAAGAACAAGAAAGCCTACTCACACTAGAAGATTTTGCGGCTTTATTGGCTTGTTTAGCTGACTTTGATGGTTTAGCTTTTTACAACAGTGGTAAAACCGCAGGCGCTAGTCAGCGACACAAACATTTGCAAATAGTACCTTTGCCACTCGCTCCTACTGGAATGCAGATACCTATTGAACCATTACTAGCATCAGCAGAATTGAAAGATGGTGTAGGAAAAATATCGCAACTACCGTTTGTTAACGCTTTTGCAATTTTAGATCCTAATTGGGTGGAATCTCCGTTAACCTCAGCAGCAGCTATCTGGCAGGTATATCACAATTTGTTAAGTGCTGTGGAGATAGAAATAGTTGATAGTCGAACACCATCTGCGGCTTACAACTTACTAGCAACTAAAGAATGGATGATGATTGTACCGCGATCGCAAGAAAAATTCCAATCAATTTCTGTCAACTCATTAGGATTTGCTGGTGCATTACTAGTGAAGAATGAACAAGAAATGCAACTCCTCAAAAATACAGGGCCAATGAACATTTTGAAAGAAGTTGCTGTAAAAAAGTCAATAGTCAAATCTACATAGCAATCCTAAATGAAATAAACCAAACTTATGTTATGAGGCATTGACCAAAAATTTAATCTTGTGGTTCAATACCTGCGGCTCGCAATTGTGCTGCTAGTCTTTCTGCGCGTTGGCGTTCTTGTTCAGCGCGTTGACGTTCTTGTTCAGCACGTTGGCGTTCTTGTTCAACTAACTCTGAACCCCACAATAGTAGTTGTCCGTTTTCATCCCACCAGCGCAACCAATAGCCTGTACGATTTTCGTGTGTACCTTGCCATACACCCAGATAAAAATTCATGTCGGCTATCCAGTAATGTTGGTTTTCGTCGGGGCTTTGTATGGTATATCTACCTGTATTATTATCTAAAAAATAAACTTCTAAATTGCCGCTGGCTGGTTCAAAAATGGCATAGTTTGGTACTTTTAAAATGCACTCGTAAAAAAACCATTTACCAGGGGGATAAGTTGGTTTTATAGAATATTCTCCGCCATCTTTATCAGAAAGAAATTCGATCACAATTATGGGGATGTCTCCCTCTAATTGCGGTGTGTAACTACGAATTACTTCTTCTCTACTGACTGTAATGTTAGGAATATATGCCCAATCTGGAGCTTTGACAACTGTTGCGCCATTTAAAGTCGCGCAAATGCCGTAATTTGTTGGTGTCAGCGCATTAATTGGGAGTTTTCCCGCTAGTTCTAGGCTTTGGGTTAAGGCTGCGGCTAAGGCTGGTTGGTTGATGTTGTCCACTGGTTCATCGGGCAGAATGTAATCTTCGGGTAGTTTTTCCCAAGTGATTTGGTAGTTTTGGGTGATGGTGGCTGTCATGTTGAGTAGGGGTGTGGGGTGTACTTCGACTGCGCTCAGTAACCAGGGTTGAGGGGAGATTCTATAACCTGTCCCCTATTAGCTATTACCTATTCGTCATCGTCTGTCTCGAAATCGCTATCTTCTAGTGTTTGATGGGGGATGGCAGCAATAATTGCATCAATTACTTTGGATACTGGTAAGATTTCTAGATTAAGGTCGGGAAATTTTGTGCCTTTCGGTACGATCGCTCGCTTAAATCCCAATTTAGCTGCTTCTTTTAACCGCAATTCCATTTGGGAAACGGCGCGGACTTGTCCACCCAAGCCGACTTCCCCAATTAATACTGTACCGGGATCGACGATGCGATCGCGGAAACTGGCAACAATAGCGATCGCTACTCCTAAATCTACGGCTGGTTCTACTACACTCAATCCACCCGCCGAAGCAACATAAGAATCTAATTTAGACATAGGAATTCCCACACGTTTTTCTAAGACTGCGAGAATTTGCACCAAGCGGTTGTAGTCTACACCAGTTCCAGCCCGTCGCGGGGAAGGGTAACTGGTAGGACTAACAAGGGCTTGTAATTCCACTACAATTGGGCGTGTACCTTCGCAAGCCACAACAATTGCTGTACCAGGTGCGGGATCATCACGATTGCCTAAAAATAACTCTGAAGGGTTAGAAACTTCTCGCAGTCCGTGTTCTACCATTTCAAAGATACCGATTTCGTGGGTGGCACCAAAGCGGTTTTTCACGGTTCTTAATAAGCGGTGAGAGGCAAAGCGATCGCCTTCAAAGTACAATACTGTATCTACTAAGTGTTCTAAAACTTTCGGCCCAGCGATCGCACCTTCTTTGGTGACGTGTCCCACAATTAACATCGTAATATCTTCGTGTTTTGCCACCTTCATTAAAGCGGCGGTACATTCCCGCACCTGGGCTACCGAACCGGGCGCAGATGTCAACGCCGGAAAAAACACTGTTTGAATACTATCGATAATTGCAACATTTGGTCTGAGGGAATCTATCTCCCGCAGAATTTCTTCTAAATCGGTTTCTGGTAAAACATACAAGTCTGCACTTATCCCGTCTGCGGCTTCTGATTCTTCTGCTGCTTCTGGAGTCGCAGATGTTTCTACTTCTTCTGTATCCTCATCAGAATCAGCTTGTTTACCATTACCATTCCCAACTACATTCATAGGTTTAGACACACCCAAACGCAAAGCCCGCAATTTGACTTGTTGTCCTGATTCTTCCCCAGAAACGTAGAGAATACGGTATCTCTGCGCCAGCTGATTGGATACTTGCAACAATAATGTCGATTTCCCAATTCCCGGATCACCACCGATTAATACCATTGAACCGGGAACAACGCCCCCACCCAAGACTCGATCTAATTCTCCATAGCCAGATTCCCAGCGCGTGACTTGGCGATCGCTAATTTGATCAAAAGTCAGGGAAGCCCGCGGTTTTGCTGGTTTAGCATTAGGCTTACCATTACTTTGCTCTTTGTGCCAACTGCTGACTCCGCCTCTTGTGGGGACATCCACAGAAGATTGAATCGTAATTTGTTCTTCTAAAGAATTGTAGGTTCCGCAATTAGGACATCTACCAAACCATTGGGGAGATTCTGCACCACATTCGTTACAAATGTAAAAGGTTTTAGGCTTAGGCATTCTTAAATCTTAATTAAGTTAATTATTCTTAATTTTTTCTTAATTCTTACAAAAATCTAAAGTCAAAGAAAAGTAGGTTATACCGCATTTTTCAAATCAATTGTGGGAATGATATCTTAATATTATGGTATTAAAAATTAATCATGAAAAATTTTAGTTAAGGAGCGTTGAGAAACTTGGAAAGTCATAAAGAAAAAAATTCTGGTGGTAGACGATGAAGCCAGCATTCGCCGGATTTTAGAAACGCGCCTTTCGATGATTGGCTACGATGTTGTAACTGCTGGCGACGGTGAAGAAGCGTTGGACACTTTTCGCAAATCTGATCCTGATTTAGTAGTGTTGGATGTGATGATGCCAAAGCTCGATGGCTACGGCGTGTGTCAAGAATTACGTAAGGAATCAGATGTCCCTATTATTATGCTAACAGCCTTGGGGGATGTTGCCGATCGCATCACTGGTTTAGAATTAGGCGCTGATGACTACGTAGTTAAACCATTCTCCCCCAAAGAGCTAGAAGCGCGGATTCGCTCAGTCTTGCGTCGTGTCGATAAAACAGGTGCATCGGGAATTCCCAGTTCTGGAGTAATTCACGTAGGGAATATCAAAATCGATACCAACAAGCGACAAGTCTACAAAGGTGATGAACGTATCCGCTTGACAGGAATGGAATTCAGTTTACTAGAATTGCTAGTCAGCCGTTCTGGTGAAGCTTTTTCTCGTTCCGAAATTTTGCAAGAAGTTTGGGGATACACTCCAGAACGCCATGTAGATACGCGGGTGGTAGATGTGCATATCTCTCGGTTACGGGCAAAATTAGAAGACGATCCCAGTAACCCAGAATTAATCCTCACTGCACGCGGTACAGGCTATCTGTTTCAACGCATAATTGAACCTGGAGAAGAGTAAAGGAAAGTGTGAAGTATGAAGTGTGAAATTTTATTCTTCAGCACTCAGCACTCAGCACTCAGCACTTAAGATGACTAAACCTGATGATCCCAATCGAGTTTTGCGCCGTTTGCCCATAGTTGTTGGTGGGTTAGGCGCTATACTTTTGCTGATTAACCGTATATTAACCCCAGAACTCACAGAATCCCAATCACGTGGCGATGTGTTGGGGGTGATATTGAGTGCTGTGTTAATTTTAACAGGGTTAATTTGGCAACAAGTACAGCCGCGATCGCCTGATGCGGTGGAACTGATTGGGGAAGAAGGTTTTATCCTGTCAGAAGACTTACCAGAAGCCGTGAAAACAGAACTAGCCTGGGCATCTCACTTGATATTAACGAATACCGTCACGCGATCGCTGGTAGTTGTATATCAAGGCAAAGTTTTGTTACGTCGCGGTATTCTGGGTTCTAAATCAGAAGTCGTACCAGGGCCAATCTTCAAACGAGTTAATCGAAAAACAACAGCCAGTTATTTAGTCGCTTTAAACCTCTACCCAGGCAGAATAGAATTTGATTACTTACCCGAAAATACCCAAGGGGTAATTTGTCAACCAATTGCCGATCAAGGTGTGATGATTTTAGGAGCAAATGCACCCAGAAGTTACACTAAGCAAGATGAAAATTGGATTGCTGGCATTGCTGATAAATTAGCTGTCACTCTTCAACAAATCAGCTTTGATGCTTCATAATTAAAAATTACTTATGCAAATTATTTATTGGTTACTAATTGCCTTAATGGTTGTGGGAATTATTGGTGCTGTAGTGCCAGCAATTCCTGGTAGCAGCTTAATTTTAACTGCCATTATTATTTGGGGATTTGTTAGCGGTTCTTTTGCAGCGATTAAGATACCGTTAATAGTCACAGTAATTGTTTTGCTTTTAAGTATAGGTGTTGACTTTTTAGCCAGTTATTTAGGTGCAAAACAAGCAGGTGCTAGTAAATGGGGACAAATTGGCGCAGTTGTTGGTTTAGTATTAGGAATTTTGGGATTATTACCAGCTTTACCCTTTGGCGGGCCGTTACTCGGAATGTTATTTGGGCCGCTATTAGGCGCAATTGTGGGTGAATTTATTTACCGCCGAGAATTATGGCCAGCAGTGAAAGCAGGTCTTGGAATTGTCGTCGGTACATTAGTCGGAAATTTAATTCAAGGTTTATTAGCAGTAGCCGCAGTAGCCGTTTTTATCGTGACAACTTGGCCGCAAGTATTTGGTGGATAACCTAACTTTGAGAATCTTGCTTTCTTTTCTCTGCCTGTTCAATACGTTGTCTAATTGCTTCTTCTGCTATCCGAATATTCTCTTCAATTGGTGTACCATCTTCAGCAAACATTGGCCCATACCATGTCGCTTCCGAGTCTGGAGGGTTACGGCGACTAAATAAGATCCGAATAGCTTCATCATCATCCCGGTGTGTAAGTACATAAGCTGTCAGTTCTTTGTTAGTCATTGCTTCAAAGTTCGGTTTCACTTAAAAACCTCCAAAATCCACTAGGGGGTACGATGATTTGAATATTCTCGCCTGCCAGAATATATATTTCTCTAGTTAAGACATTAAAACGAAAGAGGTGAATGTCTTTGTAGGTGTTTGATAACATTTGGCAGACACGTACACAGGCTTATGCTTGCTCGTTTGTGGGATTTATTGTCTGTTCCTCAATTGTGACATAAGTAATCATAAGTCTTGCTAGTGCGTTTAATGAAGCAACAGCATGAACCAACATTTAACAAACATAATATTGACTTGACTTAATCATCTTGACATCCATTTATTAATTATTTTGCGGTAACTACTCAGATGAGGCCATGCTTAAGCGATAATAACTATACCTCCCGATAGATGCACAGTTATGACCTGCTGCCTAGATCCAGCTTGCCACAACCCACCCAATTCCGAAGGCGTAATACACTGCTCTAGCTGTGGTAGCCCATTAATCGCATTAAGAAACCGCTATCGTCCAATTGAATCAATAGGTGGCGGAGGATTTGGTAAAACGTATCTAGCAGAAGATATCGACAAGCTCAATGAGCGTTGCGTCATCAAGCAATTTGCACCGCAAGTCCAGGGAACAGGCGCACTGAAAAAAGCTACAGAACTATTTGAACAAGAAGCAAAACGACTACAACAGTTAGGTAAACATCCGCAAATTCCCACACTGTTAGCGTATTTTAATGAAGATAAACGCCTTTACTTAGTGCAGGAGTTTATTGAAGGACAGAATTTATTAAAAGAAATACAACAACTAGGACATTTCACAGAAGAGAAAGTTAGAGATGTCTTGCTAGATTTGCTAGATATTCTCAAAACAGTGCATCAAGAAAAAGTCATTCACCGCGATGTTAAACCAGAGAATATTATTCGTCACAATAGCGGGAAGTTAGTACTTATTGACTTTGGTGCATCCAAGCAATTGACCGCAACGACCATAACGCAAGGCGGAACTCAAATTGGTTCTTTTGGTTATGCACCAATGGAACAAATGCAGGGCGGTGAAGCTCACCCAGCCAGTGATTTATATAGTGTTGGTGCAACCTGCTTTCATTTGCTGAGTGGAATTCACCCTTGGGAATTATGGAAACGACAAGGTTATGGTTGGGTTTTTAGTTGGAGAGATCATTTGCGGCAAAGTGTGAGTCAAGAATTTGGAAGGATTCTAGATAAATTGTTGCAAGAAGAATCTCATCAGCGTTATGAGTCAGTGGAGGAATTATTAAAAGATTTAAATCCACCACCAAAGCCTTCTATCACCAAAATCCAGCCAGACTTTGCAGACTTTCCACCAACACAACTACCAGTAAATTCACACCCAACCTCACAGCCACCTGCCATAGCAGATTCTAAAACTCAAGCACCCATACCAGAAATCGCAGAAGAGCTATCAGGTAATTCCAAAGTATCACCACAGCCAGCTAAAAATACTAAGTTAGCAACACAATTACTGCTGGGTGTTGTTATTACCCTAGTGGGACTTCAAATATATGGTTATGTCCGTTATCGCTTGTTTCCGACTAATCCAATCTCTGTAATTATCTGTGAATTAAGCGGTAAAACCAGCGACATGTTCTTAGCAAGAACTCTCACAGGTCATTTGAACTCGGTTCGTTTCGTCATCTTTACTCCAGATAATAAAACTCTTATCAGCGCCAGTCGTGACAAGACCATCAAGGTGTGGAATCTTGCAACAGGACAGTTAATCCGCACTCTGAAAGGGCATACCGAAGGAGTTAGTTCTGTTGCTATCAGTCCAAATGGTCAAATTCTTGTCAGTGGTAGCCGTGACAAGACCATCAAAGTGTGGAATCTTGCAACAGGACAGTTAATCCGCACTCTGGAAGGGCATACCGAAGGGGTTAGTTCTGTTGCTATCAGTCCAGATGGTCAAATTCTTGTCAGTGGTAGCCGTGACAAAACTATCAAACTGTGGAATCTTGCAACAGGACAGTTAATCCGCACTTTGGAAGGTCATACCGACTGGGTTAGTTCTGTTGCTATCAGCCGAAATAGCCAAACTCTTGTCAGTGCTAGTAATGACAAAACCATCAAACTGTGGAATTTTGCAACAGGACAGTTAATCCGCACTCTGGAAGGGCATACCGAAGGGGTTAGTTCTGTTGCCATTAGTCCAAATGGTAAAACCTTTGCTAGTGGTAGTGGTGATCAAACTATCAAAATGTGGGATATTTTAACAGGACAAGAAATCCTCAACCTCAAAGGTCACTTAAGCTCAGTAAGTTCTGTGGTCTTTAGTCCAGATGGCGAAACCCTTGTCAGTGCTAGTGACCAAACCATCAAAGTGTGGAATCTTAAAACTGTAAAAGAAATCCGCACCCTCACATCTTATTCTAATGGGTTTAGTTCCTTGGCCATTAGTCCAGATGGTAAAACTCTTGCCCGTGGTAGTATAGACAACACCATCAAAATTTGGCGGCTACCTTAGCTATGATTGACCTACGCTAAAGTCGAGACTGTTTAACCAAGCTGGGGTAGGAAATTAAACAATCGCAACAAAAACAATCACTCTGTTTATTCAACACTGCCTATGTTCAATGTCGTCTTATTGAATTGTGACACAAATAATCTTAAGACTTTTCGGATGTAGCAGGCGATCGCACCTGCAACTCACAACGATGCGATCGCTTAAATAGATGAATCACTAAAAAGTCTGCAAAGATTTTTGCGCTTCTGTGGCGACGGCTTCGACTTCATCATTTACCAGAGTTTCTAATATCGCTTTGGCTTCTGTACCACCCAGTCTGGCTAAAGCTTGGGCGACTCTATAGCGCATTTGCCAATCGGGATTAGTAGAATATGGTGCTAATAAAGGAATGGCGGCGGTATCTCCTAAATCACCAAAGGAACTAATAGCCGCAGTTTGGACTAATTCATTCTCGGATGACAGGGCTTCTTGAAGCAAGTCAAAAGAACGCGGATCACCTAATTCGCCTAATGCCGCAATGATGCTGAATTGAACTAGCCACTCACTAGTCGAGTGATAAAGTTGCTGTAAATCTACAAAAGCATCGTGTAATTTAAGCGCACCTAAACAATCGGCAGCGGCGGCTTGCACATCGGCTTCAGGGTCATTGTGCAGGCGATCGCGTAAAATATCCAAAGACAATTGCAAATCCAGTGTACCGAGTGTATCCATCTGACTCACGGCTGAGTAACGCACTCTTGAGTTGCTATCACCTATAGCAATCTGCACAAGTTCTAAACCAACTGCGGGTTCTAATTCGCGGATTTGATTGACAGCACGCAAGCGATCGCCCAAATCTTGAGAACTGAGCATTTGTCTTACAGACTCAGGAGTAATACTCATTTAATAGTCCTAATTTCCAAAATGTTTTAAAAAATCTCCATAGTTAATCGTCAAATGTCCATAGTCAATAGTCAAGAAACTCCTAACTAATGACTAATGACTCATGACCATGATTAACTTGCAGCCATTGCGCGAATTACATCGCCACGAGTAAGTATGCCAACCACTTGACCTTCACTATCTAATACAGGTAAGCGATGCACATTGCGATCGTGCATCATTTGTGCTGCTTCTTTTAAGGTTTTATTGGGAGAAATAGTTACAGGATTTTTACTCATTACTTCTCCCACAGTTTGCCCCAAGGCTTTATGTAAATCGCGATCATAAGTGGCAGGATTTTTTAGATAAATCACGCTATCCAAAAACATAATGTAGGCAGGCGGAGTTACACCAGTTTCTTGCCACATCAAGTCTGTTTCAGAGATAATCCCCACCAGTTGACCGACATCATCCACCACAGGCAGCCCACTGATGCGTTTCTCTGCCAAAATTTGAATAGCTTCCTTTAGAGGAGTTTCCGTCCGAACAACAATCGGTTCGCGGCTCATTACGTCGGCAACATTTCTAGACATTTGCTTGCTGACACCATTTTTTACAGTCTCTGGGATTATTGTAGAAAATTGCCGGGATGAACTGAATTGAGTTAATAGATTGTTACTTGTGGACAATTTTAAAGCAGAAGGCAGTGCTTCGGCTGCGCTCGCCAAACAGAGGTAGGAAGCTATAGAAAATTAATTCTCACCTTAAACCTTGTTGATGCAGCAGGTCATTCAGCCAAACTGTATCTGTGGCTGATAATGCAGGTATGGGGTCACAAGTGTAATCAACTCTCAAGTCGTAACTACCTTGTTCGTAAATATCATTGATGACCTTTTGGAGATTTAAGAATGGTTCTTGGTCTTCTGGATGCAAAGGTAAGGCAAACTGAGGAATACTATCTTTGAGCTTAAAACCATAGAGTTCTGCTTTGGGGCGGACTTCGCTGCGGCTGACTAAAATTCGATAGTCGCTTTCTATGGTTTTACCCAAAATCGGCATTGGTTTTCCCTGACGGAGTAAATCAATTTCTACCAAATGAGTAGAACTGCCTAAAACTGTTTGACGTTTCGTTTCATATTGCAAGCGACCAATCACAGATTGCTTATTCTTAGGAGAAAGAACTTCTATGGCTGTAACAACTTCATTGGTTTTTACTGCCCGAATTTCTAAATAACCTTCTGTTATGACTTCTGGCAAAGGGATTGTTACTTCTATTGGCTCAACATTGGGAGTAACAACAGCCACATTATTAGGTTGATTGATGTTATTCCTTGCTCGCTGCACTGATACATCAGGAACACCAATCAGTAAAGATTCTTCACCGCTACTTTGATAAACACGCTCTTCAATCGCCACAATATATTTTGGTCGAATTTGTGGTGATAAATCATTAGCGATCGCAGTTATTAAGCGATGATGAATCCCAGACCATAATGCTGGATGCTCTAAATAGGGATTCATCCCAGGAAATGGAGAAGGCATAATTAAGAGAAAACGTGAAAAGTCAACAGACTGCTTTACTCAGCACTCACACTTCGACTCCGCTCAGTGTCAAGCACTTTATACTCAGCACTTTTTAAAGCGGCGATAATTTGAGTGTTTGCTTCGGGAAAGGCGTAATTTTCTAATTCATCTAAGCTTACCCAGCGAACTTCCTCACATTCTAGCGGTTGGGGAATACCAGATAACAGGTGACAGTGATGCACGGTTAAAGTTACACGCAAATGGGTATAAGTATGGTCAATGGTGATGAGATGGTCTTTGACTACAACTTCTATACCCAGTTCTTCGGCTATTTCTCGCCGGATACATTCTTCTATGGTTTCTCCTGGTTCAATTTTGCCCCCAGGAAATTCCCATAAACCACCCATTGCACCTTGTTGACGACGGCGGTCAATTAAAATTTGCTGCTGGTCATTCCAAATGACGGCGACACCAATAATTTTATGTGGAATAGAAGTCATATCAATTTTAGATTTTAGATTACAGATTTGCTGATTCATCTAATCAACTGGAGTGGTCATATACCCGACTTCTTGAAGAAATCGGGGAGCTAGCAGACTGATCAAAAAACTCGGCAGGTTAATTTTGTGTCTGCCGAGTTTATATGATTGATAGTCAAATTTCTATTAATTTCTTAAATATTGTCGCAGAAGTCGCTCAAAGCTACAAGTTTCGATTTCAGAACTATTGATTAATCTACTCTGAGAAATCTAATGTTTAAACATCTTGCTCCCTTCCATTCCTATCAAACATAACTACTGATCACCATTGGTCAAATCCTCACGGCGTTAGCGGTTAGTAATTGTATTGAAACTGTCGCTAACGCATTACAGGGATTTGGATGTGAGCAAAGGTGGGTGATTAGGATTTCGCAGGACAGTAAAATTTTGCATTACTCTTCAATTTCTTGATTATTGGTTTCTGTACCTTGTAGCGCCATTTCAAAGTCCATACGTTGTTCAGCGTTACGCAGGAAATAACCGCTAATCATTGCGGAAGCCAGCAGACGACCAAGGCTTTCCCGGCTGGTTGTAATGGTCATATTAAAGTGTTCTGGTGGTAAGTTACCTAACAAACCTACAATGTTACGTTCCATGACTTGGAAGACTTCGGGAGATGTTGGTTTAGATAAATGGCTTACTGTTTCGGGACTTAAAGATTTAACATATTGCCACAGTAAGTTACTCGTTTCTGATGCGTCGCTGGGGAAAAATTCTTCTGAGACTCGATTGGATTGGTTACTCACGTTTAACCTCCTGTACTACTGTTGCTGGTGGCTATGTTTGCAACTGAAATAAGATGTGCCTGTCTTATATTTAACGATCGCTGTCGTTTTGTTGTTCCTGTTAAATAATTTAACAGGCACATTCTCACATAGAAGTCGGTGTAACCGTACAAAAACCAGAGTATTTTCTCGCCTAATAGTTATTAGTCAATTATTCAGGACTTACGGACAAAGTTTGTTTGTGGAGATTGGGTGTAGGGGTGTAAGGGTATGGGGTGTAAGGCTTTTGGATTACATACACCCCTGTACCCCTACACCCTTAAACCTTTTTACTAATAACCAAGGACAAATGACAAATGACAAACAACTAACTCGCCAAATACTCATTCATTGCGGCTTTGGATTTGCGGAGTTTGTTTAAGGCTTCCCGTTCGATTTGGCGGACTCGTTCACGGCTGATATTTAAGATTTCACCAATTCTGGCCAAGGTTAAGGCTTGACCATCAATCAACCCAAAGCGCAAGGTAATGACTTCTCGCTGTTGGGGGGTGAGTTCTGCCATGACTCGTTCTAAATCGGATGAGAGGGAGGTTTGCATGACGAACTCTTCGGGAGAAGCACCAGGGTCTTCTAGCATTTCTCCGAGTTCGGTGTCGTAGTTGTCTCCCAAACGCAAATCTAAAGAAAGTGGTAAACGGGCTTTTTCCAGGTATTCTCTGACTTGCTTGGGAGTTAAATCTAGTTCTTGGGCTAATTCACCAACTGAAGGGGCGCGTCCGAGTTTTTGCGATAACTGACGCTGGGCTTTTTTGATTTTATTGAGTTTTTCGGTGATGTGAATGGGTAGGCGAATGGTACGGGCTTTTTCGGCGATCGCCCGCGTAATTGCTTGGCGAATCCACCAGTAAGCATAGGTAGAAAACCGATAACCTTTGGTGGGGTCAAATTTTTCTACACCCCGTTGCATTCCAATGCTACCTTCTTGGATCAGGTCAAGTAAGTCTACGTTGCGCTTGATGTATTTCTTGGCGACAGATACCACTAAGCGCAAATTGGCTTCGACCATTTTACGTTTCGCAATTTCACCCTCGGCGATCGCTTTGTTCAATTCGGTTGTATCTAGCTTGGCTTCCTTCGCCCATTCTTCTAAGGTGGGTTCATGACCTAACTTGCCAGCTAAAGATTCTCGGAGTTCTTGTAAAGCAGTTGAACGCTGCACCTGTTTACCGTAGCGAATTTCTTCTTCATGGGTTAACAGGGGTACACGGCCAATCTCACGCAGATAAGTCCGCACGAGGTCTGTAGCTGTCGGGGCCGTCTTGATGGCGCTACTCATTGGTGATGTTGGGGGGTTAATTGCTTGAGTCATTCAACTAACTAGTAGATAACTGATAAATAGATTTTTGTTGAAGTGCTGCCCAATTGAATTGGGAACACATGATATGGTTTACGATTTACGCTTCCGTTACAGTCGGCAGATTTTATTAATCAATTTAGGCTATTAACTGCTAGACGTTACAGTTTTTTCTGAGATTGTACAAGTATCTACGGATAGATCAGGGTAGCTAGAACAACACCTTACATCTTTAAACTTTATTAAAAATTGTAACATTTATGAAAAAATTTGCAAAGCCCCATAGACTGAAAACGATTGAATTTGAGAATGGTTGTAATAGTCTAAACACAGTGGTTAATCAACCTTGATTCCTCTTACAGCAACAATGAGAACCATAGACGGTGGTCAATAGGTGGGTAAAAGTCATGAATTGGTTGTTTTGGGCTGAAACTCCTATAAATCAAGTATTTGGACTGAGTATAATTACTTGAAATGACAGAGAGCGATCGCACTTGCTAGTTAATAAAAATTCGCAGAGAGAAAAATTATTTTACTCATATTTGTTAAAATATCTCAATATGAACCATAAGGTTTCTTCTATAATAATTACTTAATTTTCCTTGTAAATACTGCTTAAAGCAGATTCATGAAAAAAGGGTAGGAGACAAGTTAAATCTTTACACTGCCTCCAAACCCCTTATACTCCAGTCAAATTCAGTGCCACGCCGGGCAAATTTACCACTAAGGCTTCAGACAATATTCTTGGATGCCTTTTACGTCTAAAGTGGTATTTTGCAGAGAACGGATAGCGGCGACGGTAGCTTTTGCACCAGCAATGGTAGTAATAATCGGGATTTTGTAAGCTAAGGCTGTGCGGCGGATGAGTTTAGCATCGGTTTGCGCTTCTTCACCGGAAGGTGTGTTGATGATGAGTTGAATTCTCTGGTTTTTAATTGCATCCAGGACGTGGGGACGACCTTCGTGGAGTTTCAGCACCAATTCAACCTTTAAGCCATTTTCTTGAAGTACTTGGCGTGTGCCGAAAGTCGCCATCACAGTAAAGCCTAAGTCAATAAATTCCTTGACTACGGGAATGGCTAAGGCTTTGTCGCGATCGCTCATAGACACAAATACAGTACCATTCATGGGTAAACGCTCACCAGCAGCTAATTCTGCCTTGGCAAAGGCGCGGCCAAAGTCGCTATCTATGCCCATCACTTCACCGGTTGAGCGCATCTCCGGGCCTAATATTGTATCTGTACCAGGAAATTTATTAAAGGGTAAAACTGCTTCTTTTACGGCAATATGTGAAGGTATGACTTCCTCTGTAAAGTCTAACTCCTCCAGAGTTTTACCCGACATAATTAATGATGCTAGTTTTGCCAACTGCACACCTGTAGCCTTAGAAACAAAAGGTACAGTCCGGGAAGCGCGGGGGTTAGCTTCGAGAATGTAGATTTGGGGAGAGTAGGAACCAACACCCACCACAGCAAACTGAATATTCATCAACCCCACAACCGAAAGTGCTTGCGCCAGTTGCACAGTCCAAGAGCGAATTTGATTGAGAACGGCGGGTGGGAGAGAAATTGAAGGTAAAGAACAAGCAGAGTCGCCAGAGTGAATCCCAGCTTGTTCGATGTGTTCCATGATGCCACCAATTACCACACGTCCGGTATGATCAGCGATCGCATCTACATCGACTTCGATGGCATTTTCTAAGAATTTATCAATTAAAATGGGATGTTCTGGCTCTACTTGTACCGCAAAGGTCATGTAGCGTTCCAGTTCTGTATCTGAGTAGACAATTTCCATTGCGCGTCCACCCAATACATAACTAGGACGCACCACCACGGGATAACCAATACGTCTAGCCACAATCAACGCATCTTCATAACTCCGCGCAATTCCATTTGGTGGTTGAGCGATATTTAATTGCTTGAGAATTTGCTCAAATCTTTCTCTATCTTCGGCTGTGTCGATGGAATCGGGGGATGTACCCCAAATACGAGTGCTGAGTGCTGAGGGATGTTCGCTGAGTGCTTGTTGCAGCGGTAATGCTAACTTTAATGGGGTTTGTCCGCCGAACTGAACGATGATTCCCACGGGGTTTTCGGCTTCGATGATGTTGAGAACATCTTCTTTAGTTAATGGTTCAAAGTAGAGGCGATCGCTAGTATCGTAATCAGTAGAAACTGTCTCTGGGTTAGAGTTGACCATGATGGTTTCATAGCCTGCGCCTTTTAAAGCATAAGAAGCGTGACAGCAACAATAGTCAAACTCAATTCCTTGACCGATACGGTTCGGGCCGCCACCCAAAATCATTACTTTGGGTTTCTCGGAAGGTAAAACTTCGGTTTCGGGTTCGTAGGTGGAATAATAGTATGGGGTAAACGCTTCAAACTCAGCCGCGCAGGTATCAACAGTTTTATAAACTGGTATGACTCCCAACTGTTGACGGTATGCCCTCACTTCATCTTCTGTGGTTTTGGTGGCGAAAGCAATTTGGCGATCGCTATAGCCTTCCCGTTTAACTTCATACAGTTGTTCTTTTGTCAACTGCTTTAACGGAGTGCGCTTGATAAATTTTTCAGTTTCCAACAACTGCTGCATTTTATCTAAAAACCAAGGGTCAATCCCTGTGAGTTCATAGATTTCCTCATTGGTGAGTCCCAGTTGCATGGCGTGACGTACAGCAAAAATGCGATCGGGATTCGGTGTCCGCAACAAAGCGCGGATTTGTTCGCCACTGGGTAATTTTTCGGCTTTGTCACAACCCCAACCCGCGCGTCCGGTTTCTAAAGAACGCAGCGCCTTTTGGAAGGATTCGTTAAAGGTACGTCCGATAGCCATTGCTTCCCCGACTGACTTCATCTGTGTAGTTAGCACTGGTTCCGAACCGGGGAATTTTTCAAAGGCGAAGCGGGGAATTTTGGTAACTACATAATCTATTGTTGGTTCAAAGGAGGCGGGGGTTTTTTTGGTGATGTCGTTGTTAATTTCGTCTAAGGTATAACCCACGGCTAACTTCGCCGCCATCTTGGCTATCGGGAAACCTGTAGCTTTAGAAGCCAACGCCGAACTGCGAGATACGCGGGGGTTCATTTCAATTACCACAACATCCCCAGTCACCGGGTTAACGGCGAACTGAATATTAGAACCGCCAGTTTCTACCCCAATCTCGCGGATGATTTTAATCGACATATCCCGCAACCGTTGATATTCTTTGTCGGTGAGGGTTTGGGCGGGTGCAACGGTGATGGAGTCGCCTGTATGAATCCCCATCGGGTCGAGGTTTTCGATAGAACAGATAATTACTACGTTATCTGCCAAATCGCGCATCACTTCTAATTCATATTCTTTCCAGCCGAGGAGGGATTGGTCAATGAGAATCTGCGATACCGGACTCGCATCAATTCCCACCTGTGCCATTTCTTCAAATTCTTCTTGGTTGTAGGAAATACCGCCACCAGTCCCCCCCATTGTAAAGGCGGGGCGGATAATTAGGGGATATGTACCAATTTTACGAGCGATCGCTTTGGCTTCTTCTAAAGATGAGGCTGTACCACTCGGACAGACTTGCACGCCGATTTTAGCCATCGCCTCGTTGAATAGTTTGCGGTCTTCTGCTTTTTCGATCGCGGCTAACTTTGCGCCGATCAATTCCACATTATATTGATCTAAGACACCGTTTTTGGCGAGGGCAACGGCGATGTTGAGGGCAGTTTGTCCCCCCATTGTTGGGAGTAAAGCATCTGGGCGTTCTTTAGCGATTACTTTAGCGACTAATTCTGGTGTTAACGGTTCAATATAAGTGCGATCGGCCGTTTCCGGGTCAGTCATAATTGTGGCAGGATTGGAGTTGACCAACACCACTTCATAGCCTTCTTCTCTTAATGCTTTACAGGCTTGGGTTCCAGAGTAGTCAAACTCACAAGCTTGCCCAATCACAATTGGGCCAGATCCTAACAGTAGTATTTTTTTCAGGTCTTGACGGCGGGGCATAGTCTTGGGGTTGGAGTAAGAAAATACAAATCCTGATTATTTTAAGGGTCTTTGCCCTCAGTCAGCTTGTTTATTATCAAGTTTTCCGGGTTGAATCTTCGCTGCTAGAGAAAAGAAAGTAAGAAAACCAGGATGTACAGAGAACAAATGACTATCGACGAATGACTATTGACGAATATATCTCTTTTACTATCTTATGTGTCTTACTTGTCTTGACTAACTCGGTAGCCCATTTTTTTGTGTTGAAAGTTTTAATTAATTCTCAAAATTCAAATTCGCAATTATCCGCAAATAATTTGTATCTAACCTGCTACCTACTTTAATTATTTAAGTATGAGTTTCCGGCTGATATGAATATTTAACAATATCCGCAATGTTTCTTAAATAAAAGTATTTATCATTTACCCAATTGCTAATAATTTTTAATATGCAATGAGAGAATTATTTTATCTTGTGATTTTCTGTATATTTAAATAAAAAATGACAGAGAGGCATTCAGTATCTCTGTCATTTTTTACTTTCTCTTAATATTCTGGATTATCAGATTTTGCTGCAACCATATAAAGACTGAACTAGATAAGGATATTTCTAGTTTTGAGCAGGTTGAACAAAACCTAAAGTTAAGCTGTCTTTTGCCAAGAAATGGGCTAAATGATAAGCTCTTTCTTCGGTCTTTAACAGAATTTTTTCGTACATATAGCGTGTGCCACGGTCGCCCAAACTTTCTGCCTGTGCAGCTTGGCGGCGAATCACATTAATAATAGCTTGTTCTGCGGCTAGGTCGTTTTCTACCATTTTGCGGGAAGAATATACGCCATCAGATTCTTGCTCAAAACAAGTTAATTCTGCTAATTTGCTGAAAGAAGCAGCTGGTACACCACCTAAACCGTTAAGTCTTTCGCCAATTTCATGAACATGGTCTTGGACTTCGTTGTAACTATCGTTAAAAAACTCATGCAATGAGTAAAACTCTGCACCTTCTACAACAAAATGATGTTTCTGGTACTGCAAGTAGAGTGCCTGAAAACTAGCTAAGACAACGTTTAGTCCTTCTGTAACTGGAGCAGTAACACTGCGGTCTAACAATACAGGATTGTCGTAAACTTGACCGAAATTTTGTAATAAAGTTTGTGTATCAGACATGGTTCTCCTCGCTATTTTTGCAGTTATAGTTTTTAACCGCTTAGTTTTTACATATTAACATTCTGAAAATAAAAGCAAGCCCAAAGAATATCATAAATTTCTAAAATTTTTTTGTGGCGATAATTGCAAATTTTTGCTTTTTGGCATATCAATCTTGAACTATTTCTTAAGGCGTATATCTAGCGATTGTAGAAATATTTACTAATAGGATAAATTACCAATTAAGAAATTCATGCAGTAAAGGAAACAAGAAAGACATTCAGACAAAGGCAGAACTCAAAAGGTGAGAAGCAGAACTGAATAGGGTTTGAGCCTAATTTTCCTGAATATTTTTCAGTCTTTCCCAGTAGCACCACTGAGTTAAAGCAGACAATTGACTATTGGTCTTACCTAATACCCGGTTGACCATGACTGGGTATCAATCAAATAGGACTTACGCACCAAGAGACTGGGTGTCAGGGTTATGGGTTACGCACAAAGATTGTCGGTTGAGACTCAATACATTTCGGTTAACATCTAAATCTTGTTCAGATCCCCCCAACCCCCCTTAAAAAGGGGGGCTAATAACCCTCTTTTACCCCCTTTTTAAGGGGGTCGCCGTAGGCGGGGGGATCTAAATTTAGAATGAGTAAACCTTTATCCGAAAAGTATTGGGTTGAGACTGGGTGTCAGGGTATAGGGGTGTACGGGGTTTTGCTCACCTACACCCTGACACCCTTGCACCCCCATTTCATCTCACTAGGTAATTCCGAAAAAAATATTAAATTTTTACAAATTTCCAATCACGTCAAAGCTTGATGACATAAGCATTTGAGGTACTTTTTAACCTCCAGTTAATGAGAAATTTTCATATTTTTGCTAGAGAATAACTGAGAATAGTTCGCACTTAGGTTATTCTTATTTAAAGAAGCTATGATCCCAAGATTTTCAAAATCGGGGAGCCAAGGCAGGCTAGTTACTGCAAATTTGTCGCACTTTGAGGGTTCGTCTCTTGAAATCGTTTAGTTCCGGTTCAGAAATAGACCAGAAGTACGTAGTTGAAGTTAATTGGGCAGACCGTTGGCAAGTTTATCAACGTTTAAATGAGCTAGATATTCCCTGTTGCTGTGAGGTTAACAAGCCATTGCAAGTTGAAATTGCTAATCCTTTGGCAATGATTCAATTTTGGTGTGTAATGCAGCGATTTCTTGCTTGTCGCCCAGAACTAATTCAGACTCTTGAGAATAGCTGGCAAAGCCACTATTGAGATTCATTGCTAAAGACAGATGTCTGACAGCTGTTACGTGGTTAGAACAAACTTAATCGGTAAAAAATTAGGGTAAAAAATATGGGTATAATCTACAGTCAGGAAATTACGGAATTTTGCTTAGAAGGCAGATTTATAGATTTTGTTATTAAAGATGGTTATAAGCTCAAAGGTTTAAAATTAGAGACTTCTGAGGGTGAATGCTATGTCAAGCTGGCTAAACATTTGAGGGCTGCTTTTGATTGGCGCTTACCTAAAGGTACTTGGCTGCAAGTCGTCGGCATTAAAAAATATGATGATAAAAAAAGAGAGTTTACACTCAAAGCTGAACGGGTAATGGCGGCGAGTGCTGATTTAGGTAGAGTTGCATTACAGGAACCGCCTGCGAATACTGTACCTCAAAGCAAACCTGCAAAGACAAAGCAGACAATTTTGATGTGTCAAAAATCAGACTGTTGGAAACGTGGCGGTAAAGAAGTTTGTCAAGCTTTTGAGGCGGCATTGAGCGATCGTGGCCTAGAAGACCAAGTTACCATCAAAGGTACAGGCTGTATGAAAAACTGCAAGGCAGGCCCCAATGTCGTGATGCCTGATAAAACCCGTTATAACCGGATTCAACCATCTGAAGTTGCTTCTGTGATGGATAAGCACTTTACACCACAGCCAGAAGATAAGCAAAGTGAGAGTTCAGAATTATTACCAATAAATATATCTAATTTCAATAAAGTTTCTGCAAAAATTTCTGCGATTTAATGAGAAAATCATGAAGTTGGCAGATTAGTGTGTTTCCTTTAAACTTGGCTATAACTTTTGCAAAGAAGATGCAAGAGTTATAGCTGGGTTTTTTAATTTTTAATATCTTATTGGGTAGTTATTTATATTACTCTTCAGAATAGGCGCTTAAAAAAAACTAGCTGATTCTCCATATCTTTAGCAGATTTAGTTGTCATCAACTTCAAAACTCGCCGCATCTGCTCACCTACTGAATAGTCTTGTGTCGAAATAATAATACCTGAATGATTTCTGTTTTCTGTCATGTAAACACTATGCAACTGACAGAAATCACCAACATTAAATGTATAAAATACACGCTGCTGTTCAGTTGATATAGCTAACTGTTCTTCATCACTCAAACCAGTTCTACTTAGTTCTCCAACAGTTGTCACATCTAAGCCTCTTGCTCTTAATGATGCAACAAATCGATGATCCATTGCATCCTCATCTATTAACAGCCGTATTTTGCTCATAATGACTGATTCATCTGTGCTGCTAATCGTTCATAGCTGGACTTTTCATCTGTGAGGTAAGCTTCAATTTCTTCTCGATTAGCATGATAATAAGTCAATGCTGCATATACTTGCGCTAAAGTCAAGTTTCCCATTCTGTCAACTATTTCCTCAGCATTTAGCCCCATTTTGTACCAAGCTGTAACTCTTTGTACAGATACTCTGGTTTCTGCGATGCGAGGACGGCCACCTAGTGTTCCTGGTGTGCGAACAATCAATGTACCAATATCTGTAAAGGTTTGCATTCACTAAATTCCTCTGTTTTAACCTCGATCATAAATCAACAGTTAGTGCGATCGCTCAAAGTCCCAGCAAATTTCTGCAAAGCTTATTCAATCTTTCAGGTAGGCATTAACCACTATATTCCAGGTAGATTGAAAGTCTGGTTGAAAATGCCCACGCTACGAACTACTAGTATATGAAGAAATTATCTGTTGAAGCTGATGTACAAGTTCTTGTTCTTTTAATTCTTGGGCAATTGTTAATGCCTGCTGTAGTTTCTTCAATCCTTCATCTGATTGATGTTGAGCTAACAGCATTTGTCCCAGCAATCCTAAAGTAACAGGTTGGATATTTTTATAATTGATGCTGCACTGAAATTCATAAGCTTTTTGAGCAAGTTCAATTGCTTTCGCTACATTTCCTTCCTGTGCAGCAGAATTAGCTTTCTCGTGTAAGCAAACTGCCTGATTATGATTTATTGCAAGAATTATCTTCTGTAATTCCTCAACTCCATCAAGTTGATTTTCTTGAGCTAACAAAACCGCTTTTTTCAAATCTTTTATACCATCTTCATAATCACCCAAATGTGCCTTGATTTGCCCAAGCATTGAGTAAACTTCCGAAGCCCAGTAAACATCCTCTAATAGTTCTGAAAGTTCTAAGCATTGGTTCCCTAAATTCAGTACTTCGTCAAATTCTTGGCTTTTGCATTTTTCTTGAGCCGAATTAAAAATATGTTTCAGTGTTCCGTACTGTACTGCAAGGGCAATATTTTCTATGTTTTCCCTTTCAGGTAGATTATGCTGCTTTGCAATCTCAATTGCTTGAGATGCTTTTTTAACACCCTCTTTAAAATTTCCTTCACCTATCAAAATGTTTCCCATTGATAGTAAGATACGCGCTTTAATTTCTTCATCGCCAAGTTCTTCTATCATAGGAAGAGCTTGCTCAAATAAATCAAGTGCTGTTCTCGCATTACCTTTTTCAGCTTCAGCAATTGCTGCTTGATACAATTGTGCAGGCTTTTTTAGTTGAGCATTCTTAATTAGCCCTCTAACTTTTTCAACTTCTTTAGTGAAATTTAGTTTTTGGTAAATGTTGAGAGATTCTGTTAAATGCTCAATTGCTACATCTACCTCACCAAGAAATGAAACAACTTCTCCCAGAAGTTTGAGAATAGTAGCTCGAAGAATAACATCAGCAACTGAACTGCATTTCTCTAAAGCTTGCCCTAAAAATTCTGCTCCTGCATCATAATTTTCTTGTTTTATTTGAAGCCGCCCCATTTCTCTAAGAGCGAACACATGATGTTTTGGATTATTAGATTTTTGGAGTACTGCTAAAGCTGCATTTAATTTATCTTCGGCTTCATCTACATTATCTTGATCAATCAGTATTGATGCGATTCGTACTAAGATATGGACTTGAGTGTCCTTATTTCCAATCTTCAATGCTAACTCGTAAGAATCTTCGAGAAACTTTAAAGCTTCACTGACATTATCTTGACGCTCATAGAGAATTCCTATCTCCTGAAGTGTCATTGCTTCATGCGGTTTATCACCATTCTTTCTATGTAGTTCGAGAGCTTGATTGTAAAGCTCTAAAGCAAGCTCTCTCTCACCACAATCTGACCGGAAAGTGGCTATATTATGTAAAAGCAGTGCTTGGAGCCAAGAGTTATCAATTTGGGGCAGTAAATTATTCAAGTGTTCAAAAATCTCTCTTGCCTCTTCTATTTCACCTTGTTTGAGTCTTAAGGATGCCGTATTGCTGAGGAGTGTAATTGTATCCTCAACTTTTTGGGACTCCGTTTTGTGTGAAACTAAAGTTGGTAATACATGATCCCAAGCATCCGTTTTACCAAGATCAACTTGAAGAGTAGCAATGTTATTTTGTACCGTATAGAGAAAATTTTTATCTCCTATTTCTTGAGTAAGTTCCAGTACTTCCATATACAACCTGAGTGCTTCCTCTGGTTCACCTAATTCTCTTTTGATATCTGCCATTTGACTAAGAGACTTAGCTTTACCGAGCTTATTATTATCTTTATCATCAATTTTCATAACCTGCTGGCATATATTCAGGGCTTCCTGATAGTTACCCTGCTTAACGTATAAATCGCCTAAATCATGAAGAATTGTAGCTTTTTCAGTTTCATATTCATCTGAACAAAATTTTAGCGCCTCCTGATAGTTATACAAAGCTTCTTCCACTTCCCCAATATGTTCTTGTGCTTTTGCTAAGTAGTAGAGTAGCCTAAAAGAGATAATATGAATTTTTAAATGAGCATAAGCACCATCACGGACAAATTTACATAGTGTCGCTACTTCTCTGTACCTTCCTTGGCGGTTGAGACGCATTACTAAAAACCAATTGGCTCTAGTTAACAAGTCTGGGTTCAAAGCTTTAATTGCGAGTCGATACAACTCAAGCAACCTATAACTTGGCATAGATTGCTCAAAAGGATCATTAATAAGAGAGCTTTCTGGTAGTTTTTCCTCTGCCTCTACAATCTTTTTAAAACCCTTGAAAAACCATATTTTATCTAAATGTTCCGCAGCAGTTTTATATAATTCTAGAGAATCTTTAGGAAAATCCAGAAGCGGCTCAAGAATTCGTGGGACATAGTACAAGGTTTCTTCTTGAGAATGTACACACTCAAGCAAACCTAATGCAACTGCTCTAGTAATATAGCTATTGACATCAAAAGTTTTTGGACAAATAACTTCTATTGCAGACTGAGGTACTGGTAACTGATAAACTAAACAAAATGCCAGCATTCTTTGCAGTTTTAGTGGTTGTCGATTAAGTAGTTCCTCTGCCAAAATGCTTTCACGAAACTCTTGGCTAGTTTTCTCTACCTGTTCCAATATTTCTTTCTTACCAACTTGTTGCACTTGTAAAACTTTGTCTAACCACTCCAACAAGCGAGGATTACCCGTCGAAGTTATCAAAGCTTTTAGTTGTAACTCTCGATCAATTTCAGAACTAGGTGCAAAAGATACTAAACGGTTACATTTTTTCTGTAGATCAGCACCAGATAAAGCAGCTAACTGTTCTCGATGCAATCGCTGACTTAGTTCTGGCAACAAAAAATCATACCTAGATGTAATAATAATCCGGTGTGGAAGACGGGATTGAGTGATTGCCTTCAGCAGGGATATCAAGACTGTTACAGCTTCCGGCTTTAAAACTGCATCACCATCTGTTCTTAATTCTAGGTTTGCTTCAAAGTCATCAAGAACAAAGATCAGTCTTTGCGCTTGCTCATTTAGTCCTTCTCGTAAGAACTTGGTTAACTTTTGCGTGAGTGACAGATTACTTTGTATAATTTTCTGTCCCGTTTCTGAAAGACATTGTTCAGCAAGCTGCTTGAGCAATTTGTCCTCATCTAATTGCCTATAAATAAAAATTTTGTCATATCCTTGTAACCGTTCTAAAAGCCTTGCTGCAACAGTGCTTTTGCCAACTCCACCTAAACCATATAAAATTACACCCAACTTATCTGCTGCCCGTAACGCTCGCAAGCTACGTTGCAGTATTCTACGTCTCCCTACAAAATCTTGTGGTGTGGCAACTCGAACCATTCCCTGCGAATCCAGAAACTGCTCATAAATTGGTTCTTCTGGCAACCAGACTTGATCGCCTAATGGTTCAACTAACGCTTTTGGACACTGACCTCGAATATAAAGTCTCAGCAGATGCCAATCCTCTACTTTTTCCTCTCGTAGATATTGATAAGTACTGACAAGTGCCTCCGAAACTTCATACCCGGCAGCCAGTTTGCTGTAGAGATACGCTGCTGCTTGTGTTGCTACAACATCTGCGATCGGTCTTCCCCATCCTAAAACAGCTTTACAACCTTGCTCAATCAACGATTCAGCCAAAGAAGATACTGCACCATCACCCGCCGCTTCACCCGTTCGGCAGCCTGATAAAAACACTAGCTGCGGTATGCGAAATCTTAAAGCTGAAGCAATATCTGATGCGTTAGCAGGGTAGAGTTCTCCAGTTTCTGTTTCTGTAAGAAAAAACGGTTGTTCATCCTTTATAGACGCATGACCTGTCAAATGAAACACGTCGAACGGTTCACGGTAGCGCCCCCAAAGTTTGCCTAATTCTGTAATACAACCACTTTCTTCTACTCTTAAATCAAGAGGAATATCTCTAGTTTGAGTCAAGATTTGAGCCTCTTCCTGCTCGAAATCAAGTGAAGGTGATACATCCTCTGGCGATGTTGCCATAAATAAAATCCGCAAAGGACGTTGCTGTGCATCCCCTGAATCTTGAACAGGACGATCAACCCAACGTACTGGGACAACAACTGGATTAACGCGCTCTATTAAAAATTTCTCTCCATCATGCAACGTTTCCCAAGGTAGATGCCCTAATCGTTCACGTACATCTAACGCTAGAATTAAGCCTTCCTCTGTACAATTATTAATTGCTCGACTGAGCCACCTACCATTTCCATCTAACCAATAAAATAACTGAGACCCAATTCCTTTTAAATCAGGCATCAGCATATAGTAGCTACCTTTTGCTTTCTGAATTAATTTCTCAATTGACGATACATCAAGGTGTTGTGTTTCATATCTCGCTGGATGTCCCAGTGCATAACGCAATTCTACAAACTGCTTTTCAAGCGGTACTAACTTGATATAAAGCGTCTGCACATTAACTCTCCAATTCTTCTAATACCGCACAAATATCTTCAATCGTGGCATTCTCTAAAACCACTCGTACATCGCCAGCTACAAGTACTACATCAAATTTCTTCTTCGCTCGTTTGTGTTCCTGATACCACTTACGCACTTGTTCTGCAACTGCAATTGTACCTCCTACAATTCCTACAACAGTTCCTATGACTGCCAATGTACCTTCTTTAGTAGGTAAAGAATTGTTAGCTAACTCCCAACTCCCTTGTAAACCAGTAGTTTCAAAGAGCTTTGCTGCGGCAATACTTGCATCTTCACCTTCAAGTGAGAGCTTTACCTCTGTCATATTTCAACTGAGTAATTATAAATACAAATATACTAACCTATAAATCAAACCCAAAAAAAGCTTTAGCTGCTTGAGGATCATTTTGAAGTTCGGCAAACTGTTCTGGTGTCACACGCCAGTAGTTAGCAATAATGCCCATAACATTCTCAAAAACTAAACGTTATTTATAGTATTCCCATCGACAACTACATCGAATCTAGTCGTTGGCGTAGTTTACTACTAAAAGCATCAATCACAGTCACAACTACTAACAGCACAAGCATCATAGTTGTGGCTTTGTTGTACTCGAACCCATCAATGTAACTCTTCAATTGAAAGCCAATTCCACCAGCACCAACTACACCCAATACTGAAGCAGCGCGGATATTATACTCAAACATCCATAAGGTATAACCTAATCCCAAAGGTAAAACTTGGGGTAATATGCCATACTGCACAATCTGAAATCTGGATGCACCCATAACTTGCAAAGATTCTAAAGACTTGGCATTCACGGCTTCAATTGCTTGTTGATAAAACTTTGCTAAATAGCCAATGGTATAAATTGCTAAGGCTAAAGTTCCGGCGGGTGCGCCTAAGCCAGTGGCGGCGACAAAAATCAACCCTAGAATAATTGAAGGGACGGAACGCACAGCGTTTTGTAATAAATTGGCTAACCATTGCAACCAACGCGGCGCAACATTACTAGCACTAGCTACAGCAATGGGTAAAGATAAAATTGCGCCAATGGTGGTTCCCCACAAAGACATCTGCACTGTCTCAATGAGTGCCTTAATTGCAATATCGACAACTGTAATATCAGGTGGAAATAAGCGAGAAACAAAATCGGTGATGTAAGGCCAGCTAGATATTATCAATTCAAAATCGACTTTGATACCTCGCAAAGCCCAAGCATAAACTACAACAACAATTAAAAGGATGAGTAAAGGACTCATCCAAGGGTAACGGCGAAGAATTTTTGGATTTAACATTTGGCAAATTGGGCTTGCAAGTTTTCACAAAGTCCGTCGTAAACAATGCGTCCCGCTTCTAAGACGATCGCACGTTGTCCGTATTTTGCAGCTATACCTAAATCATGTAGAACTGTGACAATCGTCATCCCTTGCTGGTGCAATTCTGATAAAGTTTCCATCACCTGTTGACAGGCAACAACATCTAAACCTGTAATTGGTTCATCAGCTAAAAGTATCTGCGGTGATTGAATTAATGCACGGGCGATCGCAACTCGTTGTTGTTGTCCCCCACTGAGTTGACTGGTTTTTTGATAGGCTTGTTCTTTTAAACCCAACTGTGCAAGTAAATCCATTGCTAAGTTGCGATCGCGTTGGGGGAAACCAAATAATGTCTGCCAAGTTGTCCTCACACCCAATCTGCCACACAATACATTATCAATGGCGGACAACTGTCGAATTAAGCCACCGCCCTGAAATATCATGCCAACATGACGGCGAATTTGTACAAGTGTGCGCGGTGTCATAGTTACACCATTGATTTTAATTTCTCCCTTGGTGTGAGGAACTAACCCAATCAGCGATCGCAATAATGTTGATTTACCCGCACCATTCAGTCCGAGTAAAACCACAAACTCGCCTTGTTTAATCTGACAATTAATGCCATTCAAAATAGGACGATTTAAAGACGTAGTGTAGGCTGTCTCTAAGTTATGACATTCAATTACAAAATCATTCATCGATTTTTTTAAGGGCTGTAAGGATGTCAGGGAATGTTCTCATCTAGCCCCAAAGAATAGAACTCGTAAGGGCTAGATGCAAATATTATGTCTATCTCCCTTGTCTTCCTTGTCTTCCTTGTCCTCCTTCTGGACGTATTTTTCAAAAGTCCCTAAGTACTTTTCTTAACTCAGCACTCAGTACTTTTAAGGTGCAACTCCAATACGAGAAAGGGCGGTGCGAACTGGGGACAAGTGACGGTTATGATCAACTCTGACTAATTCGGTGGAATTGTATAAGTTACGCAGAAGTTGGTTATTTTGTGATTGATTTAACTTGAGTAGAGCGTTGATTAATCTTTCTCTGTCTTGAACTGGTACATCATCATCAATGGCGATACCGTGGGCGGGAACACCGGAGATTTTATGCAGTACGCGCAACTGGCTTTTTTCTTGGGCGGTGATGTACGGAGGGAACATAGCATACTCAGAAACAACCGCTACATCTGCTTGACCACGCACAACAGCTTGCAAGGCTTTGCTGTAATTACCACCGTAAGCAACTTGACCAAAGAAACCATCGAGGCGATCGCGATTGGGGACAAATCCCTGTTTCACCAATTCACTCACCGGGAAAACAAACCCTGAACCAGAAGTCGGGGAAGTAAAGGCGATGCGCTTACCACGCAGTTGTCCGAGAGTGGCTTGAGCCGTATTTCTAGTTTTTAAAGAGCTATTGTTGGGAACGACAAATATTGAATTATAAGTGTATCTCCCAGAGTAATTGTCGCGGACTTCTGCGAGATACAACTTTGCATTTGCTAACTGTTCCGCTTTCAACGCCGGACGACTGCTAAGAAACGCCACATCAGCGCGATTTGCTCTCAAAGCTTCCACCGCCGCCGTATCATCACCAATTTGGGCTTTGACGGGAATTTTTAACTCGTTAGAGAGAAATCTTGCTACAGCATTGGCTTTGTTTTGCAAATCTGTAGAGTCAGAACGACTAGGAAAAATTATTGTTAAACTATTTAATCTTCTAGCTTGGGCAAGTAAGTGAGGCGCTTGTTGATGAGGAATAACTTTAGTATTAGCTTCACTCGTCTGCATCACCCCAAAACTGCCAGCAACCAAACCTGTCAGCGCCGCAAAGGCAACACCAGCACTCAACACACCCTTTTTACTCACACTCATTTCTAACTCTCCGTTAGGAACTATTAGCAGTATTTTTGATAAAAAGTTTCAAATACTTCAAGAAATGAATCTAAGACTTTTAGGAATAAAAGTCAATATAAACTATGTGTGACTACTTATAAAGATGAATCATAAATATAGCAACCAACAGGTTTTTAATTTACTCTTCAAAAGAAATTCAGCAGTCAGAAAGAAGGGGTTTTCTATTGGTATTTGATTAGCTAAAAATTTTTTCACTCATGCTTGACAAGTATAAAATTATACTTTATTATCAAATCATGATAAAAGCGATCGCCCTCCAAACAGAGTTTGCGATCGCTCTTATCTAAACCCTACTACAGAATAAAGGCGATCGTTCTCCGGCCAGAGTTTGCGATCGCCTTTATGTAACCCTACTACGATTACAAATTCATCATGACACAATTACAACAGTCTGCCCAGTCAAAACTAGAACAATATCTGCGTGACGAAGACTTAAATCAAACCATCCGCAGCAAACCAACCCAACCCCCAGTTCCCCACCGAGAACCAATCAAGCATTTATTAATGGGTTCTCCCAAAGCCGTCACCAATACCATTTACCGCTTACAAGTCGTTGGCTACGCCAGCGTTGGCGACTGGAGTCCACTATTACCAACCGGAAACGCCGATGAAGTGATGAGTATTTTAATCTGGCAAGTTTTAACGTAATAGTTAAATACCCGACTTTCTTTGCAAAGTCGGGTATTTGAACTACTAGAATTTAAACGATAAAATATCAACAATCATCGTTCTTCTCTTAGCAAAAATTATGAGTAACCTTGCCAGCGAAGGTTTACCAGCAGAGGATAAAAAGTCATTAGCACCAAACGAGTCATCTGATGTTAAAAATCTACACAACTCCACAACTCATACCCAAATAGTTAGTCCTTTTGTGGGAATTAGAAAGTATACAAATCAATTATCACCAAAATTAGCAACCACTGGATATATCAAAAGAGCGCGTCAAATATATGAGCGCCTGTACTCTGAGCTAGTCAAGCATTATCCTGGCTCTTTTGTTGCTATTGAACCTGATAGTGGGGATTATTTTCTCAACGCTAATAAAGCATTAGCTCAACAGGAAGCAAAACAAAAACATCCTTCTCGGCTAATTTGTACTTTTCAAGTAATTTTAAAGGAGCATCGTCAAAAAATTGATTGAAGGTAAATTTAGTAGCCAAAGTGAGTTAATTTTTGAAATTGATTTAGTAGCATCTGATGGTTTAGTTATCACAGTTGATGTACTACTAGATACGGGTTTTACCGATTGGTTAGCAATAAATACTCAAGACGCTATATCTCTGGGATGGGAGCTTGTAGAGAGTGAAGAAACACGATTAACAGCGCAAGGTGAAGCTAAATTTAATATTTACAACGGTCTAGTTAGTTTAGATAATCAAGAATTTAACATCTCTGCAATTGCTGGAGAAGAAATAACAGAAGTTCTTATTGGTTTACCTTGGCTTTTTACCAGAAAATTAGTCGTTGATTTTCCTGAAAATATCCTAACTTTAGGATAAGCAATAGGATCTGTTAAAACTATAAAAGTATTTGAGATTTTGCAATGATTATAATTAGTTGTAAATCACCACATGTATCTGTGTGTTCAATATTCCCATAACACACATTCATAAAAATAGGGGCGAATGATCATTCGCTCCTGAAAAAAAATATATTTCTTGTCTTTTTATATAAACAAAGTTCTTTGAAAATTTCTAGTTTTTGTCTAGCTTTTGTTCCCAAGTTTCAGTATCTTGAGATTGTTGTGCCGCAGAAACAATCTGTCCATTAATATAAGTAACAATAAAAATTAAGTCGCCAATTGCTTCTAGTTCAGAGGCTTCCTTTGGTGTCAGAGAATCAGATAATTTTTTATCGACAAGTTCTTGCATTCGGTCTTGCAATTCATCCGTCAATTTAAACAGATTCAGACTATTGACTTTTTCAATTTGAATTCCTTTTTCTAGCCAGGATGAGGGTTTAACTGATGCTGGTATCATGGGTTTACGGCAATTGAATACATCACTATTTTAAGCTTAATCTGTGACACCTTATACCAATTTGAAAAAAGAATGCAACAGATATAAATCAAGAAAGTCTTACTGGAGCTAGATTTCTTAATTGCGAATTGGTATTAAATCTTCCTTACTAGAAGACCGAGTTTTGTGAATACCAAAATAAAATTTTTGACATCCGCGCGATCACTATATCTCTTTCCCTTATCTACCTTGTCTATTTAATCTTCTTTAGGCAAATTCTCTTCCACAGGAGTAGGGGGATTTTCCTCATACAAATCATCATGATTATTAGGAGGGTTACAAACTATCACCATCTCAGTTTCTTTGGAATGGTGAGTTCCCCATTGATCTAATACATCTTTGATTAAAATTTCCTGTACCCAAATTTTAGCAACAACTGTTAAAGGCAAAGCTAAAAATAAGCCTAAAAAGCCGAAGAATGTCACAAAAAATAATTGAGAAATTAAGGTCACGGCGGGTAACAATGAAACTTGTTGTGCCATGACATAAGGTGTAATAAAATTACTTTCAGTTTGTTGAATAAAAAAGTAGAGAATCAAGACAGCAACAGATTTCCAAGGAGCGTCTAATAAAGCGATCGCCATTGCTGGAACTACGCTTAATGTGGGGCCTAAATTGGGTATTAAGTTTAAAAATCCTGCTAAAATTCCCAAAGCCAAGGCTGCTTTTACACCCAAAACTGATAAGCCAACCACACTCATCAATCCGACGACACCCATCGCAATTAATGCGCCTGTCACCCATCCTTCTAATGAAACTTCGCATTTATCTAAAATGCCATCCACCCGACGGCGATAAAAGGAAGGAAACACGCGAATAAAGACTCGGCGGTAAGCTAAAGGATCAGCTAACAGCATTCCTGTCCACACCAGCACCAACAAAACCTTCAGAACAACTTCTAAAGAACTGGAGACAAAGGCAAAGGAACTCCCCAAAACACGATTAACAAAAGGCTGTGCTTGCTGAATTAAACTATTGAGATCGGGAATGTAGGGAACTAATTGGCTGGGAACTCTAGTTTTCATTTCATCCAGCCAACTATTAAAGCGTTCTAAACCTTGGGGAACTCGGTAAGTTAACTCATGAAATTGTTGGGCAAAAGGTGGCACAATCAACAGGAAAAAACCCACCACCACAGCAAAAAAGATAGCCACCGAAATTATGACAGCGAAACCGCGCTTAATTCCTAAATTTTGGAAGCGTTTTGCTAACCGATTTAAGGTAGTTGCTAACACCACGGCGGCAAACATCAGCAATAAAACTTCTTTGATTTGCCACAAGATGTATAGAGAAAGAACTATGGCGATTAAACCGATCCATTGACCAAGGTTCACAGGTTAACTCCCGGCTGTTGGTGATGCAGTTAGGTTAGCTGATTTTAGCAATAACGCCCAGATGATTTAAGTTAAATTTGTTTTTGTTTGGAATCGCCAGAATAAAGCGATCGCTATAATTACAGTCGGTGACAAAACTAAAATTAAGGCGTTTGCCGTTGTGGCTGGAAGCGGCACACTTGGCAAAATGTACTTAATCGCCGCAGATAACAAAGCTGACAGTATAAGTAGCTTGGCAATAAAAATTAGCTGGTTTGGCATAGCAGTACGGCAATTCACCTTTTTCTGTAGGGTATACCCGAATATAAGCTCAAAGGAAGACTCTCTACAATATTCACATAAGTACACAACCTAGAGGCTAGGGGCTAGTATGTTTTTCGCTGCACTCAGAAAAATTTTGAGTTCAACAACTTCAGCCAAAAACATTGCCTGATAAGTCAATTGTCACTGGTCAATTGTCAATAGTAATCAATTTTTTCCCTATGGATGGTTGACGCTGGACTTTTGACAAAAAATTAATCAAGGATACATGAAAATGCCTGTAGAAAAAAATAACCAAAATCCTATTAAACCGCCAAGAGTGAGGCAGTTTGGTGGTAGCTTACTAATACTACTGACTCTGTTATTACTGCTTAATTTTATTGTTCCTAGTTTCTTTGGGCCGCGATTGCCACAAGTGCCTTATAGTGACTTTGTGGCGCTGGTACAGCAAGGTAAAGTAGACCGTGCTGTGGTAGGAGGCGATCGCATTGAGTATACACTCAAAGCCCAAACCCCCGATGGCAAAACGACTGAACAGGTATTTGCAACTACACCTGTAGCCTTAGATTTAGATTTACCGAAGATTCTGCGCGAGAATAACGTTGAATTTGCTGCACCACTCCCAGACCAAAATGCTTGGATAGGGACTCTGTTGAGTTGGGTTGCACCGCCATTAATTTTCTTTGGCATTTGGGGCTTTTTAATTAATCGCCAAGGTGGCGGCCCGGCTGCACTCACCGTTGGGAAAAGCAAAGCCCGGATTTATTCTGAAGGTAGCACTGGGGTAAAATTCCCCGATGTAGCTGGGGTAGATGAAGCCAAAGCCGAACTCGAAGAAATAGTAGATTTCTTGAAGAATGCGACCAAATACACTAACTTAGGCGCGAAAATTCCTAAAGGTGTGTTGTTAGTTGGGCCTCCGGGTACAGGTAAAACATTACTAGCAAAAGCGATCGCCGGGGAAGCAGGTGTTCCTTTCTTCAGCATCTCTGGTTCAGAATTTATCGAATTATTCGTTGGTGTGGGTGCGGCGCGAGTCCGCGACTTGTTTGAACAAGCGAAAAAACAAGCACCTTGTATTGTCTTCATCGATGAATTAGACGCATTGGGTAAATCTCGCGGTGGTGCGGGTGGCTTTGTCGGTGGTAACGATGAACGGGAACAAACCCTCAACCAATTACTGACCGAAATGGATGGTTTTGATGCCAACACCGGAGTAATTATCATCGCCGCCACCAACCGTCCCGAAGTTCTAGACCCTGCTTTGCGCCGTCCCGGACGCTTTGACCGTCAAGTAGTAGTCGATCGCCCTGATAAAATTGGTCGAGAAGCAATTCTCAAAGTTCATGCACGTAACGTTAAATTGGCGGATGATGTCAACCTTGCCACCATCGCCATCAGAACTCCTGGTTTTGCTGGTGCAGACTTAGCCAACCTCGTTAACGAAGCCGCATTGTTAGCCGCACGCCAAAATCGCCCCGCCGTGATTATGGCAGATTTCAACGAAGCGATCGAACGGGTAGTTGCAGGTTTAGAAAAACGCTCTCGTGTGCTTAACGAAACCGAGAAAAAGACCGTCGCTTATCACGAAGTTGGTCACGCCATCATCGGTGCGTTGATGCCTGGGGCGGGTAAAGTCGAAAAAATCTCCGTAGTTCCCCGTGGTGTTGGTGCATTGGGTTATACCATTCAAATGCCCGAAGAAGACCGCTTTTTGATGATTGAAGATGAAATTCGCGGACGCATTGCTACCTTATTGGGTGGACGTTCCGCCGAAGAAGTCGTGTTTGGCAAAGTTTCCACAGGCGCGAGTGACGATATCCAAAAAGCCACCGACTTAGCCGAACGTTACGTTACCTTGTATGGGATGAGCGATAAACTTGGCCCTGTCGCCTTTGAGAAAATCCAACAGCAATTTCTTGATGGTTATGGTAACGCCCGCCGTGCTATCAGTCCCCAAGTCGCCCAAGAAATCGACCACGAAGTCAAACAAATAGTAGACAACGCTCACCACATTGCTTTGAGCATTCTGCATCAAAACCGCGACTTGTTAGAAGAAACCGCCCAAGAACTACTGCAAAGAGAAATTCTCGAAGGTTCAGACTTGCGCGATCGCCTCAAACAAGCCAAAGCCCCCGAAGACCTGTCAGAATGGTTACGTTCAGGAAATGTCTCACCCGATAAACCATTGATGCAATCAGTGTTGAATTAAATAATTAAACCTATATGGTGCGTTGTCTTTTGCGACAACGCACCATATTATTTTTAGGACTTAAACAACAAGCCTCTAAAATCCTCTTAACTTCGTGTCCTACCCTGCGGGAAGGCGCTATCGCGTCTATGCGTCCTTTGCGGTACCCTTCGGGAAGCCGCTTGCGCGTCTACGTTTTTTCATAATTATGCGTAAGTAGGACTTACTCAAAAAACCTCTCAAACTCTTATGACTCCGCGTACTCTGTGTCTCTGTGGTTCGTCATACCCTATCCCAGACTATAAAACCCACAACTTTTCCATCCCTACACCCACTCTCCACTCCCAACTCCCCATATTTCTTAATCCCGCGAACTCACGTATATTTAAGGTGTAGCTGACCATCTAGAGGTTTAACGTGGATACCATTGCTATACCTGCTCTCGATCGCCCAGTGGATGCCACGGTAGAAATTCCTGGTTCTAAAAGTATTACTAATCGGGCATTACTCGTTGCTGCTTTAGCGCAAGGCGACTCAATTTTAGAAAATGCCTTATTTAGTGAAGACAGTGAATATTTTGCCAAATGTGTCGAAAATTTGGGCATTCCCATCACCTTAAATCCTGAATCAGCACAGATGCAGGTGTCAGGGAAAGGTGGGGAAATTCCCGCAACCCAGGCGGATTTATTTGTAGGTTTAGCAGGTACAGCCGCGCGGTTTATCTCAGCTTTGGTGGTACTCGGTAACGGGGAATATCGCTTAGATGGTGTACCCAGAATGCGGGAAAGGCCGATGGGCGATATGTTAACAGTGTTCCAAACAGGCGGAACCACTGTTAACTTTGAGGGCAACCCTGGTTATATGCCCTACACTATCTACAGTCAGCAATTTGCTGGTGGACATATTCGCATTAAAGCCAATCAAACTAGTCAGCAACTTTCAGCCTTACTCATGATTGCGCCTTATGCTCAACAAGACACAATTATTGAAGTAGAAGGCACATTAGTTTCTCAATCTTACGTGAAAATGACTTGTCGCCTGATGGCAGATTTTGGCGTAGAGGTAAATCAAGTTGGCGACAATCAATTTCATATCAAAGCGGGACAGCGTTATCAGCCGCGACATTACACCATAGAACCAGATGCTTCTAATGCGTCGTACTTTTTCGCTGCGGCTGCTGTGACTGGTGGACGAGTGCGGGTTAAGTATTTAACCAAGCAATCTTATCAGGGTGATATTCTGTGGCTGAATGTTCTAGAACAGATGGGTTGTCAAGTACGTGAGGCTGATGACTATATCGAAGTTACCGGGCCACAGCAATTACAGGGTATTGATATTGATATGAATGATATATCTGACCTTGTACAAACATTAGGAGCGATCGCGCCTTTTGCCAACTCACCTGTTACCATCCGTAATGTCGAACATATCCGCTACAAAGAAACGGAACGTATTCGCGCCGTTGTTACTGAATTACGTCGCTTAGGCGTTAAGGTTGAAGAATTTGCAGATGGCTTAAAAGTTGAACCAAGTCCCATTACGCCAGCCGCCATTGAAACTTATCACGATCATCGTATGGCAATGGCATTTGCTGTCACAGGCTTAAAAGTTCCCGGAATTGTAATTCAAGATCCCGGTTGTACAGCTAAAACTTTTCCAGATTACTTCACCCGCTTCTTTAAAATGATTAAACAATAACTGGCTAATATTCAGTTCCTACCTTAATCTTAACGATAAGTATTTACGCCAACTGATAGGAGTTGCATCATGCCTAATCTTAGAGAAGAAATGCCAGTGCTTGCACGTCATGAAGGCGATTGGGTAGGAACTTATACACTAGTAGATACGGAAGGCAAAATTTTAGATAAACATGAATCGCATTTAAGCTGTCAATTTCCTGATGACAGTCCTGATTCTTACTACCAAATTAATCGTTACACCTGGGCTAATGGTAAACAAGAAGAACATCAATTTCCAGGTAAATATTGTGATAAAGCTATTTGGTTTGATACAGAACGCATCACAGGCAAAGCCTGGGAAATAGACGATTCTACTTTGATTTTGTGGTTTTCTTATAAGACAGTTCCAGCCGCATATTTGTATGAAATGATTCAAATTAGTCCAGATAATAACTCTCGTGCCCGGACATGGCACTGGTTTAAAAATCATCAAATTTACCAACGTACCCTCATTCAAGAACAAAGAGTTAGATAGTCATCTAAAAATTTAAAAATAGCACCAAGCGACTGAAGTTGCAGCTACACAGACAAAACCCGCCCGCGCGGGTTCATAACCCTTGATTTTTCCTTAGTCCGCGTAGGCGGACTTCGTTTTTTATAGCCGCGAATTTCATTCGTCGGAGCTATGTACAGAATATGTGTTAACGCACTATTTTATGACATAATAGGTAGTTCATTATATTTAAATTTAAATAGATTACGCACATGGCAAAGACTGACAAAATTAACTTTTCTACTCCTAGCGGTTTCCCTGAATTTTTACCTAGTGAAAAACGTTTAGAATTATATTTATTAGATACCATCCGTAGAGTTTATGAAAGCTATGGATTTACACCCATAGAAACCCCCGCCGTTGAAAGGTTAGAAGTATTACAAGCCAAAGGTAATCAAGGCGACAATATTATTTATGGTATCGACCCAATCTTACCACCAAATCGCCAAGCCGAAAGAGACAAAGCAGGCGAAACAGGTTCAGAAGCAAGGGCTTTAAAATTTGACCAAACTGTTCCCTTAGCAGCCTATATTGCCCGTCACTTAAATGAATTAACTTTTCCCTTTGCCCGTTATCAAATGGATGTCGTATTTCGGGGAGAACGAGCCAAAGATGGACGTTTTCGCCAATTTCGTCAATGTGATATCGATGTAATTGCGCGGCGCGAACTCAGCTTATTATATGACGCGCAAATGCCTGCAATTATCACCGAAATATTTGAGGCAGTGAACATTGGTGACTTTTTAATTCGCATCAATAACCGCAAAATTCTAACTGGGTTTTTCCAGTCATTAGGCATTGCCGAAACTCAAATTAAAACTTGTATTAGTATTATTGATAACCTAGAAAAAATTGGTGAGACTAAAGTTAAGCAAGAATTAGAAAAAGAAGGTATTTCCCCAGAGAATACACAAAAAATTATTGATTTTATCAAAATCGATGGCAATGTTGATGAGGTATTAGATAAACTCAAGCATTTGTCACAAAACTTACCAACAGCCGAACAATTTAGTTTAGGGGTTACAGAATTAGAAACAGTAATTACAGGTGTGCGTAATTTGGGAGTTCCTGATAAACGTTTTTGTATTGATTTGTCTATTGCCCGTGGCTTAAACTACTACACAGGCACAGTTTACGAAACTACCCTTATCGGTCATGAAGCTTTAGGTAGTATTTGTTCTGGTGGCAGGTATGAAGAATTAGTTGGTATGTTTATCGGTGAAAAAATGCCTGGAGTTGGTATTTCTATCGGGTTAACTCGCTTAATTAGCAGACTACTCAAAGCGGGTATTTTAAAGACTTTACCTGCAACACCAGCGCAAGTAGTAGTAGTCAATATGCAAGAAGATTTAATGCCGACTTATTTAAAAGTATCCCAACAGTTACGCCAAGCAGGTATTAATGTAATTACCAACTTTGAAAAACGCCCATTAGGTAAACAATTTCAAGCCGCAGATAAACAAGGAATTAGATTTTGTGTAATCATCGGTACTGATGAAGCCGCCGCCCAAAAATCATCGCTCAAAGATTTGCAAACAGGCGAACAAGTAGAGGTAGCATTAGCAGATTTAGCAGCAGAAGTTAAACATAGATTAGAGCTTTGATTAACTGTTGAATTAATTGTGCAATTAATCATTTTTATTGGGATACAGGCAAGCGGAAAATCAACCTTCTACAGTCAACGTTTTTTCTGATACTCACATCAGAATCAATCTGGATATGCTCAAAACTAGACACCGAGAAAAGCGACTGATAGAAACTTGTCTGGAAATTGCTCAACCATTTGTTGTAGACAATACAAATCCTACACCTGAAGAGCGAAAACGCTACATTGTGTTAGCCAAGAATCAAGGATTTAGCATTACTGGCTATTATTTTGAATCAAAAATTGCTGATTCAATTCAACGTAATCAAAACCGTAAACCGGAGCAGCAAGTACCAGATAAAGGTATTAGAGGCACACACGCACGGCTGGTACTACCTCGGTATGAGGAAGGTTTTGACGAACTTTACTATGTTCGGTTAATACAAAAAGGAGAGTTTGCTGTACAGGAGTGGCTGGATGAAGTTTGAAGAGTTAGATACAAGACTGAGAGTTTTTGAAACAGCCCATGATTTGTGTGTATTACCAGGGCTATTTATTGTTGCTCGAATTGATGGGCGGAACTTTACTCGCTTGACAAAGGAAACTCACAAATTTGTAGCTCCCTTTGATGCTCAATTTCGAGATTACATGGTATCTACAGTAGAACATCTAATGAATTGTGGATTCCGTATCATTTATGGCTATACGCAAAGTGACGAAATCTCACTTCTATTCCACCGTGATGAGGAAAGTTTTAGTCGCAAATTGCGGAAACTCAACTCTATTTTGGCAGGAGAGGCAAGTGCAAAACTTTCACTGCTACTTAATAGCATTGCCGCCTTTGATTGTCGAGTTTCCCAACTTCCTACATTAAATCTAGTAGTCGATTACTTTCGTTGGCGTAATGAAGATGCTCATCGAAATGCCTTAAATGCTCACTGTTACTGGATGTTACGCAAAGCAGGTGAAAGTGCTGTAGCTGCTACAGAAAAGCTTGATAGGCTTTCAGTCAGTGATAAAAATGAATTACTTTACCAGCAAGCAAACATCAATTTTAATAACTTACCTAATTGGCAGAAACGAGGTATAGGACTATATTGGGAATCCTATCAAAAGGAAGCAACCAATCCCCAAACGGGAGAGAAAGTCTTGGCGATGAGAAGACGTATCAAAGTTGATATGGATCTGGCGATGAAAGATGATTACAGTAAATTCGTCCGGGATATCGTACTGCGAGAGCATCCTGATTTTGAATTGAGGCAGCTAGAGAATTAAATCCTTGCGGATGAAAGATAAATGGTGCTGTAAAGAAAACAATTTGTGATGTACAGTCTTTAAAATTCTCGCAAAAGTCTACCACAGCCATAAACTTGATCGTGAATGTCGTTTTGGCGTAGGGCGTACCACCAAGTAGCGGCGTTGACGGCGATTACTGGTTTAGCAAGCGATCGCTCCATTTCATCCGCCAGTCGGAGCATACTTAAATTAGTCCCCATCTGTACAATTGCCTGCACATCATCACCATCAAGTTCCTGAAGATATGTCCTTAAAGTATCTTCAGACACCTCTGCAATAGAAATTGCCGTAGGACAACGGAGACTCTTGAGGCGCACAACTTCTACCCCAATCTCACTAAAAAAGCGACAAATTTTCTCATCAGCTACAGCTTGATAAGGGGTAATTACAGCAATTTTATTCACTTGAAATGTGGCTAGTGCTGCCTGATATGCCGAAGCACAAGAAGCCACCTTGACACCAGCATAATCTTCAACTCGCTTGATAAACTCTATGTTACCTGCTTTACCTTCCCAAAAAGTTTCCGCACTCATAGCCATAATCAAGTAATCGACACTCGCAGTCATCACCCGATCAATTGCCGAAAACATTTCTTGAGCGATCGCCTCCAAAAGCCTTACCATCTTTTCATCACTACTCAAATCCTGGTTTCTCAGATAAATCCGCGATGTATGAGAAGTCACCCCAGGTACAGCCATTGTATGAAAATCAGGTTCAACAATCGTATTTGTACTAGGCGCAAGCACGCCAAATTTCTTTCGCCATCCTAACGCGTCTGTCATTGTTTACTAGTCAGTACATAAAAGATTGACTGTAGCTTATGGTAGTTTAAAGTTACAGGCATATTATTGCAATATGTAAACTTTACTTTATGACTGGAGAGCAGAACCTTGGGTATAGAACTACGCAGTTTCGTATTTCTTGATAGCTTGCAGCCGCAACACGCAGCCTATATGGGAACAGTAGCTCAAGGTTTCTTGCCCTTACCAGGAGACACATCATTATGGATTGAAATTTCTCCTGGGATTGAAATCAATAAAATTACTGATGTCGCCTTAAAAGCTGCTTCTGTTCGTCCGGGAGTCCAAGTAGTTGAGCGATTATACGGTTTATTAGAAGTTCATTCTGGTTCCCAAGGAGAAACACGCACAGCAGGTCAAGCCATTTTGGATACATTAGGAGTCAAACGCGAAGAATGTCTCAAACCGCGTGTTGTTTCTAGTCAAATTATCCGTAATATTGACGCTTACCAAACACAACTGATCAATCGTACTCGTCGCGGACAGTTGCTATTAGCGGGACAAACTTTATATGTCTTAGAAGTTGAACCTGCCGCTTATGCTGCACTAGCCGCCAACGAAGCTGAAAAAGCGGCGGCGATTAATATTTTAGAGGTACAAGCTGTAGGAAGTTTTGGCAGGTTGTATTTAGGTGGACAAGAACGAGATATTCTAGCAGGAGCGAGTGGCGCGTTAACCGCAATTGAAAGTGTAGCTGGTCGGACAAATCCCAATAGTGGCCGCCAGGAGTAAAGGAGAGACAATGGCAAATCAAGAGCATCTGGTTTTACTGAGAGCCGGTGCAGTTACCTGGAGTGAATGGAGACAGAAAAATCCACAAATTCAACCAGACCTGAGTGCTGCGAACTTGCAAGGAGATAACCTCAGAGGTGCAAACCTTTATCAAGCCAACTTGACCAAAGCAGATTTGAGTCAGGCTTTACTGGTACGTGCGAATTTGAACGGTGCAGATTTTAGTGGCGCAAATCTGGAACAAGCCAAGCTCATTGAAGCTAACTTAAGTGGAGCTAACTTGAGTGTGGCTAACTTAAAGGGTGCAACGCTAACACAGGCAAATTTGAGTCATGCCAACTTTATTGGTGCTGATTTAAGTGAAGCAAATTTGAAAGAAGCTGCGATCGCCCATGCTATCCTAATCGGCACAGACCTAAAAGATGCCAACCTCAGAAGTGCTGACTTGGGTGCAGCAAAACTCATCCGCGCTAACCTTGCTTACGCTAACTTGATTGAAGCCAACTTGATTGCAGCTGATCTCAGTAAAGCCAACCTCTACAATGCCGATTTAATTGGGGCTTATCTATACAAAACAGATTTATGTAATGCGAATCTCAGTCATACTTACTTAGTAAGTGCATATATGTTGCAAGCTAACCTCAGTGAAGCTGATTTAACAGGTGCAAACTTAAGCTGGGCAAATCTGCAAGGCGCAAACTTAGCTGGTGCAAACTTAACTGGCGCTAACCTCATCGGTACTAAACTGCGCGGCGCTAATCTCATCGGTGCAAATCTTGAGGATGCGATCGTATCTGAAGTATGTCATTAATCTTGTGATAGGGAGTGGAGTGACGGAGGAGACAAGGGGGAGATGTTTGTAAATCATTAGTAACCAGAATTTACTGATGAGTTACTTTATCCTCACAACTTCCTCAAATTATCTTTCTATAAATAACAGTGTGAGACCTAAGAACTAATTATTGATCACAAATTTTGCCAGCAACACTGAGGGAAATTAAGCTCAGAATACCAGATTTTGAGAATTAATTGAATTTATCAATCTTGATATTGAATGTGTTGCAATGAAACTTGCTAATGCCCAGATAGTAAGAGGTTCTTAGATATCACTATCTGTTATGGAAATTCTATTATGCTAGACACATTGTTAAATTCAGCAACATCTCTCTCTGCTGCTCAAGAAGAAGCTTTAGTTTTACATTTAAAAAATGTGGGAATTGCAGATATCCCGTTAGTTGGTGGTAAAAATGCTTCTTTAGGAGAAATGATTCAGCAATTGCGGCGTAAGGGAGTCAAAGTGCCAACAGGCTTTGCGACAACTGCTTTTGCTTACCGCTACTTTATTTCTGCGGCTGGAATTGAAACACAACTCAGAGAGATATTTGCCGATTTAAATGTGGAGGATGTACAAAATCTGCGGCAATGCGGCAAAAAGGCGAGAATGTTGATGTTGCAAACTCCATTTCCGCCAGATTTACAAGCAGCGATCGCTCAATCTTATCAAAATCTTTGCGAAGAATACGGTGCTGATACTGATGTTGCGGTGCGTTCTAGCGCCACCGCCGAAGATTTACCCGATGCCAGCTTTGCAGGTCAACAAGAAACTTATTTAAATGTCCACGGACTGCAAGCCGTTTTAGAAGCCTGTCATAAGTGTTTTGCCTCGATTTTTACTGACCGTGCAATTTCTTATCGTCAAATTAAAGGCTTTGATCACTTTAATATTGCCTTATCGGTGGGCGTACAAAAAATGGTACGTTCTGATTTGGCGGTGTCTGGTGTAATGTTTTCTATCGATACCGAAACAGGTTTTAAAGATGCCGCTTTAATTACCGCCGCTTACGGTCTTGGTGAAAACGTCGTTCAAGGTGCAGTTAACCCTGATGAATATTTGGTGTTTAAACCAACTCTCAAACAAGGGTACCGCCCAATTATTCAAAAGCGCCTAGGCACGAAAGAAATCAAAATGGTCTATGACCAAGAAGGCTTGAAGTTAACTAAAAATATTTCCGTCCCTACCACCGAAAGAAATCAATACGCCCTGAATGATGAAGAAATTCTCCAACTAGCAAACTGGGCTTGCATTATTGAAGAACATTATTCCCAAGTGCGGGGAACCTACACGCCGATGGATATTGAATGGGCGAAAGATGGTTTGACCAATGAATTATTTATTGTGCAAGCCCGTCCAGAAACAGTCCAGTCGCAAAAAACCAAAAATGTTCTCAAACAATATCAACTCAAAGACAAGGGTGAGGTATTGCTAACAGGTCGCAGTGTTGGCGAGATGATTGGTCAAGGTAAAGCCAGAGTTATTTTAGATGTCCGCCAAATTAACCAATTTCAACCAGGAGAAGTGCTAGTTACTAACCGCACTGACCCTGATTGGGAACCAATTATGAAACGGGCGAGTGCCATTGTCACTAATTCTGGCGGTAGGACTTGTCATGCTGCAATTATCGCCAGAGAAATGGGAATCCCAGCGATTGTCGGTAGTGGAAATGCCACGACTGTGTTAAAGACTGGGCAAGAAATTACTGTGAGTTGTGCTGAAGGTGAAACAGGAAAAGTCTATCAAGGTTTATTACCTTACGAAGTCCAAGAATTGCCTTTGGAAAAATTGCCCCGCACACGTACACAAATCATGATGAATTTAGCGAATCCCGAAGAGGCTTTGGGTTTAACTGCAATTCCGAATGATGGTGTGGGATTAGCGAGGATGGAATTTATTATTAACAATCACATCAAAGCTCATCCACTGGCGTTAATTCATTTTGATCAGTTAGAAGATGAATTGGCAAGATACAAAATTACTGAGTTAACTGCCCAATACGAAGACAAAACTAAGTTCTTTGTTGATAAACTAGCCCAAGGTATCGGCACGATCGCCGCAGCTTTTTATCCAAAACCTGTGATTGTGCGGCTATCAGATTTCAAGAGTAACGAATATGCCAATCTCTTGGGTGGTAAGCAATTTGAACCCAAAGAAGAAAACCCGATGATTGGTTGGCGTGGTGCTTCTCGTTATTACGACCCCCGCTATAGTGAAGGTTTCGCCCTAGAATGTCAAGCGATGAAGCGGGTGCGAGATGAAATGGGTTTGACCAACGTCATTTTGATGATTCCTTTCTGTCGGACTCCCCAAGAAGGTCGGCGCGTGTTAGCAGAAATGGCACAACATGGTTTAGTGCGTGGAGTCAATGGACTGCAAGTTTATGTGATGTGTGAATTGCCCAGCAATGTGCAACTTGCAGATGAATTTAGTGAAATCTTTGATGGTTTTTCGATTGGTTCCAATGATTTAACGCAGTTAACCTTGGGACTTGACAGAGATTCGGAATTAGTCGCCCATTTATTTGATGAACGGGATGAAGCTGTAACTAGAACCATTGCCAATGCGATCGCTACTGTTAAGCAATATGGTCGCAAAATTGGGATTTGTGGTCAAGCACCAAGCGACTATCCAGAATTTGCCCGTTTCTTAGTTGAACAAGGAATTGATTCTATCAGTCTCAACCCCGATTCTGTACTTAAGACTCTCTTAGAAATTGCCAAAGCAGAAGAAAAAGAATGAAGTGTGAAGTATGAAGTCTGAAGTTTCATGCTTTAGACTTCTACTTCCTATGTTGAAACACATCTAACGTTCTGCCATTTTTATTAGTGAATTTTTTTTATCATCAGCATCAATCATATTTGTTTTTTTCAACAACCTATACTTCTTGGCTTCTTAAACTCATAACCAAGCGATAAATGACATACAAATTTAAATCTATGTTCAAGAAAATTTTAGTAGCTGTTAATAATACAGAAATCGGTCATCATGTTTTTGAACAAGCTTTATCATTAGCAAAATTAACTAATGCTGAGTTAATGATATTGCAAGTTGTTTCTCCTTTTAATGATGGCGTTATCAATACTTCGACAACGGAAATACATAGCCGTTATACTTCATCCCAGAGCCAGAATTTAGAATATTATTTAGGAGAATGGGATAAATTAAAACAACAAGGCATTGAGTTTTTAACATTACTAACAAATCAAGCGATCGCCAAAGGTATAGCCGCAGAATTTACCCAAGAATTAGGTGATCCTGGTCGTATGATTTGTGAGGTGGCTAAAAATTGCCATGTTGATGTCATAGTGATTGGTCGGCGCGGTTTGAGTGGAATTGGTGAATTATTTCTTGGTAGCGTGAGTAATTATGTTTTACATCATGCACCCTGTTCAGTTTTGACAGTTCAAGGCATGATTCCTGTGACTACAAATAACTAATTAAAAACTTCATCAATTCCAGCGAATGAATAATGATCATACCTGATGATAGGATTTATATAATTATTCATCAATAAGTAGATCCCCGACTTCTCAAAGAAGCTGGGGATTTGAGGCTCAGGTTGAATAAAATTCAACAAATTTTAAGATTTTACGGTTTGGGCGTTTGTATCTACACTGGTAGAAGAACTACCTGTAACTCCGCCTAAATTAATTTTCACAACTCGATTCCGCACTTCTTCAACTTTGGGGAGAGTTAAAGTTAAGATACCATCTTGAAATTCTGCTTGTACTTTATCATTTTGTACAGCAATAGGTAAGTTAACTACTCTTTGGAATTTACCGTAACGAAATTCCGAATGAAGATAATTAGTATTTTGACTTAAACGCTGGCGATTGCCTACAATTGAAACAGCATCACGAGTTACTTGCACATCAAGATTTTGGGCAGTAATTCCGGGTAATTGTGCTTTGAAAATCAAACTATCACCCGCATCAATTAACTCGATAGCTGGACTCCAAGTTGTTGCCGTTTCAGTTGTTTGCGTAGTTTGTGCAGATAGTTCATCAAATACTAAATCCATTTGACGACGTAAATTTTCGAGTTCGCGGATGGGTTGGAAGTAGCGAATCATCATATTATTTTACCTCTGCATTGATAACTTATGGAATTGCGATTTTTTAAGCTTTAGCGATGTTTAGTTTGTCTGTCGCTGACACTTGTAATCTTGCCTTAATTCCCAAGCAAATGAAAATACAGAGAACACAACTTTGATAGTAGGGTTCTACACACCTATGAAGAGTGAAAGCTTCTTTGTCAAAAACAAAAATAAACATTTTAAAAAAATTTATTTGCCTTGTCAAGTTCGGTTATTTCGACATGATATATAATGTTTATTGGTATGTACGACCAAATCAGTATGTCAGCTAAGATTTAAACAACGCTCTTAACTTTGGCTTCTTCAAATAAGTATTTTCTATTCCCTGATAAAATCTTAAAACCGTGTCTGAAGGTACTCTTTCACTTGAATAAAGTTGATATCTTCCTATTAACAGCGAAAGTGTTGTCAGGTAGATGAATGACAAGAATTAATGGATTTATTGGTCGCCGTAACTTTTTGAAATTTGCCGGGACAGGTAGTTTAGCGATCGCGGCTACAACGATTGGTGGTAGTTTAATAGGTAGTATTCAGCAAACTGCGATCGCTGATGTTAATCCAGCTAATCCAAATCCAGTTAACCCTAGTCAGGCTCTAAAACTTTTGCTGGATGGTAATCAACGCTTTATCCAATACAAACGCCAATATCCCCATCAATCATTGGCACGTTTACAATTATTAGCCAAAGCACAGTACCCTTTTGCTGCTATTTTAGGTTGTGCTGACTCTAGAGTTCCGGCGGAAATTATTTTCGACCAAGGCCTAGGAGATTTATTTGTGGTGCGCGTTGCTGGTAATGTCGCTAGTGACGTGATTATCGGTAGCTTGGAGTATACTACAGCCGTACTCGGTACCCAACTAATTGTGGTGTTGGGTCATACAAAATGTGGTGCTGTAGCCGCAGCCATGAAAAACGAACCTATGCCTGGTATGATTAGCAACGTAGCGGAAAGTATTAAACCTGCATTAACCAACTTTAATTCCACTGAAGCAGTCATTGCCAATGTGCAGTATCAGTCAAAAAAATTACAACAAAGTTCGCCAATATTAACTCAATTACTACAAGCCAATAAACTCCAAATAGTTGGTGCTTGTTACGATATCGATACTGGCAAGGTGAATGTAATTACTTAAAATTATCAGGTAGATATAGCAATTTTATTTGATTTATGGACATCCTACCGCTTCAGATCCCCGACTTCTTGAAGAAATCGGGGATTTTGTCGTTCACCAATAATGTCAAGTGCGATCAATGCTGTTGATTTCTGCCATACACTAATTTGTGACTTAAGTCTTGTGTACATAGAAAAATTAACCATAGATTAAATCCATACTTAATCATATTATTCTTATATGAAAATTATATTTAGCAACACTACACCAGTCTGATATATTTCAGTGAATGACAAACATTGAAAATTTCTAAGTTAAATCAACAAATTTATCTTTACTTAAAAGACAAAATGTGCATTAAAGCGATCGCGTCTTTTTAGTAGGACGATTTAACTTGGTTTAGAAAACAGCAACTTAGCAAAAATTTACTGTTGGAAGTGAGGTAGATTAATGAGTAGAATTAATGGATTTGTTGGGCGACGAAATTTTTTGAAATTAGCAGGTATAGGTAGTGTTGCTGTTGGTGCTAGTGCCACTAGCAGTATAATTTGGCAAGAAGAACAAGCTATTGCCCAACAACCATCTAAGCCTGAACCAAAACCTCAAATAGTAGATCCCCAAGAAGCTTTAAAAACATTAATGGATGGTAATAAAAGATTTGTAGAAGATAAACGCATGAATCCAAATCAATCAAAATTGCGTTTACAAGAAATTGCTGCTGGTCAATATCCGTTTGCAGCAATACTAGGCTGTGGAGATTCTAGAGTTCCAGCCGAAATTGTTTTTGATCAGGGATTTGGAGACTTATTTATTGTACGGGTAGCAGGTAATATTGTTAGCCCAGAAGGTATTGGTAGCTTAGAATTCGCCACGCTGTATTAGGTGCGCCATTAATAGTAGTTTTAGGACATTACAAAATGTGGTTGGCAGTCTCAGCTGCTGTTAAAGGTGACCCACTTCCCGGTAGAATTGGTGCTTTTGTGGAAGAAATAAAACCAGCCGTAGAAATGGTGAGAAATAAACCAGGTAATTTAGAAGATAAT